>CAIWVP010000118.1 GCA_903916195.1 uncultured Verrucomicrobiota bacterium | reverse complement strand
TCTGCCTGCCGAACGACCACACCAGCGGCACCAGCAAAGGATCGCCCACGCCCGCGTCGTGCGTCGCCGACAACGACCTCGCCTTCGGCCGTATCGTCGAGGCCATCTCGAAGAGCCGGTTCTGGCCAGAGACCGCCATCTTCGGCATCGAGGACGATCCGCAGGCCGGTTGGGACCACGTGAGCGGCTACCGCACGACGGCGTACTGCATCAGCCCCTACGCCAAGCGCGGCGCGGTGGTGTCCACGCAATACAACACCACCAGCCTCATCCGCACGATGGAGCAGATCCTCGGGCTGCCGCCGATGAACCAGTTCGACGCCAGCGCGACGTCGATGTCCGAGTGCTTCACCGATCGGCCGGACTTCACGCCCTTCACCGCCGTGCCGAACCACATCCCGCTCGACCAGATGAACCCGGCGCCGCAGGCCATCCACGATCCGGTGCTCCGGCGTGACGCCGAGGTCTCCGCGAAGCTGAACTTCCGCGAGGTCGACAAGGCGCCGGAGGACGTGCTCAACCGCATCCTTTGGCACGCGATGAAGGGCAGCGCGATCCCCTATCCCGAGTGGGCGGTGACGAAGGACGCGGACGACGACGACGACGGGAAGTGAACCGTCCGACTCCGCCCCGTCACAGCTTCGCCAGCGCCTTGCCCTCGCGGCGCTGGATCAACGCCTCGATCTTCGGCACGTACATCTGCGTCTCCGCCGACAGGCCGGATGCGATGTGGTCGAAGCTCTTGACCTTCGACTTCGCCAGCAGCCGGCGGACCCGCCCGTCGCCGGCGTTGTAGGCGGCGAGCGCCAGCGGCCAGTCGTGGAATTCGCCGTGCAGCGTGCGCAGGTACCTGGCTGAGGCGCGGGCGCTCTTCTCGGCCTGGAACCGCTGGTCGGTCGGCCGCATCGCCAGGCCCATGCGCTGCGCCGTCGGCGGCATGATCTGGAACATCCCGGCCGCGCCGGCCGGGCTGCGCGCCTCCGGGTTGAACCGCGACTCGACCTCGGCCAGCCACACGAGCTCTGGCGGCACGTTTTCGGAGACGAACACCGGCTTCAGCATCGGAACGTAGCGCTTCGCCTCCGCCGGCCACGGTTCGGTCGCGACAACCCGGGTCCAGACCTGCCGCTGTTGCGTCGGCGTCGGGTTTGTCGGTTTGGGCGCGGGCTTCCCGGGCGTGGACGGCTTGGGCTTCGTCGGCGGTGCCGGCGCGATGCGGCGAAGATCATCGGCGGCTTGGAAGTAATCCATCCGCGTCCGCAGCCATGCGGCATAGGGACGCGACGCGGCGTCTTGCTCGAGCAGCGGCAGCGCGGCCTCGGCGACCTGTTTGAAACGGGCGATGTCGACCACGTCGTCGCCGGCGAAGGCGTCCTGGATCCGGCTCACGAGGCGGCCCGCCGACGCCACGTCGAGCGGCGGGAAGAGCTCGGCCACACGCGGGTCGAGATTCTCGCGGAGGGCTTGTTCGCTGGCCTTCAGCACGTCCTCGATGGACGGATCGGCTGCCTGTGCACCGGTTGCGGTGGCGAGGGCGATACCGATGATCCATGCAGATGCCTTCATGGCGAGAGCATAGCAGTGGGAGAGGAAGATTCAGCGGGAGTTTCGGGGGATCGGAGGTGAGGCGGGATGCGTCCCGGTCGTGCCCAGGTTCAGCACCATTTCCGATAACGCACCTCGCTTCCGCCGCGCAGAACCCACGTTCGTCCCGCGCGGTCGATCACAGCATATCGCGCTCCGCGAGCGCATAGGCCGTATCGACGACGGAAAGGACAGCATCCCGGCAAAGCGGTCCCGCGAAATGAGCACCCACTGGATGGGACCCCGTCCCCCGGGCGCAGAGCCGGCGGCGTCATCGGTGGCGCCGGTCGTCATGAGGCGCGGCAGTGGGCTCCGGCGGTTCCAGGACGGGAGGACCGCATCCAGCACAAGCCGGACGTCACGAGGAGCAGCCCAGAAGAGATCCGTGGCGGAGCAGGTGGGGCCGGTGCTGGAACCCGGGCCTGTCTGGCGACCGGACGCACGCGCACAAAAAACCTATTGACATTAAGGTAAAACATTACTATAAATATCCAAGACCGCAATCATCGTAGTACAACGGCAACAAAGGGCTTCCAACAACCTGCCAAAGCCTCGATAGAGGAAATATCTATGACAATCATGAAGAACATCACCGCCCTGAAGGCATGGCGTCGCCACCGGATCGCTGTGATCGTGTCCGTCGCATCGCTGTGCCTCCCTCGATGCCTCGGGGCCGGAGAGACCGGGAACTTGATCCTCAACGGCATCGGATTGATCGTCCAGGTGTCCAGCCAGATCTCCACTGGATGGTTCGGTGCCGAGACGTCGACCATAACAGGCCTGCTCAAGAGCTATACGTTCACCGAGATTGGTGAGTTCTTGGTCTCAGACAAGATCACGAGGACACGGTTTTATGTCTTCCGTACGCTCGATAATTCATATCGGTACTCGACAATCGTGACCGATGAAGGAGTAGTCGAGCGCTCCGACAACGACCCGTTCGAGGTCGGTCCTCCGACCGGGATGCCGTTGACCCGGGCCAGTACCCTTTGCGAAATCGGTTCCCCCGTGCGGTTCAGGAAGACCCAGACTTCACAATGGAGCATGATTTTGACCCATACCGTGGTCTCGCAGACACCGAATCCATTCTACACGCCTCCGGACAATGCTACCGTGATCATGAATTTTATTACGGATAAACACTCCGACAACTGCTTGAACGGTGTGGTCGCCGAAGGTGTCAAGAAGACATCGTCTTACGGCGTCCCTCGGAACGGGTCGATCATATGGGAGTACCCGCATGTCAACTATTGGGCCAATGGCGGAACGATCACACGACAATAGCCAGGACAATCGGATGAAAAAATTGGCCGCATCCGGGGTTTTGATTCTCGCTATCGCCGCCCTTATCCTGACGGGGCTGCGGAGACCATCTCTAAAAGTGACCGACACCGATCCAGATGAAGGGGGCCAAGGCGCAAGGTCGCCGGATAAGAAAGAGGCGTCCGTGCGGGGGCACCGCGTCGAGCCGGGGTCAGCTGGAAGCAGCCTCGACTCCCAGAAGACGATAATGACCTACGCCCCGGGCACCCACGGGGCCACGAGCAACGCGACCGTCGCACTTCTAGATCGATATGATCTTCCGAAAGACCCGGCGACCGTCGCAATCTGTATCAATGCGGTTCGGGAAGTGAACATCCAGAGGATCCAGCTCGACCGATATCTTGGCGAGGTCGAAGAACAGATGGACGACGTAAGGTACGACTCGATACTGTCCGACGAGGAAAGGGCAAGGAGGACCCGGTTGATTGATTCCGACCGCTTCACTTACAGAGCCCTTTTCACAAACGTGTTCAAACAGGCCAGAGAAATCGGTGTGACCGCGGTCACCAAGCGTTTAGGCATCCCTCCCCATGGATTCATCGAGGAACTGTACTCGAACATCCCTCCCCCGATGGAGACCATCCAGACGGTGAGATAGTCTGCTCAGCGGGATCTGAACCCGTCCTGAGGTCGCCTGCGAGAATCGCGAGGAACACTTGACGGCATCCGACCAATCTCCGGAAGCAAAAGGTTGATCGCCCTGCGCCCGACAAGGACCAAGCACCGCTCTTGGCGTTCTTTCAGTGTCCGGCTTTCGTTCGCCTCATCCATTGTTGGATGTGAGCGGATAGAAAATGTACTGTCTAAGGCGGCTCCGCTTCGGTCCGGACCCGCCAATATCGGAACGGCGAAGAGCCACGCGCATCGTTGAAGATCGTCGAGGGCCCGGCGGCGGTCACGGCCAGGACGGAAGTCCATGCGCCGGTTCCCAAAGTATCGGTCGCCTCCACGACGTAGTTCCGGCCGGCGATGCTCCCGAAGGTCAGGGTCGTCTGGACTTCGGACAGCGAGACGAGCGCGATGGCCAGCGGCGGGGCAACGGTCAGCTTCACGGGACGGGCCGTGGTGGTGCCGGAAGGACCGGTCACCGCCACCGAATAGTCGCCTGCGTCGGAGGCCGAGACCTTGGCCAAAAGAAGCGTCGCGGCCGTGGCGCCGGGGAGTGGCACCCCGTCCTTGCTCCATTGGTAGGTGAGCGGCGCAGAGCCTTCGGCGGTCACCTGGAACGAGGTGGGTTCGCCTTCATGCACGGTCTTGGCCGTCGGCGAGACGAGCAGGGTCGGACCTGCGGCCGTCACGGTGAGCACCGCGGATGCGCTGATGACCACCCCGGCGGCGTTCGACACGCGGACCTTGTAGCTGCCCGCGGAGGCCGATGTCGCGGACGCGACCGTGTAGGTTTCGTTGGTCGCTTTCGCCAGCTCGATGTCGTCCTTCAGCCAGCGGTACTTGAGGCTCGTGCCTTCGGCTGCGACGTCGAACGTCACGGGCGAGCCCACCGCGACGGTCCGGCCCGCCGGGGGACGCACGATGACGGGGTTCTGGTCGGCGATGGGCAGGCTGATGTTTGCCGTGAAGTTGTGTCCGCTGGGGGGGCTCTTTTCGTATCCAGTGACCCGGACGGTGAAGGTTCCCGTTTCGGTCGGCGTGCCGGTGACCACCCCTTGGAGGCTGCCTTTCAATCCTGCCGGCAAGCCGGTGAAGACATAGGCTTTGGCCGTCCCGTAGTCCGCGCTGGTGACCTGCACCCGATAGCCGGAGAGGACCAGACCGTTCGTCCCCTTCGGGCTGACGCCCGGGCCCGTGCCTTGCGTGACCGTGAGGCCGGTCGCTCCGGACACCGCATGGAACGCGCCGTTCACCGCGATCGAGCCCACGATCCACCGCATCACGACGGTCCATGGCGACGCCAGCGACGCCGCTTCGGGCGCGAGGCCGCGGCACAACGGCGCGAGTTGGAGCAACGCGGAAAGGAGAAGGGCGGATGGACGGGACCACTTCATGATGACCTTCACGATCTTAGCAGGTCCCGAGCCCCGTGCAGCGCGGACTTGCCGCGCCACCGGGATCGGCGGGGCCCGGGTTCAAGCCGTCGCATAGGCATGGAACCGGCGGCTCACCAGCGTCTGCGTCTCCGTCACGATGGCGCCTTCCACCCCCATCGTGGTGTCGAGCAGCTTGCGACCTTCCTCGGCGCCGAGCGTGAAGATGGAGGTCGTGAGCATCCCGGCCTGGGTGCAGGAGGGCGCGAGCACGCTCACCGAGAGGACGCCGTTGGACACGGGGCGGCCGGTCCGGATGTCGATGATGTGGCCGAAGCGGGTCCCGCCCGCATCGAACTTCCGCACGTAATCACCGGAGGTCGCCACCGCGGCATCGAGCACGGCGAGGCCGGTCCAGCATGCCCCGGGCTTCCGAGGATCCTCGAGGCCGATGTGCCATGCCGCGCGTCCATCGGGCGGCGGTCCGAACGCCCGGATATCCGCACCAAAATCCACCAGCGCGCTGGTGCAACCGTGGGCGCGGGCGAGCATCGCGACCTGGTCGACGGCGTATTCCTTGCCCATGCCGCCGAGGTCGATGCCCATGCCGGCGCGGGGCAGGAAGATCTTGCCCGGCGCACGTTGCACCCCGCGCCAGCCGACCCGCGCCTTCGCCTCGGTGATCTCGGCATCGGTGGGCAGATCGGTCCGTTGTCGCCGCCAATCCCAGAGTTTCAGCAGCGGCAGCGCGGTCGGATCGAAGACGCCGCGGGTGAGGAAATGCAGCTCGTGGCAGAGCGCGAAGATGCGGTCGGCATCGGGGTCGAGCGCGACCGGTTCCCTGCCGGCGGCGGCGTTGATGCGGCTGACGAGCGAGGCGTCCCAGAAGCGCGACCACTTCGCCTCGAACGCGGCGACCCACGCCAGCACCGCGGTCGAGAAAGCCGCGGCGACCGGCGGCGTGGCGACGAAGGCGATGCGGCAGCCGGTGCCGAACGCCCCGAAGGTCAGCTCGCGCGCGCCGTTGGCGGCACCCTCACGGAGGCTGCCGCGGATCCGCGCGAGGAGGGCGGGCGCGCCGAAGTCGTCCGATGGCCGCCCGGCCGGTGAGGGTCCAGCCATGGGCCTAGGCGATCAACGTTTGCCCTTCGGATCGAGGTCCTGCTTGAGGTCGTCCTCGGTGACGGCGGATTCCACGCCCCCAGCGGGGACCTCGACCTTGGCGATCCAGAGGAGCGCGTTGAGCAGCGCCTTGCGTTGGCTGGGGACGCCCCAGTTGGCGTGGGTATGGCCGCCGGTGAATCCGAATCCGCGTCCGCCGTCCGGCCGCTCGAAGGCCCACATCATGGTCTCTTGGCGGCCGCTTGCGGCGACGATGTGCGGGTACGGTCCCGGGGGATACACATACGGGCCTTTGCGCACGGCGTCGCTCGGGGTGGCGACGAGGATGGGCGTGATGCGCTTCTGGGCGGCCTCATCGGGCACCCAGCGCATGTTGAAGTACCATTCATCCCGGTCGCTGAACGGCTTCACGCCGCGCGTGATGGGATGCACCGGGAATTTCTCGTAGCTCGGGGACCACATCGGGTTCACCGAGAACTGGTGCTCATAATGCCCGCCGATCCACCGCTGCATCGCCGCGCCCGGCTCGCCGGCCGGGACCTCCACGCCGAAGTGCGCGAAGCCGAGGCCGACGCCTTTCGCGGCCAACCCGTCGATCAGCTTCAGGCGGTCGGGCTTGATGGCCGGATGTCCGCCGCCGCCGTCCGCGTAGATCACCACCGCGGCGGCGCCCTCGAAGACCGAGTTGTCGTCGACGCGGTTGCTGCCCTCGACCTTGGTCGGCCAGCCGTTGGAATAGACCTCGACCGTCACGCCGGGATGGCCCGCGAGGCTTTTCTGGAGCAGCAGGGTGCCGGCGCGGAACTCATGCATGCCGGGCGGATGGCTCGGGCGGCCGGCGATGAGCAGGATGCGCTTCGGCGCCATCGAGGCCTGGCCCGCGCCGCCCGTCGCGCAACCGGCGACCAGTGCGGCGACCGCGACACCGAGGACGCAGGTCGAAAGCACGGCGCGCGACAAGGTCCGGAAAAAGAGACGATCGGATGGGGCCATAGAAAGTGATCAGGATGTGGGAGAACGCTGTCGGAAAATCCCGTCCGCGACCTGCGCTAGCAAGGTGAAATCTGCTGTCGGACCGCTTCGGGAGCCGTGTCTGAAAACGAGAACGGGACGCCTTTAGGGCGTCCCGTCCGCTTCGGAGGATCCAGCGCGGCTCAGGGCAGCTTCTTGATCTTGATGTCGCGGAACTGCACGATCATGGGCGGGCCCACGTGGATCTGCAGGGCGAGGATGCCGGATCTCGCGGCGGCGGCCGACTGCTCGTCGAGCACGTCGATGGTCATGCGGTTGTTGATGAAGTGCATGAGGTGGTTGCCATCGGCGATGATGGTGTAGTCGTTCCAGTCCTCGTCCTTGATGTTCGCCTGGAGCTCGGCGGACGAGGCGAGGTCGCCGACCTTCGTGATCTTCGTCTTGCCGTTCTCCTCGGTGATGCGCGTGCGCTGCCCGCGTTCGGCGAGGATGCCGCGGCCGCGCTCCTCGTACAGGATGCCGCTGTAGGTCTTGCCGGCCTCGAAATCGGCCTGGTAGCCGCCGACGATGAACTTCTCGGTGTCGATGAGCTTGCTGCGGTACTGGACGCCCGAGTTGCCGCCGATCATCCGGTAGCGGAAGCGCAGCTCGAAGTTGTCGACCGTGCCGTTCGTCCACACCAGGAAGGTGTTGTTCTTGAGCGGGTCCGCCTTCTCGGTATAGCCAGTGATGGCGCCGTCCTGGATGCGCCAATGGTTGGCCACCCCTTGCCAGCCCTTGAGCGTCTTGCCGTCGAACAGCGGGACGAAGCCCTTGTCGGTGTCGGCCGTGGTGCGGCAGGCGGTCTGGGTGAACGCCAAGGCGCCCAAGGTCAGGGTCGCGAGGAACGTGCTAAATTTTTTCATGGTGGGTCGGAGGAGGGAGCTCAGGCGCCGAACGCTTTCTTGAGGTTCTTCAGGCCCTTGACCGCGATCTCGTCGCGGGTGGGCTCCATGCGGCGCCAGATGGCGGCCGCGCGGGCGATGACCTTCACATCGGTCGTGAACGACTCGATGACGACGTCGCCCGTGTACTTGATGGACTTGAGCGCCTTCACGATCGGCTCCCATTGGAGGGAATCGTTGCCCGGCGTGCCGCGGTCGGTGCCGCAGGCGTGGAAATGGGCGAGGTGCTTGCCGGCCTTCTTGATGGCGGCGGCCTGGTTCTTTTCCTCGATGTTCATGTGGAACGTGTCGAGGTGGAGCTTGAGCGCCGGCGAGCCGACGTCGGCGATGAGCTTGAGGCCTTGGTCGCAGGTGTTGAGGAAATCGGTCTCGAACCGGTTCAACGGCTCGACGCAGATCTGGATGCCCTTCTTCTCGGCGTACTTGGCGAGCACCTTGAGGTTCTTGACCACCAGCGCCCACTCTTTGGGCTGCTGCTTGGGTTCCACGGCGTCCGCCTTGCCGACGACGCTGTAGACCGGGCCGATCAACGACGGGCAACCGAGCACGACCGCTTGGTCGATGAGCGCCTTGCAGTAGATCATCGCCGTCTTCTGCTCTTCGGCCGTGCCGCGGAAGTCGCGGCCGGGTCCCATGCAGGCGCAGATGGATCCGCAGGCCAGGCCGGCCTTGTCGAGCTCGGCGCGGACGTGGGCGGCGTTGATGTGCGACGGGTCCTCGATGGGGATCTCGACCGTCTGGAAGCCCCATTTCTTGAACTGGGCGAAGAGTTTCGTGCTCTCGTCGGTGAACGGAGAGGCGAACAGGAAGGAATTGATGCCGAATCTCATGGATTTACGATTTCTGTTTCAGGCTGCTGGAAGATGCACGGACGGGCGCTGGAGACCTATTGCTTGATGGCGATGGTCAACGCAAGGCGCGTGAAATCCCGGTCGACGGGCTTTCTCGCCGGGGCGTCGTAGTTGTGCTTACCGGTGTCCGGTTCGACCCAACGGTATATCTCCGAATGTCCGTCGGCGAAGGTGATGTTGGCACCCTTGCTGTGGCGGTCGGACGGGTCGTTCTGCCAGATCTTGTTGTCCACCTGGACCGCGAAATAACCGTCCTCGAGGGTCTTGGTGCTCTCATCGATGAAGACCAAGGCACCCGATGGATCGGGCGCGACGATGTCGGAGGTCTTCTTCCGCACCTTGTACTTCGGGTTCACCCAGTCGACGTCGCTGTTCATCTGGCCGGACATCGAATAGCTGCGGACGCGTTTGATCTTCTGCTTGCCGGCCCGTTTGTAGTCGTCGGCCGGACAGACATAGATGGCGGCAGCGGTGTTGTATTTGTACAACAGCCCGTTCTGGATGTTGAGCAGGTTGGTGTCGCCAGGTTGGGAATTGACGTCGCCGATGATCCATGAGCCCGGGGCGTTCCCCGGGTTGTTGGGGACAAGCGACTCCCGGAAATCTCCGCTGTAGAGAATCCAGGCCAATCCCAGCTGCTTGGTGTTGCCAAGGCAGGCGATCGCCGTCGCCTTGGCTTTGGCCTTGCCCAGTGCCGGCAACAACATTCCCGCCAAGATGGCGATGATGGCGATGACGACGAGCAGCTCGATGAGCGTGAAACCCGTGGCCGTGCGGTGTGGAGAGTTTGCTTTCATGGTATGCGCGACGAACGACGAAGCGTGTGGGACCTCTTGGTTTTAGCCCTCGCGGCGGTCCAAGCCAGCCAAAACTCGGCCCATCTCCGGTTTTAGATCCGGTCAGGCCGCCGAAGCCCGCGCTGTCGGTCCTGGAAAAGAAGAAGCGGGCTTGGGGGTGACACACGGTTTACACCGCCCAAGCCCGCCAATCCCTCCACACGGAGGGATTTAAAATTTACTGGGGGGACGCGGCGGATTTAAGAGTCCGAGGACGGAAATTCAAGTCCTTTGATCGGGCGCGTCCGGGTGGGCCCCATGGCTCCCGGGAGGTACTTTCGGACGACATGCTCCTCCGCGCGATCAGGTCTTTTCCCCGCTCTTGCCGTGTGGCCTGACGCCCGATCCCCAGATCGGACCCGGATCCTAAGGGCCGGCTGGAAACAGACGCTCCCGAGGGGGTGGTTCGGCCGGGAATCATGCCTCGGACGTGCCCGCGACCCGTGGCCGTCGGTTCCTGTCGCACCTGCTGGTTTGTCTTTGGCGACCCTGTGGACGCCGTTTATCGTGAGCGGCGTGCGACCACAGAAATTTGATGGAATCCCGGCCGTCCTCGCCGATCTCAAGCGGGGCAAGATGGTCATCGTGGTCGACGACGCGGACCGCGAGAACGAGGGCGACCTCCTGATGGCCGCCGAGAAGGCCACGCCGGCGACGGTCAACTTCATGGCCAAGCACGGCCGCGGCCTCATCTGCGTGCCCACGACCGGTGAACGCCTCCAACAGCTCGGCATCGCCGAGATGGTCGCCCGCAACCGCGAGTCCTTCAAAACGGACTTCCAGGTCAGCGTCGACGCCGCATCGGGCATCTCCACCGGCATCAGCGCCGCCGACCGCGCGCGGACCATCCAGCTCATCGCCGATCCGCGGGCGACGGCCGGTGACCTCGTGCAGCCCGGCCATATCTTCCCGCTGCGTTCCAAGCCCGGCGGCGTGCTCCAGCGGAGCGGCCACACCGAGGCGGCGGTGGACCTCGTGACGCTCGCCGGTTGCCGGCCGGTCGGCGTGATCTGCGAGATCATGAACGACGACGGCACGATGGCCCGGTTGCCGCAGTTGCGGAAGTTCGCCGCCAAGCACCGCCTGAAGATCTGCACCATCGAGGCCTTGATCGAGCACCGGCGCGCCTCTGAACGGCTCGTCGAGCGCATCGAGAAGATCACCATGCCGACCGACCACGGCGATTTCGACCTGCACCTCTACAGGTCGAACATCGACGGCGGCGACCATCTCGCGCTGGTGAAGGGCGACGTGGCCGGCCAGCCGGGCGTGATGGTGCGGGTGCACAGCGAGTGCCTCACCGGTGATGTCTTCGGTTCGCGGCGGTGCGATTGCGGGCCGCAGCTCCATGCGGCGATGGAGCGGATCCAGAAGGAAGGCCGCGGCGTGATCCTGTACATGCGCCAGGAAGGCCGCGGGATCGGTCTTGCTGCGAAGATCCAGGCCTACAAGCTCCAGGAGCGAGGCCTCGACACCGTCGACGCCAATCTGAAGCTCGGCTTTCCGATGGACCTCCGCGATTACGGTGTCGGCGCGCAGATGCTCTGCGACCTCGGCCTCAAGACCATCCGCCTCCTGACCAACAACCCGAAGAAGGTCGTCGGCCTGCAAGGCTACGGACTGGAGATCGTCGAGCAGCTGCCCATCCGCGTGAAGGCCAATCCCCACAACGCGGCTTATCTCGACACGAAGCGCAAGCGCATGGGGCATCTGCTCTGAGCGGGTGGGCGTCCCAGCCAAAGGCGCGGAGACGCAAAGAAACGAGAAGGACGAGAGCGGGGAGCGGACCTGATTGGAATCTGGAAAGCAGGAAAGCAGGAGCCACAGCCTTGTTTACCTCGCTAGTTTTCCTGCCTTCCTGCTTTCCAGATCTGGACATCACCGCCGCTCCCGAGATTTGACCGCGCGGCTTCCGCCTCCCAAGATCCGGCCATGGATCCCCGATTGAATTGGCTCCGCGTGGTCGCTTTGCTCGCGGCCGTGTCGAGCGCCATCGCCGCCGAAGCCATCCCCAGCAACGAGGACGAGAGCAAGGTCCCGTCCTACACGCTGCCGGATCCGCTGGTCTTCGCCGACGGCCGGCCGGTCCAGGATGCCGCCGCGTGGAGACAACGCCGCGCCGAGCTCCTCGAGCTCTATCGTTCCCACGTCTACGGCCGCACGCCCAAGGGATTGCCCCGCCCGAAGGGCAAGGTGCTGTCGACCGAAGCCGATGCCCTCGCTGGCGTGGCGGTGCGGAAGATCGTCCGCGTCCCGCTCACGTCCGATCCGAAGGGCCCGGCGATGGACGTGCTGATCTATCTGCCGAAGAGCGCCGTCGGCCCGGTCCCGGCCTTCGTCGGCTACAACTTCAACGGCAACCACGCGGTCACGCTCGATCCGGGCGTGCCGCTTGCCCGGAGCTGGGTCGAGAACCGCAAGGAGACCGGCATCACCGACCACGTCGCGAACGAGAGGTCCCGTGGCAGCGAGGCGTCCGCCTGGCCCATCGGGCGGATCCTCGCCCGCGGCTACGCGGTGGCGACGATCTACTACGGCGACGTCGAGGCGGACTTCGATGGCGGTTGGAAGACCGGCCTCCGCGGCGCGGTCGCCAAGGAGGGCCCCGCCCATGTCTTCGCTCCCGATGAATGGGGCGCCATCGGTGCGTGGGCCTGGGGCCTGAGCCGCGCGCTCGACCACCTGGAGACCGACCGGGCCATCGACGCCAGGCACGTCGCCGTCATCGGGCACTCGCGTCTCGGCAAGACGTCGCTCTGGGCCGGCGCCCAGGACGAACGGTTCGCCATGGTCGTGGCCAACGAATCCGGCGAAGGCGGCGCGGCGCTCGCGCGGCGGTGGTTCGGCGAGACCGTCTGGCGCATCAACACGAGCTTCCCGCACTGGTTCTGCGGACGGTTCAAGGACTACAACCACGACGTCCCCTCCCTTCCGGTGGACCAGCACGAGCTGATCGCCCTCGGCGCACCGCGCCCGGTGTACGTCGCCAGCGCCGAGGAGGACCGGTGGGCCGATCCGCGCGGAGAATTCCTCGCCACGAAGCATGCGGAGCCGGTCTACGCGTTGCTCGGCAAGCCGGGTCTGGGCGTGGCCGTGATGCCGCCGGTCAACACCCCGGTGGGTGGCACGCTCGGCTACCACATCCGCACCGGCAAACACGCGCTCACCGCCTACGACTGGGAGCAGTATCTCGATTTCGCCGACCGCCATCTGAAGCCGGCGAAGGCGCGCTAGAAGCCTTTCGGAAGAGTCTGCCGGGCGCTGGAGGCGAAGTGACCCGCCTTTCCTTTCCGCCGGGACCACGGGCCTCCCGACGTCGGGTCCCATGGCTTCGGGCGGCGCCTTGTCATCGCCTCCGAAGCAGGATGGTGACCGGGGTGCAGGTCGTCCTCGACGAAGGCGCCCGCCTGCTCGGCGGAGAGGTAGATAGCAAGGCCCGGCCCGGCGAGGGCGCCCGCATGAAAAGGTGAAATCGCAGTTAGCACTGTAAATATCACGGTTCTAGGTTCAGCGACCGTGCCGTTGCCATCATGAACCCGCCTTCCCTCGCCCTGGTCTTGGGCGTTTTCGCGGTCGCGCGACGTAGGAACGCGCCCTGATCGGTGCGGCTTCGCGGTGCGGTCCCCGGCCGATGGGTGGGGCCGGTCGCGCTCCGTACTGGCGCCGGGGACGACCGCCGCGCCATGGTGTCGCCATGTCTGCCGCCGCCGATTCCGCCCGGGCCGCCTACCGCGGCGAAGCGGGCCGTGCTTATCATGAGAACAAGCGCGCGCTGCCGGTGGTCGCGGTGCCGTGGGTGTCGCGGGCACGGGCGGAGCTCTTCCGACCGCACGTCCGTCCGGACGACTCGGTGTTCGAGTTTGGTTGCGGCTACGGCTGGAACCTCGCGGCGCTGCGATGTGCCCGTCGCGTCGGGCACGATGTGGCCGAGAACGTCCGCGCCGATGTGGCTTCCACCGGGGCCGGGTTCGTCGAGCAGACGTCGACCTTGCCGGACGGTTCCTTCGACGTCGCGATCTGCCACCACGCGCTGGAGCACGTGCCCGATCCCCTCGGTGTGCTGGTCGAGATCCGTCGCCTGTTGCGGCCGGGAGGCTGCTTGCTTCTCGCCGTCCCCTACGAGAGCGAAGGCCGGTACCGGCGCTTCGATACGTCGGAACCGAACCACCATCTCTACGCGTGGAACGTGCAGACGCTCGGAAACCTGGTCGGCGTCGCCGGGTTCGGCTTCCGCGAAGGCGGTCTGCGCCGTTACGGCTACGACCGCTTCGCCGCGAAGCTCGCGGTGAAGCTGCGGGCCGGAGAACGCGGGTTCCGGCTCCTCCGCGCGGTCGGCCGGACGCTTCGCCCGTTGCGCGAGGTCGCGCTCGTCTGCGTCCGTTGACCTCGTCCCGATGAAGCGGTGAATTCGCGGCGGCGCGGACGGGTCGGATATCGGACACATGCTCTCCGTTGCGATCCAGGCCGCGGTCCGGCGATGGTGCCGCCGCGTGAAGTCCATCCTCGAAGCCGCCCCGCGTCCGACCGCCGCGCTCCGCCCCGTCTTCGCGGTCCTCGCCGGCCTGCTCATCGCGTCGGGGTCGGCGACCGCCGCGGTCGACTTCGGGCGCGACGTCCAGCCGGTCCTCTCCGACAAGTGCTACCACTGCCACGGGCCCGACGAGGCCACCCGCAAGGCGAAGCTGCGTCTGGACACAAAGGAAGGCGCCTTCCGCCTCGACAAGGAGGGCCGTGCCGTGATCGTGCCGGGCAAGAGCGCCGAGAGCCGTTTGGTCCAGCGTCTCCTGTCAAAGGACCCCGACGAGCAGATGCCGCCGCCGGAATCGCACCGGACGGTCACCCCCGCCCAGATCGACACGCTCCGTAGATGGGTCGACGAAGGCGCGAAATGGGGAGCGCACTGGGCCTTCCAGCCGGTCGCAAGGCCGGCGGTCCCCTCGGTCGACGGGCCCGGCGCCAAGGCCGGGAGCCCGATCGACGCGTTCATCCGGACACGCTTGGCGGCGGAAGGATTGAAGCCGGCGCCCCAGGCCGATGCCGAGCGGCTGATCCGCCGCGCGACCTTCGATATCACCGGTCTGCCACCGACGCCCGCGGAGGTCGCGGCCTTCGTCGCGGACCCGTCGCCGGACGCCTATGCGCGTCTCGTCGACCGGTTGCTCGATTCGCCCCGCTTCGGCGAACGGATGGCCGCTGATTGGCTCGACCTCGCCCGTTATTCCGACACGCACGGTTTCCAGGCCGACCGCTATCGCCCGATGTGGCCGTGGCGCGATTGGGTCATCGGCGCCTTCAACCGCAACCTGCCTTTCGACCAGTTCGTGACCTGGCAGCTCGCCGGCGACCTGCTGCCGCACGCGACCAAGGAGCAGCGCCTCGCGACCGCGTTCAACCGGCATCATCTCCAGAACGAGGAGGGCGGGATCGTCGAGGAGGAGTTCCGCGTGAACTATGTCGTGGATCGCGTGAACACCTTCGGCACCGCGTTCCTCGGCCTCACGATGGAGTGCTCGCGATGCCACGACCACAAGTACGACCCCATCACCCAACGCGACTACTACTCGTTGTTCTCGCTGTTCCAGAACATCGATGAATCCGGGCAGACGGTCTATTTCGGCGACGTGATGCCGGAGCCGACCCTGCTGTTGAGCACCGATGAGCAGGACGCGAAGCTCGTCGTCCTGCGCACCGCCATCGCCTCGGAAGAGAAGCGCGCCGCAGCGGCCCGCGACGCGGCACAGGCGTCGTTCCCCGGATGGCTGGCGAAGCGGCCCGCCGGGCCGGTGGTGCCGGGTCTGGTCGCGTCGTATTCGTTCGACGAGCTCAAGGACGGGAAGTTCGCCGATGGCACCGGCACCAACCATGCCAGTGCGGTCGAAGGTCCGGTGCTCGTGCCCGGGCATGTCGGCCAGGCGATCCAGCTCAGCGGCGAGAACGGCGCGAGCTTCCCGCGGGTCGGCGCCTTCACCCGGGCGGATCCGTTCAGCATCGCGTTGTGGCTGGAGACGCCGGTGCACGCGCCGCGCTTCGTCGTCGTCCACAAGAGCAAGGCGTGGATGGACGCCGGTAGCCGCGGCTATGAGCTGCTGCTGGAGGACGGCCACGTCTCCGTCGGCCTGCACCACATGTGGCCGGGCAACTCGCTCAAGGTCCGCACCCGCGCGGTCGTGCCGACGAACACGTGGACCCACGTCTTGTTGACCTATGACGGATCGAGCCGGGCGGCGGGGCTCCATGTCTATCTGGACGGCGAACCGGCCGCGGTCGAAGGGGTCCGCGACGGGCTCTGGAAAGACTTCACCTACGGCGGCGACGAGCCGAACCTCACCTTGGGCCAGCGCATGCGCGACTCCGGCTTCAAGGGCGGCAAGGTCGACGACCTGCGCGTCTACGATCGTGAGTTGAGCGCGCCCGAGGCGGGCCAGGTCGCTGGCCGGACCGGTCTCAAAGAAGCGTTCGCGACCGCGACCGAGGCGTTGACGACCGACCAACGGAAGATGCTGGCGGAATACCACGCGTCGGCCTTCGCGACGGAGACGGCGGAGCACCGGATCGCGCTGGCCAAGGTGCGGCGCGAGCAGAACCAGCTCGTGGGCTCCATCCAGGACATCATGGCCATGCAGGAGATGCCGGTCCCGAAGCCCGCCTTCATCCTCAAGCGCGGCGCCTACGATGCCCCGGGTGAGGCGGTGACCGGCGAAACACCGCGCTTCCTCGGCGGCTTTCCGGCCGAGGCGCCGCGCAACCGGCTGGGTCTCGCCCGATGGCTGCTTGCTCCGGAGAACCCGCTCATGGCCCGTGTCACCGTCAACCGCGCGTGGCAGACGATGTTCGGCCGCGGCCTGGTCGAGACGAGCGACAACTTCGGCTCGCAAGGTTCGCCGCCCACCCATCCCGAGCTGCTCGACTGGATGGCGCGCGACTTCGCGGACCATGGTTGGGATTGGAAGCGCCTGCTGCGCGGGATCGCGTTGTCCACGACCTACCGGCAGGCGTCCAAGGCGGCGCCGGATCTCCTGGTCCGGGATCCGCTGAACCTGCTGCTCGCCCGCGGACCGTCCAAGCGGCTGACCGCCGAGATGATCCGCGACCAGGCGCTCGCGGCCGGTGGATTGCTCGCGGAGAAGATCGGTGGGCCGAGCGTGAAGCCTTATCAGCCGGACGGCCTGTGGGAATCCGCGTGGGGCGGGAAGTACAATACGGGCAAAGGCGACGAGCTGCATCGGCGCAGCCTCTACACCTACTGGAAGCGGACCGTCCCGCCGCCGGCGATGATCACCTTCGACGCGGCCGAGCGGAACACCTGCACCGTCCGCCGCCAGAGCACGAGCACTCCGCTGCAGGCGCTGGTGTTGCTCAACGACCCGCAGTTCGTCGAGGCCGCGCGGCATGTCGCCGTGCGGATGTTCCGCGAGGGCGGGGACACGACCGCCTCGCGCGCCGGGTTCGCGTTCCGTCTGGTGACCGGCCGCGCCCCGACCGCTCGTGAGAACGCGGTCCTGGAACGTCTCCTCGCCGAACAGCGGATGCGTTTCGCCGAGGATCCCACGGCCGCTTCCAAGCTGCTCGCGGTCGGCGACACCAGCGCGGACGGGTCGTTGTCCCGGACCGATCTCGCCGCCGGCACCGTGTTGGCGCAGGCGCTGTTCAGCCACGACGAAGCGGTGATGCGCCGCTGACCGGATCCGCGCCCGACCCAGATCTTTTGCACTCCATGAACAACACCCACGTGGATTTCCGGATGGACCGGCGAGATTTCTTCTCGCGGTTCGGGCTCGGGCTCGGCGGCGCCGCGCTCTTCGGCCTGCTCAACGGCCGCGCCGCGGCCGCGCCCGCGAACCCCTTCCAGGGCGTGCTCGACCAGCCGCACTTCGCGCCGAAGGCCAAGCGCATCATCTACCTCTTCATGAGCGGCGGTCCGTCCCAGATGGACCTCTTCGACCACAAGCCGAAGCTCAACGAGATGCAGGGACAGGACCTGCCGGCGAGCATCCGCATGGGCCAGCGGCTCACCGGCATGTCGGCGAACCAGGCGACGCTGCCCATCGCGGGCTCGCCGTTCAAGTTCGCCCGGCACGGCAAGAGCGGCGCGTGGATCAGCGAGCTGCTGCCGTGGACCGCGAAGGTCGCCGACGAGCTGTGCTTCGTGAAATCGCTGCACACGGAGGCGATCAACCACGATCCCGCGATCACCTTCTTCCAGACCGGTTCGCAGATCGCCGGCCGTCCCAGCATGGGCGCGTGGCTGAGCTACGGGCTGGGGAGCGCGAACGAGAACCTGCCGTCGTTCGTCGTGCTCATCTCCAAGGACCGCATCGACCAGCCGCTCTACGCGCGGTTGTGGGGCAACGGATTCCTGCCGAGCCTCCACCAGGGCGTCCAGTTCCGCAGCGGCAAGGAGCCCGTGCTCTACCTCCAGAACCCCGACGGCGTCGCCCGCGCAGGACGCCGGCAGATGCTCGACCGCTTGGCCGAGCTGCACGCGCAGCAGTTCGAGGACGTCGGCGACCCGGAGATCAACGCGCGCGTCGCCCAGTACGAGATGGCCTACCGGATGCAGGCGAGCGTGCCCGAGACGCTCGACGTCTCCGGCGAACCGGACAGCGTGAAGGACCTCTACGGGCCCGAGGCCAAGAACCCGGGCACCTTCGCCGCGAACTGCCTGCTCGCCCGCCGCATGGCCGAGCGGAACGTGCGCTTCATCCAGCTCTACCATCCGGGCTGGGACCACCACGGCGGACTGCCGAACGGGATCCGCCGCCAGTCCAAGGACATCGACCAGGCCTGCTACGGGCTGCTCACCGACCTGCGCCAGCGCGGTCTGCTCGACGAGACGCTCGTCGTGTGGGGCGGCGAGTTCGGCCGGACGAATTATTGTCAGGGCAAGCTCACCAAGGACGACTTCGGTCGCGACCATCATCCCCGTTGTTTCACCGCCTGGATGGCCGGCGGCGGCGTGAAGCCGGGCATGACCTACGGCGCGACCGACGAGTTCGGTTACAACGTCGCCGAGGACCCCGTCCACGTGCACGACCTGCAGGCGACCATCATGCGCCTGCTCGGCGTCGACCACGAGCGGCTGACCTTCAAGTTCCAGGGCCGCTATTTCCGCCTGACCGACGTCCACGGCCAGGTGGTGAAGAGCATCCTCGCCTAGCCGTCGCCCGGCTCAGAGATACTTCGCGAGGATCGGCTTCAGCGCTTTCTTCGTCGCGGCGGGCCAGAGGCTCCGCTCGGTCATCACCGCGTTGCGCAGGGCGTCGTGGCAGGGCCAGTCCGCCACGGACGGGATCGACGGGATGACGTGGCTGATGATCGCCTTCGCGGTGGCGGCGTTGCGCTTCAGGTTCTCGATGACCATCTCGACGGTCACGTGGGCCTCGTCGACCTTCCAGCAGTCGTAGTCGGTCACCATCGCCATCGTTGCATAGGCGATCTCCGCCTCGCGGGCGCACTTCGCCTCGCCGAGATTGGTCATGCCGATGACATCGAGACCGGCCTTGTGGTTGGCGACCGATTCGGCGCGGGTGCTGAAGGCCGGGCCCTCCATGTTCACGTAGGTGCCGCCGTCGTGCGCCTTGGCCTTGCATGCCTTCGCGGACCGGAGCAGGAGGCGGCGCAGCTCCTCGCTGACCGGGTCGGCGAAGGCGACGTGGGCGACGATGCCTTTGCCGAAGAACGTGTGCTCGGCGCTGCGTTTCGTGCGGTCGAGGAACTGGTCCACCAGCACGAAGTCGCACGGTTTGTACCGCGCCTGGAGCGATCCGACCGCGCTGGCGCTGACGACCCAGGCCACGCCGAGCGACTTCATCGCCCAGAGGTTGGCGCGATGGTTCAGCTCGGCGGGCAAGATGCGGTGGCCGCGCCCGTGCCGCGGGAGGAACACCACCTCGCGGCCGGCCAGTTCGCCGGTGAGGAACTCGTCCGAAGGATCGCCGAACGGCGTCTTCACCCCCACCCACTTCTGCCGGGTGAAGCCTTCGATATGGTACAAGCCGCTGCCGCCGATGATTCCGATGCGAGGTGTCTTCATGCGCTGAGAAAGCGCGCGCAGTGAACGCGGCGGGCGGACGCCGGGCAAGCTCTCACCGGATCTCGTCGGGCGCGATCCTCGGCGTCACCGCGCCACCGTCAGGTCGAACTCCAGCTTGGTCACCGTGCCGTCGCGTTCACCGGTGATCTCCATGTCCTTGAGCTGCCAGACGCCGTCCACCTTCTTCACGCTTCCGACGCTGAATTCTTTCACCAGCTTGCCCGCGGGATCGTAGGCCTCGGCGATCAGCGGTTGCTTGTGGTCGAGGTCGATCCACGACCGCACCCGCACGTAGCCGTTGCCCGCGGTGGCCGGCCGGATGCTGTCGAGGATCCGGCAGGGACGGCCCTTGCGCATCTCGGGTTTGTCGCGGCGGACGGTCCGTTGTTCCGGCCAATGGAGGAATTCCAGCCCGAGGTCGCACACCCAGAAGTCCGATCCGGCGAACGGCTCCGACGTCTCGTCCGCGACGAGCGCCCTCGGCGCGGCGGCGGCGCGGGCCAGTTGGTAGCTCGGCGCGCGGTCGGCGTGGTGGGTGATGGTGAGCGTCTCGGTCCCCTTCGCGGCGCGGGCCTCGTAGACCACTTGCCAATCCGCCTCCCCCTCGGGGACGAGCGTGCGGATGGTCACCGGGACGGACGAGCGGCGACCTGCCGCGTCGCGGAGGCGCAGCGTGGCGGAGTTGGTGAAGCTGTTCCCCGGCCGTGAGGTCCGGAGCTCGGCCGCGAGTGCCGCGCCTTCGACGGCATCCGGCGACGGGGACGGCGACGGGTCCTCGGCGAAGGCCAGGGAACCGAGCCCGCAGCCGAGGGCCACGCCGAGGGCGAGGAAGGACAAGGACCGGATCGGACGGTGAGCGGCGTGCTTCAAGGAGTGCATCGGCGGTGTGAAGAAAAGGGGGGGCGAGGTCCGGTTCGATCGGCGTCGTCGCGAGCGGTCCGCGGTCTCAATGCTCCTTGACCACGACTTGTGGACGTTCGCCGCGACGGCCATGGACGACGAGGCCGGGCGGGCGGGCGCCGGAGACAGCGGCGCAACCGCACGGGGTGTCCTTCGCGAACGAGAACTTCCGCGGCCGGAAACGGCGCCAGAGGAAGATCCCGGCGGTCAGCGCCACGAGGGCGAGTGCGACAGGTTGCTGCCAATCCACGGAGCAAGGCTCGCGGTGCGGCGGAGGAAGTCAACGGCCGTGACCGATCGGCGACCGCTGGTTCTCCGGGCCGCTTCGTCGTGATCCTGCCGGTCTTCATGGCCTTGGCCGTCCTTCAGGACGGGAGCCGAAGCGGTCGGAGCGCGAGGACGACCAAGAGCCTGTTTGAAAAGGCCTGTCGGCCTAGTAGGACAGGCTTCTAGCCTGTCTGCCCACGGGCTTCCAGCCCGTGGCGCCGCCTGTCTTGCGTGGGGCTGGAGGTCCCGGAACCGACAGGCCAGAGGCACGGTCCTACTTTTCAGACAGGCACCAATGTCCAACCCCGGTCCGGGACCTCGTTGGCATGACGGTTGACGCTGCGCAGGTCGGCCCGGTCTATTGACCGGGTGCCGAGAACCCCGATCTTCCTTCTGCTCGTCATGGTCCTCGCCTTGGCCGCGGGATGTGCGGCCACGAAGGAGGGGCCCGCCGAACGGAGACCGGGCGGCCTGGTGTCCCGGGACCTGGTGCGGCCGTTGGACGGCACCACCGCGAAGCTGCTCTTGGTGAACGCGCGTCTCCGGTTCGTGGTGCTCGATTATTCGCTCAGCCCGATGCCCGGGTTCGGCCAGCGTTTGGAGGTCGTCCGCGACGGCCGGAAGGTGGCCGAACTGAAGGTCACCGGCCCGGCCCGTGGGTCGACCACGGCGGCCGATATCGTCAGTGGCGAACCCCGGCCCGGGGACGTGGCCCGGGTGGAATGAGGTGCTCTGGACGGCTTCGGACCCGGCCTTGGGCAGCGTCTGCCGCGGGAATTGGTGTTTGACCACCTTTTCCACGGACCGATAGCTTCCGCCGCTCCAAAAGTAGAACAGGTTTTTTCCGCTATGTTCGGCACCATTCGTAAGCATCAACAGTGGCTGTGGGTCATCATCATCGCCGGGGTGATCGTCAGCTTCGTCATCTTTTTCGGGCCGGCCCAGCCCTCCCTGAGCGGCCTCACGGGTGGCGGCGAGAGCTTCGGCACGCTGAACGGGAAGCCGTTGACGCGTGAGACGCTGGGCGGGTTCGCCCGTCAGGCGCAGCTCGCCGGCCGTCTCCGGTTCGGCGACCAGATGGATTCGCCGCAGGTGCGCCAGATGGGCTTCGACCTGAACCGCGAGATGTACCAGCGTCTCTTCTTGGACTCCAAGGTGAAGGAGTTCGGCGTCCACGTGAGCGACCAGGCGGTGGCGAACTGGATCCGCCAGAACCTCAAGGACCCGAAGACCGGCGCGGTCGACTACGACGGCTTCATCGAGCGGTTCGGCAAGCGCTTCAACTTCTCCGAGGTCGAGTTCCAGAGCTACGTGCGCCACGAGCTCGGCGTCGAACACCTCCGCGAGGTCTTGGGCGTGTCGGGCCAGTTGCTCACGCCGCGTGACGCCGAAACGGCCTTCCGCAAGGAGAACGAACTCGCTGTCTCCAGCGCGGTGTTCTTCTCCGCATCCAACCATCTCGCGTCGGTGGTCGTCGACCCGGCCGCCCTGAGCCAGTTCTTCACCAACCGTATCGCCGCCTACCGCATCCCGGAGCGCACGGTCGTCACCTCCGTCCGCTGGGACGCCGCGCCCCACGTCGCCGAGGCCGAGGCCGAGATCAAGAAGCAGGCCGACTTCGCCACCCGTGTCGAGGAGGTCTACAACCAGCGCGGTGCCGAGAGCTTCCGTGACAAGACCGGGGCCCAGATGACCAAGGAGGCCGCGCTCGCCGATATCCGCCAGCTCGCCACCGATTCCAAGGCCCTCGAGATCGCCGCCCGTGCGGCGCGTGATTTCGCGAACGAGCTCTACGCGATGGAACCGGCCAAGGCGGAGAACCTCGCCGCGCTGGCCGCCAAGCGGGGTCTCACCGCGACCGAGAGCCAGCCTTTCAGCGATTTCGGCCGCGCCGCCGAGTTCGAAGATGCCCCGGAGATGGTCCGCGAGGCCGCCAAGCTCTCGGCCGAGCAACCTTTCACCAAGCCGGTCCCGGGCGCGAAGGCCGTCCACATCGCCGCGCTGCGCCGCAAGTTGCCCAGTGAAGTCCCCTCGTTCGAGGCCGTCCGTGCCAAGGTGACCGAGGATTTCCGCCGCTCGAAGTCCATCGAGGCCGCCCGTGCGTCCGGCGAGGCCTTCGCCGCCGCCGCCGCCGCCGCCATCTCGCAGGGCAAGTCGTTCGCCGCCGTCGCGGTCGAGAAGAAATCGGTCGCCGTGGAGATCCCGCCGTTCTCGATCGTGTCGACCTCGCTGCCCGGGCTCGACGCGCGGGTCGCGGCCTCGCTGGTGAAGGACACCGCCTTCAACCTCAAGCCCGGAGCCGCCAGCCGGTTCGTCGCGTCGGGCGACGGCGGGTTCGTGATCTTCCTGAAGGAGCGCCGTCCGGTGGACGAGGCGACGGTCAAGGCCGGTCTCACCGGTTACCTCGACACCCAGCGCCGCCAGAAGCAGGACGAGGCCTTCCAGGAGTGGTTCCGCCAAGAGTTCCAGAAGTCCGGCCTCGCCGCGCTGCTGAAGAACCGGGACGAACAGCTTTGATGAGCGCGGCCTCGCCGGTCATCAAGTTGTCGTCGCCGGCAACGCAGGAATATTGGGAGATCCCGGTCCTGTTCGAGGACGCCCACCTGCTGGCGATCGATAAGCCGGCCCGGTTGCTCACCTCGCCCGACCGGTACGATCCGTCGCGGCCGAACCTGATGCGGCTGTTGCTCGACGCGGTGGCCGCCGGCAAACCGTGGGCGAAAGAACGCGGCCTCACCTATATCGCGAACGCGCACCGGCTCGATTTCGAGACCACCGGGATCCTGCTGCTCTCCAAGGACCGTCCGGCCCTCGTCACGTTGGCGAACCACTTCGGCTCCGAGGTCCCCAAGAAGACCTACGTCGCGCTGGTCCATGGCTCGCCGGCGCAGGACGAGTTCACGGTGGACGCCTCGATCGCCGCCGACAAGTTCAAGCCCGGCGTGATGCGCGTGGGCCGCGATGGCAAGCGCTCGCTCACGACCTTCAAGGTGCTGGAACGTTTCTCCGGGTGCACGCTGGTCGCCTGCCGTCCGCACACCGGACGGACGCACCAGATCCGCGTCCACCTCAAGCATGCCGGGCACCCGATCTACGGCGACGGCCTTTACGGCGGGACGTGGCTGATGCTCTCGTCCTTCAAGCGCGATTACCGCCTCAAGCGCGGCCGGGCCGAGCGTCCGCTCGTGAGCGGCCTCGCGCTGCACGCCGAGGAGCTCGACCTGCCGCATCCGATCACCGGCGAGCTCGTCCACATCGTCGCGCCCCGTCCGCATGAGCTGAACGTGGCGCTCAAATATCTCCGCCGCTACGCCACGCCCGGTGGCGCGGTCAAGGCGGAGGACGTCGACGGCTTGCCCGGCGCGGTTTGATCCACGTCCCCAAAAACTGCTCGCCCCGTCCGGCGCGCTGGAACAGATTCCCGACCTGTACCCGACGGGCACACCGCCCGCATCGTCCATGAAAGCGAAGATCGTCATCACTCCGAAGAAGGCCGTGCTCGACCCGCAGGGCAAGACCGTCCAGACCGCCCTTGAGCACATGGGCTACACCGGCGTCGCCGGCGTCCACGTCGGCAAGTACATCGAGATCGACCTCGCGCCCGGCACCGACAAGGCCGCCGCTGCCACGGCTCTCGACGAGGCGGCCCGCAAGTTCCTCAGCAACCCGGTGATCGAGGACTACAAGCTCGAGATCGTGGATTGAACATGCGCTTCGCCGTCCTTCAATTCCCCGCCAGCAACTGCGACCAGGACTGCGTCCATGCCGTCCGCGTGCTGGGTCATTCCGCGGAACTTCTCTGGCACAAGGAGACGTCCCTCGGGTCGGCCGACGCGGTGATCGTGCCGGGCGGCTTCAGCTACGGCGATTACCTCCGGTGCGGCGCGATCGCGCGCTTCAGCCCGGTGATGCAGGCGGTGAAGCGGTTCGCCGATGAGGGCGGGCTCGTGCTCGGGATCTGCAACGGCTTCCAGATCCTCTGCGAGGCCGGCCTCTTGCCGGGCGCGCTGGTGCGCAACCGCGACCTCCAGTTCCACTGCGAGCAGATCTATCTCCGGACGGACAACTTCAGCACGCCGTTCACCAGCCGGACCCCGCGCGACAAGGCGATCAAGCTTCCCATCGCCCACGGCGAAGGATGCTACTTCGCGGATCCGGCGACGCTCGCCTCGATCCAGGCGAAGGGCCAGGTGCTCTGGCGCTACTGTGACGCCTCGGGCGCGGTGACCGATGCGGCGAACCCGAACGGTTCCTTGCTGAACATCGCCGGCGTGGCCAACGAGCGCTTCAACGTCGCCGGGCTGATGCCGCATCCGGACCGGGCCAGTGAGGCTCTCCTCGGCACCGACGACGGCCGCTCGATCTTCGAGAGCATGGTCGATGCGCTCCAGCAGCGCACCGCCGCGAAGGCCGCCTGACCGCGCCGGACGCAGGTCCGGCCCGGTCTCAATCGTCGTCACCACCGCCCGGTCCGCACGACCCCGCGGACTCGTAGCACGAATCGCACAGGGACCGGTCGCCGATCGCGAACGCGCCGAACCGGCCGCAGGTGTCGCACGCGGCGTCCTCGTCGCGGGACGGCGGCGGAGAGGCCGCGGGTGGCGCGGCCGGTTCTGGATCCAGGTCCGGGTTCACTTCTTCGAGAGCGACTCGAGATAATCGAGCAGCGATGCGAACTCTTTCATCGAGAGTCCGGCAGCCAGGCCTTCGGGCATCAGGGAGCGCTCCTGTTTCTCGCGCTTGGCGATCTGCGCGACCGGGATGGTCTGCTCCACCGCGGTGATGGTGCGGATGGTCACCGCGTCGGCCGCCTCGCGGACCACGAAGCCGTCGACCTCGGTGCCGTCCTTGAGCTCGAAGTGGTTCGCGACGAAACCCTGGGCGATGGTCTTGCTCGGGACGAGGATCGCCTCGGCCAGTTCCCGGCGCTTGTACACGGTGGCGATGGTGCCGAGGAACGGGCCCTTGAGCGGCTCGTCGGCCTTCACCGTGTGGCAGCCGTTGCAGCCGACCTGGGTGAAGAGCTGCGCGCCGCGGCCGGCGTCGCCGCGGGTCAGCACGATGGCCTCGAGCACCGCGGGGATGCCGAGGTCTCCGATATGCGGCGCCTTGGCCTCGGCACGGAGTTTCTCCGGATCGATCTTGAGCCGGCGCACGGTCTCCTTGGCGGCCTTGGCCACGTCGGCGTCGGCATCGTCGAGCGCCGCGACGAACTGCGCGGCGCGGCTGGCGTCGCCGACCTGCGCGGCGGCGCGGAGGATCTGGGCGCGGCGCCGGGTGTCGGTCCAGCCGGTGTCGAGCGACTTGGACGCCGCCTCGCGGGCCTCGGGCGCACCGACCTTCCGGGAGGCGAGCTTGAGCAGCATGCCCTCGGCGATCAGGGACGCTTCACCGTCGAGCTTCGGTGCGACCTCCTCGAACACGGCGTGGACCTGGTCGAGTCCCGGCGCGTTGTTGACGGCGCTCTGGGCCTTCTCGGAGAGGTTGTTCTCGGAGGTCGTCTTGCGCACGCGGGGCAACGCGGTGAGCACGGCGTGCCACGCAGCGGCGCTGTCGGTCTTCGCCAGGGCGATGACCGCTTGGGCTCGGATGGCGTCCGACGTGGCGTCGGCGGTGGCGGTGCGGACGAGCAACGGGATGGCGTTGACCGGGACGGATTCGGCGTTCGCGAGCTGCGCGGCGATGGCCGGCAACAGGCTCGGCTCGGTGGCGGCGCGGGCGATCATCTTGTCCATGGCGTCGCCGGCCGGGATCCGGTGGCGGGCGAGCTCCCGACCGATGTGCGCGGCTTCCTTGGCATCGGCCTTGTCCAGCGCGGCCTTGAGCGCGGCGGTGATCTTGGGCGTCCCGCTCCAGGCCTCGGGCTGGTAGTACGGCCCTCGCGTGTCGGGGCGCGTGCCCCACGAATCGCCCTTCCACGGACCGTCGACGGAGTGCAACCGGCAGAGCGTGGTGAGCAGGCCGGCGCGGCGCTCGGCGTCGGTCTCGCGGTCGAGCCGCGCGAGCAGGCCGTCCACCACTTCGGGTTCGTGCAGCGCTTGGAGCACGCGCAGCGCGCCGGCCCGGAGCGTTTGGGAGGCCTCACCGTTGTCCACCACGGCGAGGCAGGCCGCGCTGGCCTTCAGCCGGATGAACGACTGGACCACGGTGTGGGCGACGACGGGGTCGGGATCGGCGAGCAAGGGGACAAACTTCTCGGCTCCCTTGGTGGTGCCCAGACGCCCCCAAGCGAACGCCGCTTCCTTCCGGACCCGCGGGTCACTCGACCCGGCGTCATGTCCGAAGATCTCGCCAGGCATCCTCGCCCCTTTTGCTCCCGCGTCTCCTCGGGCACGGATGACCCACGGCTCGATCCCGGGCCGCGTGGCGAGGTGCTCAGGCGTGTCTTTGGAATAGAGTTGCTCGATCGCGTAGAGCGCCGCGACCCGACTGGCCAAGGGCTTCTCGGCCCCTGTCATCAGCTTGATGAGGGGCTTCCTGGCGTCGAAGGATCTGCTGTGGTCAGCGACGGGATGGCGGATCAGCGCCCGCTGGGCCGCCAGCCGTCGCACATGGCTCGGTGACTCCAACTGCTTCACCAGCTCTTCTCCGCTGAGCTTCTCGAGATCCGGCATCGGCTCCGGCTTGAAACCCTTCGGCGTCACGCGCGCGATGAAGCCGACGTCCGGCCCGACCCAGGTGAACGAGGCGCCCTTCCAGCTCGCGGCGTAGATGGCGCTGTTGCCGTCCACGTCGAGGTCGGTCACGCGCGGCACACGGATGAATTCTTCCTGCGTGGCGGTGAAGGTCGCGCCCTTGGGCGTGAGTCCGTGGTGATAGATCCAGTCGCGGCCCCAGTCGGCGGTGAACGGCGCGTTGTTCCATTTCGCGGGGATGCCGGGTTCGTCGATCCAGCCCGCGCCGCAACCGGAGCCGCCGCCGTAGTCGGCGAGCGGCTGGATGATCTCATCGGGGAAGTTCTTGAAGAGGCGCGGATAGCCGTGCTGGGTGCCGCCGCTGAAGTGGTGCAGCCGGATGTCCCAGCCGCCGCCGTCGTTGGTGTTGTCGCGCGCGAAGACGTCGAGCAGGGGGCCGACCGCGGCCTCGACGATGTTGCGGGTGCCGTCGGCGTAGAGTTCCAAGCCGCTGCCGTCGGGCCGGACGCGCACCACGCCGCCGCCGCGGAGCTGGAGCTTCCGGCCGTCGGTGCCGGTGGCCTCCATGAACCCGAAGTCGCCGATGGCCGCGTAGAGCCAGCCGTCGATGCCGAGTTCGAGCCCGTTGGAGCCGTGGTCGGCCGGCCGGTCCTTGAAGGTCCAACCGATGCCGCTCACCAGCGTCTTCTTCTCCTCGGCCACGCCGTCGCCGTCCTTGTCGATGAACACGCTGATGTCGGGCGGGTGGAGCAGATAGAGCCGGTCGTGGTCCCAGACGAGGCCGCGCGGGGAATCCACGTCGGGCACGAAAGCCCTCACCTCGTCGGCCTTCCCGTCGCCGTTGGTGTCGCGCACCCGGAGCACGCGGCCCATGTGCGGCTTGCGGTCGAGCGAGCCATTGCCGTCGCTGGAGACGTAGAGCGTGCCGTCGGGCGCGGCGGCGACGAAGACCGGATAGTTCACCGCGGGCGGCGTGGCGAAGATGGTCGCTTCGAAGCCCTCCGGGACCTTCACGTCCTTGATGAGCTCGGCGGCTTTCTCCGGGACGACCCCGGGGAGTTGGGCGAGCTCTTCGGGCGTGGGCTGTCGGTCCTTCGCGGTGAAGGTCTGCGCCGTCACCGTCGCGGCGGCGCTGAGCGCCAAGGCGAGCTGGCAGACGGTCCGGCGGGAGAAGAAGCGCGGGAACGGGGACATGGGGCGGCGTTCTCGCAGTTGGCGGAGGAAAACTCAAACAGGACTTCCGGCCCGACTGTCCGCGGGGTCGTCCGGTCCTTCCATTCCCCGGAGGTCCCTGAGAGGTTTCTGGCATGGATGATGGTTGGGAATCGGTCGGATGCGCCGCGTGCGGTCGGCAGGAATCGGTGCCGGTGGTGGTCGTGCCGATGGCCGATGCGCCGGGCGGACGTTCGGCGGTCGTCCAGTGCTCCGGCTGCGGATTGCGCCGGCTCGATCCCCGCCCGGGCGGGGCGATCATCGGACGCTACTACGCCGCGGCCGGCGGACAGGGCTACAACGCCTACGCCGGACGCCGGCGAAGCCCCTTCAAGCAGGCCGTCTGGGATGTGCTTCGCGACGGCGGGTCGCGTCCTGCCGGACAAGCGTGGTGGAGCCGTCTGCTCAGCCCGTTGACCGGAGTCGTCGCCTCGTGGGCCTTCGACATCAACGTGCGCCTGGACCGGGCCGAAGGGCTGCGCGTGCTCGAGGTCGGCGCCGGGTTCGGCGACCTGTTGATCTATCTCCGGCAACGCGGCTGCGAGGTCCTCGGCACCGACCTGAGCGAATCGGGCGCGGCGATGGCGAAGGCCTCCGGCATCGAGGTCCGGCTCGGGCATCTGGCCGAGCTCAAGCTGCCGGCCGGCGGCTTCGACATCGCGGTGATGTGCCACAGCCTGGAGCATGTCGCCGATCCCGGCGTGGAGCTCGCCGAACTGGCGCGGCTGCTGCGGCCCGGCGGACGGCTGCACATCGCGGTGCCCAACGGCCGCGCGGTGCGCCTGGAGCACGACGGCACGGATTGGATCCACCTGTCGGCGCCGCTGCACCTGTGGTTCTACGATGCCGCCACGCTCACGCGGCTGCTGGAACGCCACGGATTCCGCACGGAGGCCGGTCCGCGGACCACGACCATGCACCACGCGCTGAACGCCTGGAGGTTCTACTTCTTCCGGCACGGCCCGGTGGCGGCCACGCGGAGGCTCTTCCGGTTCCTCATGGAATCCGTCCGACGTCCCGATGGCGGCGATATCCTCCGCGTCGTGGCGGAGAAGGTCGGTTGAGCATCGGCCTCGGGCGGAGGGCCCCCTGCCTTCCGGTTCTCCCGATCGGTCTCCGACGGCCGCCGGAAATTTCCTGCCATCGGCCGGCGATCGGTCCACGCTCGGCTCCGTGAGAATCCTGCTGCTGCTCTGCCTCACCGTCCTTTCGTCCGCCTTCGCCGCCGATTGGCGACCGATGTTCGACGGCAAGTCCTTGGCGGGTTGGACCCCGACGCAGTTCGCCGGCGCCGGCGACATCGAGGTGGTCGACGGCACGATGGTGCTCAACCAAGGGCAGCTCACCGGCGTGAGCTACACCAACGCGACGCCGACCATGGACTACGAGGTCGAGCTCGAGGCGCGGCGGACCCAGGGCATCGACTTCTTCTGCGGGCTCACGTTCCCGGTGAAGGATTCCTTCGCGACGCTCGTGGTCGGCGGCTGGGGCGGCGCGGTCGTGGGCATCTCCAGCCTCGACGGCGAGGACGCGGCGCACAACTCGACGACCCGCTACCACCGCTTCAAGAACGGACAGTGGTACCGGATCCGCCTCGCGGTCACGGCGACGAACCTGAGCGTCTGGCTCGACGGTGATCAGGTCGTCGACGCCGACATCCGCGGCAAGACCGTGGCCTTGAGGGCCGGCGAGATCGAGGCGAGCAAGCCCTTCGGCATCGCCAGCTACAGCACCACGGCGGAACTGCGCGGCATCCGGCTGAGGAGACTCGGGCCGGCGGCGGACGCTCCCGCCAAGACGGTCGCGTTGCCGGCGACCTTGGTGGCGTCGCTCGACCGTTTGGTCGCGGCGGCCACCAACTCGGATTTCGCCCACCGGCGCCTCGCGGAGATGTGCGACACCTTCGGGGCGCGTTTCACCGGCTCGACCAACCTCGAAGCGGCGATCGACTGGGTCCTGGGCCGGATGAAGGCGGACGGCTTGGACCGGGTCCGCGGCGAACCGGTCATGGTCCCGCGCTGGATCCGCGGCGAGGAGTCGGCGGAGCTGCTGGAGCCGCGCCGCGAATCGCTCCCGATGCTCGGGCTGGGCGGGAGCATCGCGACGCCGCGCGGCGGGCTGACGGCGCGCGTGCTGGTGGTGACGAACTTCACCGAGCTGAGCAACCGCGTCGCCGAGGCGAAGGGCCGGATCGTGGTGTTCGATGCGCCGTTCACGGACTACGGCGAGACCGTCCGGTTCCGCTGGGCCGGCGCGAGCGAGGCGGCGAAGGCGGGAGCGGTGGCCAGCATCGTCCGCAGCGTGGCCCCTTTCTCGTTGCGCACGCCGCACACCGGCGCGATGTCCTATGCCACGAACGTCCCGAGGATCCCGCACGCCGCGTTGGCATCGGAGGACGTCGGTCGGTTGGCCCGCTGGCAGGCGCGCGGGATCTCGCCGGTCGTCCGGCTCCGCATGGCGGCGAGGACGCTGCCGGACGGACCGTCGCGCAACGTGGTCGCCGAGTTGCGCGGACGCGAGAAGCCGGACGAGGTCGTCGTGATCGGCGGGCACATCGATTCGTGGGATGTCGGACAAGGCGCACAGGATGACGGCGGCGGTTGCTTGGCCGCGTGGGAGGCCTTGCGCCTGATGAAGGAACTCGGGCTCCGTCCGCGGCGGACCGTGCGCGTGGTGCTCTGGACGAACGAGGAGACCGGTGGCGCGGGCGCGAAAGCCTACCGGACCGCCCACCTCGGCGAGCTCAAGGACCACATCGCGGCCATCGAGGCCGACAGCGGCACGTTCGCTCCGGAAGGATTCGCCTTCACCGGCAGCACCCAGGCCGGCGAGGTCATCCGGTCGATCGGCAGGTTCCTCGGTTCGCGGCTCGGCGCCGGAAAAGTGACGAACGGCGCCGGCGAGGCGGACATCGCGCCGTTGCTGGAGCACGGCGTGCCGAACCTCGGCCTGCGCGTCGATCGTGAGCGGTACTTCTGGTACCACCACACCTCGGCCGACACGGTGGACAAGGTGGCGCCGCACGATCTTGCCCGCTGCACCGCGGCGATGGCGGTGATGGCCTACGCCTTGGCCGAGATGGAGGAGCCGCTTCCCCGGTGAAAGGACTGGTTGCTAATCCTGCCATGGCTTCGCATAAGCTACTTTGATCGGCCCGGTCGCTTGACGCCTCCTCGCCCCCGGGTAAGCTGCTTGACGAACGAACCGCCGCGTGTCCCGCCGATGTCATCGGTGTCGGCACGCGGCAAATTTTCGCAGCAAAGGCACATTTCATGAGCGCAGTAGCAGACGCCCCGACCTCGGCCGGTGGCCAATCCAGATTCACCAAGATCAACGAAGCGGTCATCCGCATCGCAGGCAACTCGCAGGACGGCATCCAGGCCATCGGCGGTTTCTTGGCCCGGCTCGCGGGCCGGAGCGAGCAGGAGGTCATGACCTTCATGACCATCCCGTCCACGATCTCGGGCGGGCCGTCGATCTTCCAGGTCCGCATCGGATCCGGCGAGGTGTTGTCGGCCGGCGACGAGGCCGACCTGCTCCTGTGCTTCTACCAGCACAGCTACGAGGACCACATCAAGTCGCTCAAGCTCGGTGGCATCGTGCTCTACGACGCGGACCACGTGACGCCGAAGCCTGAATGGCAGGAGAGCTACCGCCATGTGGGCGTGAACATCTCCGGCCTCACCGTCGAGGCCATCGGCGGCACCGGCCGCGACAAGGGCAAGAACATCTACGCCCTCGGCCTTCTGGCCAAGATCTACGACCTCGAAGTCGCCAAGCTGAAGCGCCTCTTCAGCGAGCGCTTCGGCGGCAAGGACGCGTCGATCCTCGACAACGCCAACGCCTGCTTTGATTCCGGCTACAACCACAGCCTTGAGAACCTGCTCAAGAGCTACCAGTTCTATCCCGGCGCGGACAAAGGCGGCCAACAGGTGGTGATGAACGGCAACGAAGCCCTTGCCTACGGCCTCATCGCCGCCGGCGTGCGGTTCGGTGCCGGCTATCCGATCACCCCGTGGTCCGACATCATGGAGCTGCTCCGCAAGGAGCTCCCGAAGTACGGCGGCAGCTTCATCCAGTGCGAGGATGAGATCGCCTCCGTCTCCATGGCGCTCGGCGCCAGCTGGGGCGGACGCGTGGCGGTGACCGGTTCGTCAGGTCCCGGCATCTCGCTCAAGACCGAGGCGATCGGCTGGGCATCGATGGCCGAGATGCCGCTGATCATCGTCGATGTGCAGCGCGGCGGCCCGTCCACGGGCATGCCGACCAACGTCGAGCAATCCGACCTCAACATCGCGACCTTCGGTGGCCACGGCGACAGCCCGCGCGTCGTGCTCGCTCCGAGCGGCGTCGAGGACTGCTTCTACACCGCGATCGAGGCGGTCAACATCGCGCGCAAATACAGCACGCCGGTCTTCATCCTCACCGACCAGGGCATCGCCACGCGCATCGAGGCGTTCCCCGAGCCGAAGCTCGAGCAGGTCTGCCAAGACATCTCCCCCGATCTGACGCCGGTCGCCGAACACAAGCCCTACGACCTGAGCGCCCCGGACGGCCTCACCCGCCATCTTGCCCCCGGCACCCGTGTCGCGAGCGGCAAGTATCCGGTCGTGACCGGTCTCGAGCACGACGAGCTCGGACATCCGACCGGTTCGCCCAAGGTGCATCTCGCGATGATCGCCAAGCGCCGCAACAAGCTGCGCAAGCTCGCTAGCGAGATCCCGTTGCCCAAGGTGCACGGCCCGACCGAAGGCCAGATCCTCCTGGTCGGATGGGGCAGCTCCGAGGGCCCGATGCGCGAGGCCGTGGACCGCGCCCGTTCGGTCGGCGACGCCATCTCGTCGATCAACCTCAAGCACATCAACCCGCTGCCCAACGGCCTGGAGAACATCTTCAAGGGATTCAACCACGTGTTCGTGGTGGAGCTCAACGACGAGGGGCTCTACGGCTACGGCCAGCTCGGCTCGGTCCTCCGCGCCCGCTATGCGGACCCGAAGATCCAAGGCATCAACAAGGTCGACGGTCTCACCTGGAAGGTGAAAGAGATCCTCGACCGCGCCCGCGCGCTCGCCAGCGCCAAGTGAACCGGAACCGAACCTGACCGCGTTTTATCCCGACATGAGCACGCTCGCTTTCCCTCTCGTCTCCCTGCCCCGCACGGGCAGCCTCGACCTCACGCCGGTCGCGCCGCTCCTCGACGCCGACCGCAAGCCGCTGACCAAGAAAGAGATCTCCGCCGACCATCCGACCTGGTGTCCCGGCTGCGGTGATTTCTCGGTCCTCGCGCTCTACTTCAAGCTCATCGAACGCCGCAAGCTGTGGCACGAGAAGGTGACCACCGTCGCCGGCATCGGCTGCTCCAGCCGGTTCCCGTACTTCGTGCAGGGCCATGGCGCGCACTTCATCCACGGCCGCGCGCTGCCCTATGCCAGCGGCGTGAGCATCAGCCGGCCCGACCTGCACGTGTTCGTGTTCGGCGGCGACGGCGACGCCTTCTCGATCGGTGGCAACCACTTCACCCACACGGCCCGGAGGAACATCAAGCTCACCTACGTGGTGATGGACAACCAGGTCTACGGCCTCACCAAGAACCAGACCTCGCCCACCTCGCCGCTCGGCTACAAGTCGAAGACCGACATCTGGGGCAGCTCGGATCGTCCGGTCAACCCCGTGAAGCAGGCGGTCAGCGCCGGTGCGACCTTCGTGGCCCGCGCCTCGGCGATGAACCCCAACCATCTGCTCGCCACGATGGAGGCGGCGATGGACCACGACGGGTTCAGCTTCATCCAGTGCCTCAGCGAGTGCGTCGAGTTCTTCCCCGGCGCCTTCGACAAGGCCATCCCGCGCAAGGGCGGCGTGTTCAACGAGGTCCCGAAAGAGCACGACGTCACGGACGAGTACGCGGCCTACAAACTCGCCGATGAGGCGTGGCCCGGTAACTTCGGCATCTTCTACAAGGCGGACCGTCCGACCAAGAACGCCAACGAGGCCAAGATCATCGCCGACCACAAGGCGAAGGTCCAAGGCCTCGCCGATTGGCAGATCCTCCAGAAGAACTTCGATCGCATGAAGTGATCGGATATCGGATCCCACCAGGCCCCGGCGATTCCTGCCGGGGCCTTTTTGTTTTCGCGGACGACGAAAGAGCCCGGGCGAAGCCGTCAAGGCGCGGAGAGGGGATCGGGACCGGGAAGCCCGTCTCGTGGGCGGCCAGCCGTGTGCTAGGTGGCTTCGCGCCGCTGCGCGACAGCGTGGCCAAGCCGTGCCTCGCGCGGCACGTTCACTTCGCGCCGGTCGCAGGACCGTCGTGCGCGAGCTTCACGCCTTCCCATCGCGCCATCACCGCGGTCGCGAGGCAGTTGCCCAGCAGGTTCACCGTCGTGCGCGCCATGTCCATGAGCTCGTCCACGCCGATGATGAGGGCGACGCCTTCCAGCGGCAGGCCGAAGGTGACCAGCGTGCCGGCGAGGATGACCTGCGACGCCCGCGGGATGCCCGCCATGCCCTTGCTCGTGAGCATGAGCGTGATGAGCATCGTCACCTGTTGCGCGATGGTGAGCTCCACCTTGGCCGCCTGCGCGACGAAGACCGACGCGACGGCGAGATAGAGCGTGGAACCGTCGAGGTTGAAGGAATAGCCCAGCGGCATCACGAACGACACGATCCGCTTGGGCACGCCGAGCCCGATCAGACGCTTCATCGCTTCGGGCATCGCGGCGTCCGAGGAAGTGGTGGTGAACGCCAGCAGCATCGGCTCGCGCAGGGTGGTCAGGAAACGGCGCACCGGGATGCCCGCCCACAGCGCGACCGGCAACAGCACGACGAGGCAGAAAACCGCCAGGGCCGCGTAGAGCGTGAGGATGAGCTTCGCGAGGTTGAGCAGCACCCCGAGCCCGCTGTGGCCGACGGTGTACGCCATCGCCGCGCCGATGCCGATGGGCGCGAACATCATCACCAGCCCGGTGAACTTGAACATCACCTCGGTGAGCCCCTCGCAGAACTGGAGCATGTGCTCGCGCGGCTTGCCCTCGGTCTGCGCCAGCGCGACGCCGAAGACGATGGCGAAGAACACCACCTGCAGGACGTCGTTCGCGGCCGCCGCCTCGAAGAAGCTCCTGGGCACGATGTGCTCGATGATCCCCGAGAGCGTGACCTTGCTGGCGGTGACGCCCTCGGCGGCGCTGTGGGCCGGCAAGGTCATCCCGTCGCCGGGTCGCGTGAGGTTCACGGCGGCCAGGCCGATGAGCAGCGCCAGCGTGGTCACCACCTCGAAGTAGAAGATGGATTTGAGGGCGAGCCGGCCGACCGCCTTGAGGTCTTCGCTATGGCTGGCGATGCCGACGACCAAGGTGCCGAACACGAGCGGCACCAGGATGCACTTGATCGCCTTGAGGAAGAGGTTCGAGAACAGCTTGAGCTGCTGTGCTTCGGCCGGGAACAACCAGCCGATGAGCCCGCCGACCAGCATCGAGATGAGGATCCAATGGGTCAGCGAGATCCGGCGCAGGAACTGCCACATGGGTTGCATCGTGCCGTGCGGGCCACGGGCCGCACAATCCTTAGGTGCCGGAAAAACTGGGGATGATCTGCGCCAAAAGTTTTTTACCTTCGGAGAGATGGCGGGTCCGGGTGGACCGTTCGTCGAGCCAGAAGTCGGTGTCACCCGACGTGGACGACGACACCTCGCAAGAAGTCGTCGCCGGACCGGCTGGCCAGCCATCCGCAGACGGCTGCGGTGAGACCGACCGCCGACCCACTTCAGTCGCCGACCGCCGATCCGGACGAAAGCGATGTCTCGGCCGGCATCCCCGATCCGGCCGTCCCAGCGGCGAGCTGGGCGGCTCGTCGCTTCACGTTCGCATCGAAGGGCTCGACCCGGTCCGGAACAGGACACCACCGGCGCTTACTTCGCGTCCGGGCCGAAACCTCGGATGCTGAAGCCCTGCGCGTCCCAAGAGCCGGCGTAGACGGTCATGCCGAAGTGGCCGGCGACCTGTTCGAAGGGTGGCAGCAGCGTGGCGTCGAACCACTCGTCCATCGCCTTCGTGGATTGAGGGTTGCTGCCCGGGATCATCTTGCCGAGCCCGCCGCCTTGGCGGAGCGCTTCCCACATCGCGCGCGTGGTCTCTCGCTGGTCCTGGTAGCCGAAAAGCCCGGTGCCCATGCCGCCTACCTTCTGCGCCGCCTCGGCCAGGCCGGGAGCATCCTTGAGCGGTTTGCTGCCGCCTTCCGCGCTGCGCAGATACTCTTCGAGCACCGCCGGGCTGCTTCCCATCGCGACGAATCCGCCGCTGGCCGCGACCTCGAGCAGCTTGCTGTCGGGCTGGCCGGGCGTGCCCATCTTGAGGCCGAAGATCTTCTTCCCGTTGAACTCGCGTTCCTTCGGGTCCTCGCCTCCGGTCGGCAACAGGCTTGCGGCGGCCTTGAAGCCCGAGGCGAGCTGGTCGGGGTTGCCGGAGCCGAGCAGCGTGAGGCCGGGTGGTTCGGAGAGCTCGGCCATGGTCCTGCCCTTCGGCGCTTTCTCGAAGGTCACGAAGTCGTCGCCGAGGTTCCCGACGAAGGCCTTCTTGAAATCGAAGTTCGGGTCCTTGTCCTTGCCCAGCGCGCTGATCGACATCTGGAGGAACCCGCCGAGCTGCGGCGACACCTCCGACAACATCGATTCGAGCGCGGCCCAGGTCTTCTGCCCGTTGATCCGCCAACGCTGGAACTTGACGGCGTCCGCCGGCACGAAGGCGGGCGGCGCGGCGTCCTTCGGCTCGAAGGCGATCAGCTTGAAGAGGCCGGTCCGCTTGGCTTCAGGGATGCCGGCGGCGAAGATGCCGAAGCTGCCCTCGGGCGTCTGCTGGGCGGAGAACGCGAGGCTCCGCAGGCCGTCGATGCCGAACGCCGCGAGCGCCTTCCTCGGGTCGATGCCCAGCGCGGCCGCTTGCGGTCGCAGCATGTCGGCTCCGGCGCCGAGCACGCCTGAGACCGCGGCGACGTTCACCCAGGCAAATGCGTATGAGCCGCGGAAGGACGCGGCCTTCTCGCTGCCCTGGAATTCCGCGGTGTCGCCGACCGACGGCACCGATCCGCCGGTGAGCTTGGCGACGACCTTCTCGATCGCCTTGATCGAATCACCGACCACCAGCGCGGAATCGACCTGCCCGAAGGTCAGCTCCGTCTTCTTCGGTGTCTTGCCGCCCTTGTCATCCTCATCGTCCTCGTCCTCCTTGGACCTCGGGGCACCCGGCTTCGGTTTCATCGGTTCGAGGACCACGGTGGTGAACTCCACGTCGCGGATCTTCTCGGTCCTCAGCGGGCGTTTGGCCTCGGTGAGCTTCTGGCGCGCCTCGGCGAGCTTGGCCTTGAGTTGGTCCGATTTGTCCTTGGCGTCGAGCACCAGCACGGCGGCCGGCTCGGTCTTGTCGTCGGCCAGGTTCCATCCGTTCTGGAGCAGCGCGACCGAGAGCTGGCCCTGGAGCAGCGGGAGATAATCAGCCGTCTTGATGCCGAGCTCCTTCTCGAGGTCGCCGAGGACCTTCTCCGTGAACTTGGCCTCCAGCTTGTCGCGGAACGGCTTCATGGCCGGATCGGCCCACAGTTTGCCGTAGTTGCCGCGGTCGAACGCGGCCTTGGCTTCGGGCCATGCCGGGACGGTGACGATCACCAAGGTGTCCTCCGGGAAGAGCTGGCCCGGCGGCGGAACGGCGGCGGACGACCAGGACAAGGAGATCGCGGCGGCGATCGCGGCGAGGGGGAAGCGGATGCGGATGTTCATTCGGGCAAGGACCGGCCGTATCGGGCGTATCGGGAAGGTCGCCACGAAGGCGATGTTGGCAAGCGGGAACTCTCGACGGGGACCCGGGACGCCGCATCGCTTCGTTTGGTTCGTGCCGGCTCGCGTCCCGAGGCATCATCCCGGCGTGCCTCCGGCCCATCGACCCGTCACCCCGCCCGCCCCGGCTGTCGCCCGGGATGCCGTGCGGTCGTTGGCGTCGCCGGTGATGGTGTTGCGCGGGGTCGGACCTGAACGCGTCTTCCAGCTCGGCCGGTTGGGTATCCACACCGTCGGCGACCTGTTGCTGCACGCGCCGCGGCGATACGAGGACCGCCGGAAGTTCATCACCATCCGCGAGCTCGAGCTGGGCAAGAGCGCGACGGTCTTCGGCAAGATCATCGCGGCCGGGGTGAAGCGTCTCCGCGGCGGCGCGCGGTCGGTGTACGAGTTCGTGATCGAGGACGGCTCGGCCCGGCTCCATTGCCGCTGGTGGAACCTGCCGTTCCTGGAACGCATCTTCGCGGTGGGCGACGAGGTCATGGTCTTCGGCAGACCGAATCTCCTGAAGCCCCGCACCATGGACCATCCCGAGACCGAGAAGGTCGAGGGCGGCGACGACGTCACGGTCCACATCAACCGCGTGGTGCCGGTCTATCCGCTCACCGAAGGCCTGCCCCAGAGATCGGTGCGCAGCTTCCTGTGGCGCGCGGTCGAGGAGTTCGCGGGCCAAGTGGGTGAACCCGAACCGCGACTGGTCCCGGTCGGCACCGTGGAGCAGGGAAGAAAGGGGGCAGGGGAGAGCGTTTGTCTCATCCCTCAGTTCCCCGGCTCCCCGGCATCCTTCCCGACCCGTGCCGAAGCGTTGAGCGTGCTCCATTTTCCGGCCGAGATCGCCGATGCCGAACGCGCGCGCCGTCGTCTGGCGCTCGACGAGTTCGTGGCGCTCCAACTGGAGATCCAGCGCCGTCGGCAGAACCTGGAGCGCAACGCGCGGGCGTTCCCGTGCGGCGGCGACAACCGGTTGATGAAACCGTTCCTCGCCGCGCTCGGGTTCAAGATGACCGGAGCCCAGGTGCGGGTCCTGCGCGAGCTGCGCGCCGACCTGGCCGGGCCGGTGCCGATGCGGCGACTGCTCCAAGGCGATGTCGGATCGGGCAAGACCGTGGTCGCCGCCGGTGCCGCGCTGATGGCGCTGGAGAGCGGCTGCGACGTGGCGCTGATGGCGCCGACCGAGATCCTCGCGGCGCAGCTCCACCGCAACCTTGCCGGGTGGTTCGGACCGCTCGGCATCGCGGTGGACCTCCGCACGGCCAACCATCGGCCCGGCGCGGAGCCGGGGCCGCCGAGCGGCGAGTTGCGGCTCGGGGCCCGGCCACCGGAGAGCGGCGCCGTCGGGCGCCTGCTCGTCGGGACCCATGCCCTGTTGGAGGACTCGGTCGGCCTCGGAAAGCTCGGTCTGGTCATCATCGACGAACAGCACAAGTTCGGCGTCGCCCAGCGGGAGACCTTGCTCCGGAAGGGCCGCGACGGCGGACGGTTCCCGCATCTGCTCGTGATGACCGCCACGCCCATCCCGCGCACGCTGGGGCTCACGCTCTACGGCGACCTGGACGTCACCTTGCTCGACGAGGTGCCGGCCGGGCGCGGACGCATCCGCACGCACGTGCGCGATGCGGCGGCGCTGCCGAAGGTCTGGCAATTCGTCCGTTCGGAGCTGGAGAAAGGCCGCCAAGCGTACGTCGTCTATCCTCGGGTGAGCGAATCCGACCGCGACGAGGTCAAGGCGGTCACGAAGGAGTTCGCCCGGGTCCAGCAGGAGCTCGCGCCGCATGGCGCGGGCCTGTTGCACGGACAGCTCCGCGCCGAGGAGAAGGACCTCGTGATGGCCTCTTTCCGGGCGGGGACGACCAAGGTCCTGGTCGCGACCAGCGTGATCGAGGTGGGCGTGGATGTTCCGAATGCGACGGTGATGCTCATCGAGGACGCCGAGCAGTTCGGGCTCGCGCAGCTCCACCAGTTGCGCGGTCGCATCGGCCGTGGCGCGCACGAATCCCACTGCATCCTCGTGGCCGAACAGAAGACCGATGCCGCGAAGGCGCGCCTGAAGGTGCTCGCGGAGACGACCGACGGATTCGCGTTGGCCGAGGCGGACCTGCGTCTGCGCGGGCCGGGCGAGCTCATCGGCCGTCAGCAGAGCGGCGTGCCGGAGTTCCGTTTCGGCGACCTGCGCGGCGACCGCGACCTGGTCGAACTGGCACGCGCGTTGGTCCGGACGCATCTGCGCGGGGCGTAGCGGCCGGCGCAGACGACGGCACGGGACCGGTCACAGGGCACGGCGCATCCGGACGAACGGGATGGTGAGGCCGTCCGGCAACGGAGCCTGGATCCGTTCGATCGCGACGAATCCATGCGCGGCGTAGAGGGGTTCGCCAGGGAGCGTGGCCACGAGTTCGGCGTCGCGGAACCCGGCCGCCGCCGCGGCCCGCAGGCTCGCCCGGAGCACCATGGAGCCGATGCCTTGGCGCGCCCGCTCCGGCGCCACGAAGAAAGCGCGGATACGTGCCGGCTCGGTCGTCGGATCCAGAGCCGGGTCCTCGGCGGACTTCACTTGGTCGCCACCGTAGAGCGTTCGCCGCCGGCTCCAACCACCGCAGCCGACCAGGCCTGTGGCGTCGGTGACGACGAAGTAGGTCCCGTCGTCGATCAGCCGGGTGTCCGGACCGAAGACATGGCGGATGGCGCTCTCGATCTGGGCCGGGGAATAGCATGCGCCGCCCAGACCGCGGACCGAGCGCGGGATCAGCTCCCGGATCGCGGGAAGATCCGCGGCGGTCGCGAGACGGAGGGCCGGGCCTGTCATCGGGTCGTGGGACGTCTCAGCCGCGCCGGGTCATCCGGCGTTTGATCCATCCGGCGTTCAGCTGGTCGAGCAACACCGCGAGGATGACCACGGCGCCGATGAGGATCTGCGAATAGCTCTGGTCGATGCCGACGATGACGATGCCGCTGTTGATCATCTGGATCACCAGTGCGCCGAGCAGCGCGCCGAGGGCCGAGCCCTTGCCGCCGTTGAGGCTCGCGCCGCCGACGACCGCGGCCGCGATGACGTTGAGCTCGTAGCCTTGGCCGTCGCCGCTCGTGGCGGCACCGTAGTAGCCGAGCGAGAGCAGCGCCGCCAGACCCGCGGCCAAGCCCGCGAACAAGAACACGCCCAGCTTCACCCGCGCGACGCGGATCCCGCTGAACCGGCTGGCGAGCTCGTTGCCGCCGACCGCGTAGATGCGCCGTCCGGCGGACGCCCGGGCCAGATGGATCCCTCCGACGACCGCGACCAGGAGCATCACTCCCAGCGGCACCAAGGTGAGCCCGCCGGCCGTCTCCCATTTCACCAGGTCGCGGAACGGCGCCGGGAACCCGCCGATGCTCTGGCCCTTCGTGACCACGAACGCGACGCCGCGGAACATCGCCATCGTCCCGAGCGTGATGATGAACGGATGGACGCCGAGGCCGACGACCATGCCGCCGTTGAGCAGGCCGCACACGGCACCGATGCCGAGGCATGAGAGAGCGCCGATCCAGGTCCCGGCGACGGGCCAGTCCGCGTGCCCGCCTTCGGGTCCGGCCATGCGGAACACGAGCGCGCCGAGCACGCTGGCGAGGGCGTACGTCGCGCCGACCGACAGATCGATCTGGCCGGCGATGATCACGAAGGTCATCCCGACGGCCATGATGGCGATGAAGCTCGTGTCCTTCGCCAACTGGGCGAGGTTCTGGGCGTTGAGGAACTTGTTGTGGTCGTCGAAGACCGGCGTCTTGTCGCCGTTCGCGTCGGTGCTGAAGACACGCTGCCGGGAGCCGTCCGGTTGGAGCTCGAGCCGCGGTAGCCGCACGGATCCACCGAAGACCGAGAGCAGCGCGCCGAGCACGAGGATGACGAGCACGAGCCCTCCTTCCTGCAAGCGGAACGCGGGACGGAAGGGACGGGACATGCCCGACGCTAGCGGCCCGGGTGGCGTCGCGACAACCGCCGATCGCAGGCCGTCAGAAGCCTTGCCGGTCGGCGATCGTCTTCAGCGACGGGATGGTCTTCTGGAGCTTGCGCATGTCGGACCGGTTGTCCGGTTCTGTCGCGAGATCGGCGATGGCGATGCCTTTTTTTGTCGCGCGCCAACGATAACGTTCAACGTGACCATCCAAGAACGAGAGCGTCCCGCCTTGATTATGGCGATCCGCCGGGACGTCGAGCCAGTGGTCGCCATAGAATCCATAACCCTCGGGATACAACCCGAACGTGGCGTCGGCGATGGTGTCCTCGTGGACCTCGACGAAGGCCTGGCAATCGGAGATGCCGGGGTCGTTGACCTCGGTGAACTTCGCGTAGGCCCCGCTCCCGTCGGCGATCTGCGCGTTGAGCCAGATGCTGAGGTTGTAGCTGCGGGTCCTCGGCGCGAAGCCGCCGTTCTTCAGAGGGACCTTCCCGGGGTCGGCGGGGCACCGGTAGATGCCGACCGTGCGGTTGTACGGGAAGAGGACCCCGTTCTGGATGTTGGTGGTGGTCGGATCGCGCCGGACATCGCCGGGACACCAGGAGACCCCGGGGCTGAAGGTGCCGTCGCCGTTGTTGTCCACCTCGAACACGGAATCGTTCTGCGGCAGCTCGTCGCGGTGGTCGCCGACGTAGAGCATGTAGGCGAGCTGGAGCTGCCGGAGGTTGTTCAGGCACGCGGTCGTCCTGGCTTGTTGGCGCGCCTTGGAGAGGGCCGGCAGGAGCATCGCGGCCAGCACCGCGATGATGGCGATGACCACCAGCAGCTCGATCAACGTGAACGCGCCAGGGCCGCCTCCCGGGCGTCGGGCCGTCGGTGATGGATGCAAAAAGCCCATGTCACTCTGCGCTGTCGGACACAAGGCGATGTACATGATCCGGGCCGGTTCCGCCACTGGGAAGAACGGCGAAAAAGGCTCGGCCGTCTCGCCGTCGCTGCGCACACTTCCACGGACATGACACGGTTGGTCCTGTTCGACATCGATGGAACGCTGATCCGTACCGGTGGGGCCGGCGTGCGCGCGTTCGCCCGGACGGCGGCGGTGGTGTTCGGCAAGCCCGGCGGCACCGATGCGCTGCGTTTCCATGGGCGCACCGACACTTCTTTGGTCCGGGAATTCCTCCGCCTCAACGAGATCCCCGACACGCCGTGGAACCTGCGGCATTTCCTCGATGCCTACGTCTTCTTCCTCGAAGCGGAGCTGCGGGCCGGCGCAGGCGAGCTGTGCCCCGGCGTGCGCGGGCTGATCGCCGGCCTGCGCTCTCTCCCCGAGCCGCCGGTGGTCGCGCTGCTCACCGGGAACATCCGGCTCGGAGCCGCCTTGAAGCTCGCTGCCCATGGACTGGCCGACGAGTTCGTGCTGGGTGTGTTCGGCGACGACCACGAGGACCGGAACCAGCTCGCCGTCATCGCGCGCGACCGGGCGGGCCGCCTCCTGGGGCGCCGTCTCGCCGGCGAAGAGATCCTGGTGGTCGGGGACACGCCGGCGGACGTCGCGTGCGCCCATCATGTCGGGGCGCGTTGCGTCGCGGTGGCGACCGGCGGCGTCGCGTTGGCCGAGTTGCTGGAGCATTCGCCTGCTCTCGCCGTGGAATCGCTCGACCAGGTCTCGGCCCAGCGGGTCGCGGCGGCAGGCGTCCACTGGGAACGCCCGACCGATTGGGAGGCGCTCTACCGGACCGGCGGGACGCATTGGGACAAGGGCGAGGCCTCGCCGGCGTTGACCGATTTCTTGGCGGCGAACCCGGACCTGCCGCGCGGGACCGTGGCCGTGCCCGGATGCGGCCGCGGCCACGATGTGCGCGGTTGGGCGCGTGCCGGCTTCCATGCCGCGGGCTTCGACATCGCCCCCACCGCCGTCGCGGAGGCGCGGGCCGCTTCACCCGTCGGATCGGGCGCGGAATTCGCCGTCACCGACTTCTTGACGGACCCGCCGCCGCGGGGCTTCGACTGGCTCTTCGAGCACACGCTTTTCTGCGCGATCCCGCCGTCGAGGCGCGACGAATACGTCGCCGCAGCGGCCCGTTGGGTCCGGACCGGCGGCCACTATCTCGCGGTCAACTACCTGCAGCCGCGCGACGAGTGCGGGCCGCCGTTCGGCGTCACGCCGGCGGAGTTGCGGCGGCGTTTCGGGCCCTGGTTCGAGCTCGTCCGGGACTGGTCGCCGCGTTCGTTCCCCGGACGGGACGGTCGTGAACGCGTATTCTGGTGGCGCCGGACGGCATCGCCGGCACCGGATGGACGTTCATCGTGAACATTTGTGAACAATTTTCCGTCCGCTCCGGGTTTTTGTGTTTGACCCGACCCCGGCACTTCTTTACGTAGGCCGCAGACCAAGCCGTGATCGCCTGCATCGGGGCACTCCCTAGCAGGCTATTTTTTTCGGCCAAGCCGGTCAGAACGACGAGTCGCCATGTTGAAGTCGAAGACATTCTTGGGTGTGGATTTTGGGGCCGGGAGCCTCAAGATCGCCGAGTTCGCGGTGACGCCGCAGAACGGGCTGCGCCTGCTCCGCTTCGGCGTGAAGCCGCTCGGTCTGGCCGGTTCGCAGGACGCGGCCCGTGAAAGCGCGCTCAAAAAAGCGCTGCCGGAGCTGCTCGCCGAAGGCGGCTTCCTCGCGAAGGAGGGCAACCTCTGCGCGCCCGGCTTCCAGGTCTTCTCCAAGTTCGTCAAGCTGCCGCCGGTCGACACCTCGAAGGTCACCCAGATCATCCAGTACGAGGCGCAGCAGAACGTTCCTTTCCCGTTGGCCGAGACCGCTTGGGATTACCAGATCCTCGGCTCCGCCCCGAGCGGCGAGCTCGAGGTCCTGCTCGTCGCGATCAAGTCGGACGTCGTCGAAAAGCTCTTCACCATCGGCGAGGCCGGCGGTCTCAAGATGTCGGTCGTCGATTCGACCGTCGGCGCCTTGGCGAACGCTTTCCGCTACAACTACGCCGATCAGGAGGGTTGCAGCCTGTTGCTCGATATCGGCGCGAAGACCAGCAACGTGCTGATCTTCGAGGCGAACAAATACTACGCCCGCAGCGTGAACGTCGGCGCGAACGCCATCACCCAAGAGTTCGCCGCCGAAGTGAAGCTGCGGTTCGACGATGCGGAGAAGTTCAAGGTCTCCGACGGCTTCGTCAGCTTGGGCGGCGCCTACGAGGAACCCGATGATCCCAAGCAGGCCGCGGTCTCCAAGGTCGCCCGCAACGTGCTCACCCGCCTGCACCTCCAGGTCACGCAGACGATCCAGTTCTACCGGACCCAGCAGGGTGGCAGCGCGCCGGTGCGGGTCTTCCTGTGCGGCGGCGGATCGATCATGCCGTACGCTTCTCAGTTCTTCCAAGAGAAGCTCAACCTGCCGGTCGATTTCCTGAACCCGTTCCGCAACGTGGAGATCGACCCGGGCGTCGACGTCGCGGGCCTCGAGAAATACGCGCAGTGCTTCGGTGAGGTCGTCGGCCTCGGGTTGCGCAACGTCGCCCAGTGCCCGGTCGAGCTGAACCTGATCCCCAAGGCGTCCCTGAGCCGCCAACAATTCAATTCCAAGAAGCCGTACCTGATCGCCGCGGCGTTCGTCCTGGCCGCCGGCGTGTTCGCGGTGGGTTGGTTCAACACCAAGGTCGCCGATGCCCGCCGCGACGGCTTGGCCAAGGTGGCGGCCCAAGCCGAACCGCTCGAGCAAAAGAAGACCAAGCTCGAAGCCGAGGAAGGAAAGCTCAAGAAAGCCGCTGAAGAAGCCGTCTTGTTGGGCAACTGGCTCCAGGAGCGGACCTATTGGGCCGACATCTTCACCGAGGTCCGCCGCGTCCTGAAACAGACCGAAGACCTCCAGCGCCAAGCGCTCGGAGTCCCGGTCGGTGTCTGGGTCGACACCTTCCTCTCGACCGAGCCGTCGGTCGCTGCCGGCCAAAGCACCGAGGAAGAGAAGCCGATGAGCGCCATGGACCGGTACCGCATGGACCCGATCCTGGCTCGGCGCTACGGCCTCTTGCCAAAAGGCCCTGCGGGCGGAGAAGGCGGGGCCGAAGGTGGCGCCGCTGCTGCCGATGCAGGAGCCGGAGCGACGGGTGAAGCGAAGTCCACCACCCCGAAGGCCGCGGCGGTCAACACCAACGAACTCGCGACCATCAAGGTGACGTTCCGCGCGGTGAGCATCAACGAGTCGGCCAACAACCAGCTGATCTACGCTTTGGAGCGCGAGCTCAAGGCCAGCCCTCTGTTCGATCCCAAGGACACTCAGGTGTCCGGATCGATGGAGAAGGCGGAAGCGAACGCCCCGACGTTCTCGTTCCCGCTCAGCCTCAAATTGAAGCGTCCCATCAAGCTCTGATATGGCCTGGATCAAGCGGAATCTTTTGTTCGTGGTCGGCTTGGCGGTCTCCGTGGCGTTGCTAGGGGCCGGGGTCTTCTACCTGTTCACCACGATGGACGAGGCGGACCGCGTCAACGCCGAGCTCGACGCCAAAAACCAGCAGCTCGACGGCTTGGTGAAGCGCGAACCTTATCCGAACTCCGAGAACATCGAGAAGGTCAAGGAAGAGCAGAAACGGGTCGAGGCTTTCAAGAAGGATGCCCGCACCCGCTTCGGCCAGCTCGTGCGGCCCGAGTCCTTGGACAACGCCTCGTTCAAGTCGCTCCTCGAAGCGACCATCGCCGGGTTGACGCGCCAGTCGGAGCGGATGGGGGTGAAGCTGCCCGAGAAGTACGACTTCACCTTCGCCGAGCAGCGGAAGAATCTCCAGCTGGCCACCAACACGCTCGCACCTTTGGCCACGCAGCTGAACGATCTGGACAACATCTGTCGCGTGCTGTTCGATGCCAAGGTCCATTCCTTGGTGGCGTTGAAGCGGACCGGGGCGGCTTCCGGTGAAGCGGTCGGCAGCGTGGACCTATTGACCAAGAAGGTCGGCACGAATGCTCTGGCGGGTGCGTCGATTCATCCCTACGAGATCTCGTTCCAGTGCTTCAGCACCGAGTTGGGCAACGTGCTCGCCGGGTTCCTGAATTCTCCTCAGGCCTACGTGCTGAAGACGATCAATGTCGAGAGGGGTTCGACCTCCACGACACCGGACCCGAACGCGGCCGCTGTGGCTTCCGGGCCGGTCCCGGGCCGACCGGGCATGGATATGGCGATGGCCCGGCGTTATGGGCTGATGGGCGGTGGCGGGAACCGCTACGGCCAACCCCAGCCGCAGGCCCCGGTCGCAGCGCCGGCGCCGACCCGCGCTGGAGAGACCGTCCTCGAAGAGAAGCCGCTCCGTGTGACCATCGGTCTCGAAGTGGTCAAGTTCGCGGTCGCTTCGGTCGCCCCGGTGAGCGAGGCTCCGACCAAACCGACCCCTCCCTCCGCCCGCTGACACATGCAATTCCTCAAAAAGCATTACGAGAAGATCGTCCTCGGTGTCGTCTTGCTCGGCGTCGCCGCGACGTCGCTGCTGCTCACGATGCGCGCCGGTGATGAACGGCAAAAGCTGGCGGAGCAGCTCCAGCAGAAAGTAGGAGGCAAACAAAAGCCCCTCAAGCCGGTTGAACTTGCCGGAAGTATGGCTTCGTTGGAGCGGCTCTCGAAGGCTTCGGTGGTCACGCTCTCCGGTGAGCACAAGACATTCAATCCGGGTACTTGGATCCGCAAGGCCGACGCCAGCATCGCTCCGGTCGGCGACAAGGGCGGCCGCGGTGCCGAAGGTCTGACGCTGACCGCCACCCACCCTCTCAATCTTTCCGTGACCTACGCATCGGTCGCCGGCACCGGTGAGCCCTACCGCTACCAGTTCGTTGTCGCGCGGGATTACGAGAAACAACCCGCCAAACGCCGCGCGACAACCATCTCGCTGACCGAGGGGACCAAGAATGATCTTTTCGTCCTCCGCGAGGTGCATGGCCCGAAGGACAATCCGACGGAAGTCGTTATCGAGGTGCTGTCCGGCAACGAGCGCGTCACCTTGACCAAGGACAAGGCCTTCACCAAAGGCATGGATTTCGCCGCGGACCTGCGTTACGAGGCCGAGAACAAAAATTTCACCGCTAAACGTGCCGATGAATCCTTGGTGTTGTCCGGTGTGTCGTACAAGATTGTTGCCATCCAAAAAGACGAGCTTGTAGTCTCAGCGCCTAATCAAGTCCGCACCACCATCAAGCTTTCCCTTGCGCCCTGATCAGAGCCCGACCTGTTACGCTTTCGAGTTCCAACCGAGAAGAACCCCATGACCAAAGTGTCCAAACTCCTCCGCGTGTTCCTGCTGTGCGCCTGTGTCCAAGGCGCGTTGGGGCAGGCCCCGAGCCAGATTGCTGAAGAAGAAGCCATCCGGCGTCAGGAAAAGGCGATCCTGTTGCGCAGCACGCTTGAGGCAGCTCAGACGGCGCAGAAACAGAACGATCTCAAGACCGCCGCCAAGCTCTACGAAGATGCGTGGTCGTTGACCGAGGTGCTCGGGGCAAATGTGGAGGCCGAACGCCGCCAGACGGTCGCCGGTCTTTCCGGGTCGCGCCTGCAGTTGGCCATCGCCGCGCAACGCGCCGGCGATGCGCGCGAAGCCGATGCCCAGGTCACCCGCGCGCTGAAGGTCGATCCGAACAACACGGTCGCCAAAAGTTTCAAGAAGGACAACGACCACCGGCTGGCGGACCTCAAGGGCAAGTTGCCCAGTGAAGCGGTCTTGGCTCGTGCCGCCGACCACAGCACCAATCTGGTGAAAGTCGCATCCTCGGTGCAGGACGGCGTGGTGCTGTACCAGATGAACAAGCTGGACGAGGCCGAGGAGGTCTTCCAGAAGGCGATCAAGCAACAACCTGAGAACCAGGCCGCTTATTATTACCTGAACCTGATCCGTGAGGCGAAGTTCACCCGTGCGGCCAAGAACAAGTCTCTGACCACCAAAGACCGGTTGGTCGAGGTCGAGCAAGCTTGGGAAACGCCCAAATCACACCTCCCGGTCGCCAACCCGTGGGCCAGGACCAATCTTATCTACACCGGTGGCGGCCGCCAGATCATCGCTAGCAAGCTTGATCGCATCATCCTCAACGAGGTGAAGTTCGACGGCCTTCCTTTGTCCGAGGTCGTCAAGTATCTCGAAGAGCAGGCCAAGGCCCGCGATCCTGAGAAGCGTGGCGTTAATTTCCTGATCAGTTCCAGCATCGACGTCCCGACCCCGCAGGCGACCCAGCAGTTCGACGCCACGGGCCAACCTGTTGCCTCGGCTCCGGTTGAACCGCTCGACCTCAACAATGTCGTCATCCGACTCAACCCCGGTCTGCACAACGTCCGGTTGGCCGATGCGCTCGATGCCGTGACCAAGGTCTCCGAGAAACCGCTCAAGATCTCGATCGAGGACTACGCGGTGATCTTCACCCAGCGTCTTCCCGAACCGATCCAGTTGCACACCCGTGAGTTCCGCGTCAATCCCAACACTTTCATGCAAGGTCTTGAGAGCGTCTCCGGGATCGATCTCGGGACGACCTTCCAGAGCACCAGCGGCGGCGGCGGCGGCGGCGGCGGTGGCGGCGGTGGCGGCGGTGGCGGCGGTGGCGGTCAGGGTGGCGGGGTCTTCAATGTGCCTCGCGTCGATGTCAGCTCCAGCAGCACCAGCGGCGGCGGCGGTGGCGGTGGCGGCGGTGGCGGCGGCCAGACCGGTCAAGGTATCAGCGGGGTCACACGCACCAACCTGATGGCGGGTGTCCAGGTGATGGTCCGGCAGTTCTTCGCCGCCGCGGGTGTCAACTTCCCGCAGACCGCCGTTCCGGGCGCTGGTGGTGTGGGCGGTGGTGGCGGTTTCGGTGGCCAAGCCCAGCAACAGCAGTTCGGTCTCAACGGTCAGGCCCAAGAGGCCGACGCCAAGGCGTTGTTCTTCAATGACCGAACGGGCATCTTGTTCGTCCGGGCCACACTGTCCGACCTGGATATCATCGAAAAGGCCATCCAAGCGTTGAACGTCGGGCCGGCCAACATCGAGATCGAGGCGCGTTTCGCCGAGATCAGCCAGACCGACAGCAAAGCGCTCGGGTTCCAGTGGTTCTTGGGCAACTTCCTTATGGGGGGGGGGAAAGTGGGTGTCAGCGGTGGAACGGCTCCTTCGTACCAAGGACAGGCCACCGCGGCCAACCCGGATGGGGTGTTCCCGCAGTATGGTAATATTTTGCCTGCCGGGAGTGATCAAAACGTCACCGCTGGTCTTCGGAACATCGATGGAAATCAAAGCGCCATCCCGACGGTCGCGACGCTCAGCGGCATCCTCACGGATCCGCAGTTCCGAGCAGTTATCCAAGCCCTCGATCAACGTGATGGCGTCGAGTTCCTCATCGCACCGAAGTTGGTGACCCAGAGCGGACGCCAAGCCCACATCGCGGTGAACGACGCCCGCACGGTCGTCGTGGGTGTCGGTCAGAACCAACAAGGTTCGGGTGGCACCACAGGTAACACCGCCAACGGGGCCAACGGCAACACCGGTGGCGGCGGCGCAGTGGCGACCGCGATCCAATACCAGACCACGGTGTTCCCGTTCGGTCCTACTTTGGATGTCATCCCTTACGTCTCGTCCGATGAGTCGTCCATCCAGATGACCATCATCCCGAGCCTCACGGAATTCGTCGGTTACGATGACCCGGGTGGCTTCGTTCCGCAGGCCCAGTCCGTCGCCGGAAACACGGTCGGTACCTCGCTGAAGGCGGTCTTGCCGCTCCCTCGCATCCGGGTCCGCCAAGTCGTCACCAGTGCCACGGTCTGGGACGGGCAGACGGTCGTCCTGGGTGGCTTGATCTCCGAAGACTCCAAAAAATCCAGGGACAAGGTTCCGGTCTTGGGCGACATCCCGGTCTTGGGTCGCCTCTTCCGCAGCGAGAACTCGCTGAGCATCAAGAAGAACCTCGTGATCTTCGTGACGCCGACCATCCTCGACCCGTCGGGCCATCGTGTGAACGACCCGCGCAACCTCCCGTTCGATCCGAGCTCGATTCCGACTCCGACAGCAACCATGGCCAAGTGATGAGGGTCTGCCAATGGCCCACGGGCCTGAGGCGGATGCGGGGAACGAATGTTGACGTCTGTGAACGGCCATTACATCTAACAAGCATATGCCGAGTCTGAGTTTCAACGCACAGCGACCACGCCTAGGGCGCGCCGGGATGGCTGCCGGAGTCGCGGTGCTGTCCGCATGGGTCGGGCTGGGTTCCACCGGCTTTGTCGACGACGGTGGTGAATTCCTGCCGTTGGGCGTCCCTGCTGGCGACCAGACGAGCCCCGCCGTGGCGATCAACGCCGAGGGAGGTTACGTCGTCTGGCAAGAGAACAGCGGAGCCGCCGGCACGTACACGATCCGGGCTCGTCGCCTGAACCGGGCGCTGACCGGTTGGTACCGGTCGTTTGTCGTCAACTCCGCCGTCGAAGGCAGTCACGAAGAACCGCAGGTCGTCCAATTGTCCGATGGCGGCGCCGCCTTTTTCTGGCGCGGTGGACCGCTCGGGAAGCAGGGGATATACGGTCGGTTCCTGCGGCCCGGTGGCGGCAACACGGCCAACTTCCTCGGAGATGATCTGGAGATCGGTGCGGCGGGCGGCGGACAGAACCAGAACATCAGCGCGACCACCCTCAAGGACGGAAGCGTGCTCGTGACGTGGGCCAACTACGGCGATGACGGGAGCGGCTTCGGGGTCTTCGCCCAACGCCTCTCGTCCAGCGGCGTCAAGATCGGGGGCAAGTTCCAGGTCAATTCGACGACCGCCTCCAACCAGCGTTCCCCGTCCGTGACTGCGATGCCCGACGGTGGTTTCACCATCGCCTGGGTCTCCGAGGGGCAACGGAACAATCCGTCCCGCGACATCCTTTGCGATGTCTATGCACGGGTCTTCGGACCTTCCGCCAAAGCGACCTCGGGTGAGATGCGACTGAACCAGGGTCTCAATCTGGCGGCCACTCCGTCGGTCGTCGCGACCGCGGATGGCGGATTCGTCGCCGCATGGGCCGAACGCGACCACGATGTGGCCGCGAATGGTTGGGACATCATGGCCGGCTCCTTCAACCGGGACGGCGTGGCCATCAAACCCAATGTCCGGCTCAACACCTTTCTCAAATCGGACCAACTCGCGCCCCGATTGGCCGCGGTGAACGGTTCCGTGATGGCGACGTGGAGCAGCATGGGACAAGACGGTTCCCGTGACGGTGTCTTCGCTCGCAGCTTCAACCCGACATTGGATCTGCTCGACGAGGAGTTCGGAATCAACCAGACGACCATCAGCCAACAAAAGGATCCGGTGATCGCCGCGGACTCAACCGGCAGGGTGTTGACCGTCTGGACATCGTTCAACTCGCTGGAAAGCGGGTTTGATCTGGTCGCACGCAAATTCGCCGCTCCGGCATCGATTGCCAAACTCTCCTGCGACATCGTCAAGACCGCCGACGGTGTGAAGTTGTCTTGGGCGACCGACACCGGCCGTACCTACCAGGTGCAACGCTCTACGAATGCGTCGAACTGGGATGGTGCCGACAAGACTGACCGCTTGGCGGCTGGTTCTTCGGATTCCGTCACGTTCCCGATCAACACCGTCAGTGGAACGTTCTTCCGCGTCGTCCGCCTTCCTTGATTTCGTTATGTCGCGTCACATTTTTGCGCTGTTGGTCGCATCGTTGGTGCTCTTGGCACCGAGACAAGCGAGCGCGTTCTCTCTTCTCGGGGCGCGTGCCTCTTGGATGACGGACGAGGTGGGATTGTCACCAAAATACGGTGCGCTCGTGGGCGGGCCGATGAACTTGGGCGAAGCCTATCGCTTCAACATGCCTGTTCTGACCTACGCGTATGATGCGTCGTTCCTCCGGTTCTTTGGTGCCAGCGGAGTAGCGGCCATCGAATCAGCGATGAAGGTGCTCAACGACATCCCGGCGGCCGATTCAATGAGCACCACGCTCGAGGAATTCCCGACGGTCACCCTTCGCCACAACGCGACGGCCAGCGCTCTCTCGATCATCGACCTCAAGACCACCGCTCTTGCGTTTATGGTGGAACAACTCGGAGTAGCCGCTCCAGAGAATTTCATCTGGTCCATCCGGGCGCATTATACCGATGCAAACCAAGTGGACCATTTCTCGGTCTTCAACCCGAACTTTGATCCCGTGACGTTGCAGCAATCCAGCTCCATCAACGGATTCCAGTTCACCTATCAGATTTTCCAGACCGGCACCGCCGAATGGAAAGCGGTAAATTTTCCTGTAGATCCTTTGGCCCCTGCGTTTACCACAGTGGCCAATTTCGATCAATCGTTCGGATTTGCCGGTCGAGGTGCATCTTTGGCCTTCGGATTTGGATCCTATTTCCCGGCCCTGACTCGTGAGGACATCGCCGCCTTCCGGTACATGTTGGGCACCACGAACTATGCCGTGGAAAGTCTGTTGCCCGACGTGATCGCCTCCACTGGAGGAGCAATCGGAGTGAGCGGCGGGACGAGTGTGGGTAGTGGCGGTATCGGTGGTGGGTCGACCGGCGGATTTTCGGGTGGTTTTGGAGAGCCTTGGAGCCCGGTGTTCTCGGTGTTCGCTGGCGGCACGGGTAGCGCAAACCCACCTTGGTCCACCGTCACGGTGAGCACCAATGTGGCCACCAACGCAGTCGTCGTCACTGCGGCGACCACCGGATTGCCCAGGGTTGTCAATGCCTTGCGGCCAGGGGTCGGGAAATACAAGTTCGTGCAAATCGGCTACGATTCGATCCTTGGGGCGTCCACGACGCCGTATTTGGTGACCTGGCTCGACCGATATGTGACCAACAGAACTACCCGAGTCCAAGCCGTCGCACGCCAGGTGACCTTGCCCGATGTGCTCTTCAGCGCAGGCGACCTTGGAGTGGTCGACCACGTCCCGATATTGTCTCGGGTGACGGCCGATGGCTACATCGATAACTCAGCTCTGAATCGCGTCGGTGGTATCCAAGATACTGAGCTGGTAGGCCCTGGATTGATCGACACCGGGAAGGTCATTGCCTTCAGCAAGCTTGGACGATATTTTATCAACACTGAGGAAACCGGAGAAGCAGACGGCTTCCTCTTCAATGGATGGGGCTCGTTCGACGGGTCCACCAACGCGCCGGTGATCTACCCCACAGGAACATCCCTGAAGGAGATCGAGAAATTGGTTCTCGGAGGACGCTGAACGCCAACTACCGAACTAGTCCAAAGACATGAAACGCTTTCCATTTTTGTCGGTCTTGGCGGTGTTGGTGACCCTGTGCAGCGGGCAGATGGCGCACGGTTATATCAACAACGGCGCCGTCACCGTCGTCCCGATCATCGACGATGTTTCGTTCGTCAACAACGGGTTGATCCAGATCTCCACGGAATTGCCGTTCGAGACCCAGAACACCCTTTATTTCACCAATTCGGGGACCATCTTGGCGAACGCCTTGACTGGCGGACAAGGTTTTCTCGGGGGCAACACCGAGAACGGTGGTGTGCGCTTCGAGTACGTAAACGGTGCCACGGGCTATCGTCGTCCAGCGTCGGTGATCCGGAACGAGCAAGGTGCGGGGATCACCGGCCGGCCCTATGTGGTGCTGAACGCGACCAACATCGTCAACCGGGGCACTTTCACCGTGCCGGCGGACGGTTTGATCCGCCTGACCGGTCAGAACGTCGACCTGGAACGTGGCAAACTGGACCTCGGCACGTTGGACGGGAACAGCCTCAGCGACGGCTATATCACCGAGACCAATCTTTTCGTCGGTGCGACGGGTGTGACCGACCTTCATTGGGGCACCAACACAGTCGATCTGCCTCTGGCCTCGTTCTTCCGCTTGCTCCCGAACGGTGCTCAGGTCACCACGCCGAACTATCGTGTGTTCCCGGACGGGCAGATCGCGATGGCGTTGAAGTCCCCTGCGGCGTACGTCTATCAGCAGTTCGACGGACCGCCCAAGACCCCGACCAACCAGATCATCCAAGCGGTGTTCGTGCTCAACGGTAACACCAACATCAATGTGGATGTGTCGTTCGCCGATAGCCTGGAACGGACAAACCGCTTCAAGATCCCGACCGTGCAGTTCAGCGCGTTCGAGACCAATGTCATCACCCGGCAGAAGCAACTCAAGTCGATCTGGCTCTCGGATACTTTGACCGCCGATTCGTTGCTGTTCGCCGAGACCAACGTGTTCTTGAACACCAATGGTCTCACCGGCTCGTTCCGGCCTTCGTTCCGGCCTGAGAATTTCGACATCTATCGCAACGGTGTCGGCGGCAAACGCCCCAACGGCACGTTGACCAACGATACGTTCACGAAGTTCCTCTCCCCCGAGTTCACCAACGGCATGGCCTACACCAACGCCATCGTCCCGGCCTTCTATTCCGCCTACAAAGCTTACATCAACGGGCAGTTGACCTTCGGAGCCAATCTTCCTGATGCCGATATCACCAACTATGGCGGGCGGCTCGAGATCAACGCGGACAACCTCAATCTGAAGGACGCTCGTATCCGGGGTGTCGGTGTCGTCAACGCCAAGACCAAGAACTTGGTGAGTTCCGCCGGCGCGGTGATCGATGTGCCGTACCTCTATTACGACTTGGATTCCACCGACGGGAACTTGGTGCTCCAGAATCTTGCCGCTCCTTCCGTTACCCGGGTCGCTTCGGGCACGATCCAAGCATGGAGCACGCTGTGGACCAACGGGTTTTCGGTGAATGTGACCAACACGACGGTGGGTTCCGACGGCACGACGAATTCGGACGTGACGGTCCAAGAATATCAGACCGTGTTTCATGTGCTCTTGGTTTCGAGCGCGTTGGACACCATCGGGTCGGTCGACATCACGGGTTTGAATGCCCGTGCGACCAACACGACTGTGGTCGACAAGGTCACAATTTCCCGCAGATTCGAGACCAGTTCTGACAGCCTGGCCATCGACGGCGAATTCAAGCTGGGCACTCTCTCGGTCAACACACTTTTCAACTTCGGCGCCACGAACGCCCCGAATCTTCGTTATCTCACCAACCGTGGAATCCTAAATATCGCCGGTTTTGCGAATTTCGGGAGTGATCGCTTGACGCCCTACGAAGTGTACAACAACTCGCGGACGAATCTAGCGACCGGGTTCTCGATCACCTCAAAGGTTTTCCAGAATTCGGGCTCCTTGCAGTCGTCGTTCGGGCCCATCGCGATTGTCGCTGGATCGGCGGCTCTCGACGGAAACGATAGTCTGGTCCGTTCGCCGAGGGATATCTCGTTGACGGCAACCACGCTGAAGGTGCGCGGCGGAAGCGTGCGGAGCAGTCGAGGGCTCCAATTGGCCGTATCCGATTCGCTCACCGACGGCGGAATCACCACACCGACCACCTTCGTCAGCAGCTACGGGTTCTCGCTTGCATCCCTTCCGAAGGTCAGCAGCTTGTTGGGGTCCAACTTTGAGGTGAACACCACCGAGGGTGGAACAGCGGACATCTCTTGGCCGGGCGCAGACTTGGGCGCCGAGGCGGCCGGTTTCGTCAACAATGCGGTCATCGGCCACTTGGTGCTCAACTTGGCTCCGGACAGCTTCTTGACCCTCACCGAGACCGGCGCGAAGAACGCGCTCTATGTCGACTATCTCGAGCTGAATTCGGCTATCGTCGATGATTTGGCCTCCTATATCGAGATCGGGTCGGGGATGACGCTCTACTTCGCCGATTCCAACATCCCGGTTGAGAAGCTGAACGGGGCCTTGGGTGGTCACGTCAAGTGGGTCTCGTCGTATGCCGGCCCCCGGAGCGGTGTGGATGTGGCGTTGGGCAACGGGAGGACCATCCGCATCAATCGCGCGCTGTTCGATAGCAAGTCGATCGACTCCGACAGCGATGGTATCTCCAATGGATTCGACACGACACCGTTCGGTGGCGTCCCGGTGACCAGCAAGGTCATCGACCTTCCGCCGCTCACGACCGAGATCAATTGGATCGGAGCACCGAAGACCATCTACCGCGTCGAGGCCGCGAACTCGCTGATCTCGCCGTTGTGGGACCTGGTGTCCCGCGTGACCAATAGTGCGCCGGTGTCCGTGCCGCTCAGCGTCCGTGAACTGGTGCCGGTGGACGGCGCGGCGCGTTATTTCCGTGTGACCTACGAGCCCTGAGTTAGCTCCATCTTTCGACGTCATCTGATTATGCTTCGCCAGCGACTTTGGGTTCTTGCCGTAGGTCTCCTGCTTTCCGGGGCCGTTCTACGCGCGGAAGAGGGTTCCGACACCATCGTGATCTCGGGCCAAAAGGCCCATGCCACGCGGATTTTCGCCAAACACAAGCAGGATGCCATCGGGACCGGATCTCGCATCCGCCCCGCTGCGTTTGCCAAGATCGCGTCGGTCGGCCTGAACGTACGGAAGGAGTATTCCCTCGTTCCCGGTCTGTTGAGTTTGGACGAGCCCAAGGGCGGGTTGACCACGGCGGCGATCTTGACATCGGACATGCGTCTCCGCCGGATGGCGGAGCGCATCGAGTATCTCAAATCCAGCGGCCTCTTCGAGTATGTGGAGCCGGATTTCGTGGTGACGGCGAACGCAGCTCCCGATGACCTCCGCTTCCGTGATGGGACCCTTTGGGGACTCCAAAACACGGGTCAAGACGGGGGGGCCGCTGGTGCCGACATCGATGTGGTGAAGGCTTGGGATATCACAACCGGGACGAACTCCGTGGTGGTGGCGGTGATCGACACCGGTATCCGCTACACGCATCGGGACCTCGCCGCCAACGTTTGGACAAATCCCGGTGAGATTCCGGGCAATGGGATCGATGACGACAAGAACGGGTATGTGGACGACGTCCATGGCATCAATTCATTGAATGGTTCCGGTGATCCGTACGACGACAATTTCCACGGTACGCACGTCTCGGGCACCATCGGTGCGGCGGCGAACAACGGTGAACCCCATGTCGGCGTGGCTTGGAAGGTCTCGTTGATGGGCCTCAAATTCCTAGATTCCAACGGGAGCGGTTTCCTATCGGATGCCATCGAATGCATCCAGTACGCGGTCAAGCAGAAGGTCCCCATCTCCAACAACAGTTGGGGTGGTGGAGGCGCAGACCAGGCGTTGGCGGACGCCATCCTCGCTGCGGGCAGCGCAGGGCATCTGTTTGTCGCGGCAGCCGGCAATGCGTCGTCCAACAACGACATCGAGTTCGACACGCCTGCCAGCTACGCCTTCGACAACATGATCTCGGTCGCGGCGATCAACCGTAAAGACCAGCTCGCCGACTTCTCCAACTTCGGCAACCGCACCGTCCATATCGGTGCCCCCGGCGTCGACATCTACTCGACTTGGACCTCGTCCGATAGTTCTTACGACGTCATCAGCGGCACGAGCATGGCCTGCCCGCATGTCGTGGGTGTCGCGGCGCTGGTGTTGTCCGCCAATCCGAAGGCCAACCTGTTCGAACTCAGGCAACGCATCTTGAATTCCGCCGTTCCCACCGCGGAACTTGCCGGCAAGACAATCACCGGTGGCCGTGTCAGCGCCTATCGCGCGGTGAGCGGGATCGTGGACGGGAAATTGGAGCTTTCCCTCACCCCGCCGAGCGGCTCGGCGCTGCTTGAGGGGAACGCTTCCTCGGTGTACCTCCGGGTGACCGACTTGATCGCCGTGACCAACGCGACCATCGTCGCCACCATCAACGGCCCCGGTTTGACCGATGTCCCGTTGGTGTTCACCAACAATGGTGTGCTCCCGGATGTGATCGCTCTCGATGCGAACTATTCCGCTACTTTTCCGGCGGCCGCAAAGGGTTTCTACATCCTCAACGTGATCGCCGCCGCCAAAGGCAAGGAAGGGGTCACGAATTCGTTCAGCTACACGGTACAGCCTCGTCCCGACAACGACCAGTTCAAGAAACCCAAGAAGATCGCTTTGGCGGGTGAACAGTTCCGCAGCGAGGACACCCGACTATCCTCCTTCGAAACGGGCGAGACCTTGACCTTCGCAGGGGCCGATGGTGTCGGATCGCTTTGGTACGCGTGGACCCCCGTCAAGTCCGGTTCGACGTTGATCGATACCTTCGGAACCGGTGTGCCGGTGGCGGTCGGTGTCTTCACCGGCGACAGCCTGAACACGCTTTCGCAGGTTGCCGTCGGAGTGCCTGCGACTCCTAAAACGAGCACGACGTTCTCGTTCAACGCCGTGGGGGGCACCACCTATCGGATAGCGGTCATCGGAAAAGGTGATGCCGGTCGTGGTATCTTCCGCTTGCGTTTGACCCCGGATGCCGTCGTCGACACGGTCGCGCCCCAGGTGGCGTTCACCAGTCCGGACAACGGTTTCATCGCGACGACGAACCAAGTGATCGTCAGTGGTATCGCCATCGACCCTGAACCCGGCGCTTCCGAGGTCAGGCAAGTATTGGTGAACGGCCAGACCGCCGGTATCACCAACGGGGTCTGGTCAGCGAAAGTGGCCTTGAAGACGGGGATCAACACCGTCACCGCTGTCGCCCAAGATTTCGCCGAGAACGTTTCCACTTCGGTGAGCATCACCATCAATCTTCGCGCCGCGAGCGTTGCCAACGACGGCTTCATCGCCGCAGCAGAGATCATCGAATCGGTCGGGACCGAAAAGGGGAGCAACGTCAATGCGAGCCGTGAGTTCGGCGAACCGCAGCACGGTGGCAGCGAAGGCGGACATTCCGTCTGGTGGAAATTCACCGCCCCCGCGGACGGTGTGCTCGGTCTCAGCACCACGACTTCCAGCTTCGATACACTGCTGGGTGTGTACCTCGGGACGGCGGTCGACAACTTGACTTTGTTGGCATCGAATGACGATGAGAAGTCGGGCACGAGCACGAGCGCGGTCTACGTCGCCTTGCGCTCCGGGCAGACGGCCCGGATCGCCGTGGATGGGTTCTCTGGCGCGACGGGAGCCATCAGCCTTTCGCATTCCTTCGAGAAGGCCGCCGTGCGTGCGATCGAAGTGATCGCCGGAGCGGGTGGAAGCGTTTCGGCGTCGGTCAGCAATGCCCCGGGTGTGCTCAAGGGAGTCTACGCCGACGGCACCGTTTTGAATCTGACCGCGATCGCCGATCCGCGTTACGAGTTCATCGGTTGGACGGGATCGACCCAGTCGACGGACAACCCTCTGAAGGTCGTCGTCGCGGGGAGCGTGAACCTGACCGCCAATTTCCGGGCGATTCCTTTCACCGACGACTTTGAATCCGGCGACTTGAAGCATCTGGCTTGGGCGACCAGCGGGTCGGCTCCTTGGGCGGTCCAGACCAACACGGTCTCCTTGGGACGCTTCGCAGCGAAGGCCGGGACCATCGCCGACAACCAATCGAGTTCCTTGGTGGTCGAAGCGAACTCCTTCACTGGAGAAGGCACGTTCGATCTCAAGGTCAGCTCCGAGTCGGGCTGGGATCAGCTTGAGTTCTCCGTGAACGGCGCGGTGGTCCAACGTTGGTCCGGCGATGTCCCGTGGACGACGTTCACCTTCCCGGTTCCTTCCGGTGCCAACCGTTTCGAGTGGCGCTACACCAAGGATGCCGTGAACAGCATCGGCGATGACACCGCTTGGTTGGACAACGTACAGCTCCGTGTCCGTCCTGAAGTGGACCCGACGATCCCGGTCGTCGTGAGTTTCCTGAGCTATGGCGATACTGGAGCTCAGGTCGAGGTCCGTGGTCAGCTCGGTCAGGCTTACCAGGTCCAAGCGTCCAACGATTTCATCCAATGGACGACCATCAGCACCAAGGTGAACAGCACGGGCACGTTCACTGTGAGCGATTCCGCGACGTTCGGTCGTGCGGAACGCTTCTATCGCGTCATCCTCGCTCCTTGAGCGGGGTGGGCCCCTAGGTCCGCCCGGATGAGACTGCTCGGCATCACCGGTGGCATCGGCATGGGGAAGTCAGCGGCGGCCTCGCTGCTGGTGGCGCGAGGTGTCCCGGTGGTGGACACGGATGATCTCGCCCGACAGTTGGTGATCCCCGGTTCGGAGGCGCTCTCGGAGATACGCACCGGGTTCGGTCCGGAGAGCATCGGTCCCGATGGGACCTTGGAACGCCGGTGGATTGCCCAGCGCGTCTTCTCTGATCCGGCGGCCCGTGACCGGTTGGAGCAGATCCTCCATCCTCGCATCGCCGCGGCGTGGCGCGCCGCGGTGGCGCAGTGGCGGCGAGACGGCACAGCGACCGGAGCCGTGGTCATCCCGTTGTTGTTCGAGAAAGGCTACGGATCCGACTTCGACGCCGTGGTCTGTGTCGCCTGCAGCCGTGGAACCCAACGGCATCGTCTGCGGGATCGCGGTTGGTCCGAGGAGCAGATCGATGCGAGGAACTCGGCCCAACTTGCCGTCCCCGAAAAGGTATCGCGCAGCCGATTTGTCGTCTGGACGGAAGGCAGCTTGGAAGCCCACTCCGGTCAGTGGCGACGTGTCCTCGATCGGCTCTGACTATTTGCTGCCGGGCTTGGTCGCGGAAGTGGCGGCCAGATCGGGCGGGAGTTGGTCGGCCGGGAACGCCTCGACGACCAGTTTGATCAGGCTGACGGTCGGTACCCCGAGGTCGACGGCCCCACCGGAACGATCCACGACCATCGCCACGCCGGCAACGGTGCCGCTGATGCCGCGGATGATGTCGATGGTCTCTTGGACGCGACCGCCCTTGGTCACGACATCCTCGACCACGAGGCAACGTTCTCCGGGAGCGATCTTGAATCCCCGGCGCAGCACCAGCTTCCCCTCTTCTTTCTCGACGAAGATGAAGCGCAGGCCGAGCTGGCGGGCGACTTCCTGGCCGATGACCAATCCGCCCATCGCCGGGGAGACCACCGTGACCGCTCCGAGGCCGCGGGTCTTATCGGCCAACGCGGCACCGAACCGCTCGACGATGGGCATCTGCTGCAGCGCCAGCGCGCACTGGAAGAACTGACGGCTGTGCAGGCCGCTGCGGAGGACGAAATGTCCCTCCAAGAGGGCGCCGGTGGAGCGGAATAGATCGAGAGCTTCTTGGGTGGTCATGCGCGCGCGAGGCTAAGAACCCCGACGCGCGCGACAAGCGCCGAATCGCGACCGGTGCCGTTCACCAGCGGACGCCTTCGAGGTGCTTCAGCGTCCGGGGGATCTGGTTCACCGAATCCGCCGATTCGTCCTCGATGAAATAGTGCTTCACGCCGCTCTTCTTCGCGGCGGCGAGGATCTTCGGCCAATCCATCTGGCCAGTGCCGAGGGTCACGTCGTTGTTCGGATCGGTGCCGCCGTTGTGGAAGCCGGTCGCCACACCTTTCTTGAGGTCCTTCAAGTGGAGCAGCTCCCAACGGCCGGGATACTTGGCCAACCAAGCCGCGGCGTCTTCGCCCGGGAAGGTGATCCAGAGGATATCCATCTCGAAGGCCATCCAGCGCGGGTCGGTCTCCTTCATCAGGATGTCCATCGCCTTGATGCCGGGTCCTGCGGCGCCCGGCTCGAACTCGAAGCCGTGGCAATGGTAGAAGCAGCGGATGCCGTGCTTGGCGAGGATCTCGCCGGCCTTGTTGAAGACGGCGGCGGCATCGCGGGCCTGTTGGGCATCGAACGATCCTTTGTGGTCGATCCAGGCGCAGCCGGCGTACTTGAGGCCGAGCGCCTTGGCCTCCTTGGCGATTCCTTCGGGGTCGGTCTGGAAGCGTTTGTAAGGGAAGTGCCCGCTGATGGGGACCAAGCCGCGGAGGGTCAGTTCTTGACGGAACTTCTCGGGCGTCTGGCCGTAGGTGCCGGCGAGCTCCACCTCGTGGATCCCGTAGCCCTTCACGATGTCCAAGGTGGACGGCACGTTCTTGGTGAAGTGGCCGCGGAGGCTGTAGAGCTGGAGGCCCACCGGTCCGCGGAACGAGGCGCCGGTGCCGGTGGACTGCGAGGTCGCGCAGCCGCCGGACAGGACCAATGTGGCGGCGCTCAAGGCGGCGAGGAACAGGCGACGAGATGCATTCATGGGATGAGGAAAGTCACGCAGGGCGGGACCTCGGGAAGCAACGGAAAAATCGTTCAGACCGTCCAACCTTTGCGGTAGCTGCCGCGGACGAACCGGTCGGCGGCAGGAGAGTGGGTCACCCGCATCGCCTTGGCGTCCCAATCGATCGCGTGCCGCGCCCGGATGGCGACATTTCCCAACAGCACGACTTCGGTCATCGGTCCTGCCTGGTCGAAGCCGGACAGCGTTTTCGGTCCGCCCTTGCAGGCCGATATCCATTCGGCGTACTGGCCAGGCTCCCAGGCCGCTTTGTGGCGCGGGATCGTCTCCGGGATGTGCCGGAAGTCGGCCGCGGTGCGACCGGACCGGAACGTCCCGCCGCCCTCGTAGTTCGTGAGCATCACGTCTTGATCGCCGACGATGAGCACGCCGTTGCCGTCGAACTTGGCCTTGGGGAACAGGTCTTGCGGCGGCAGTCGGCCTCCGTCGTACCACCACAGCGTGAAGGCCGGACGGGATCCGCGAGCGGGGATGTCCCAGCGGACCTTGCACGACCGGGGTCCCGATTCCTCGGTCAAACCTTCGCTCCATGCCTCGGCGCGGGTCGCTTCGCGGATCTCGAGCGCCATGTCCGGGACGTTGAGCAGATGGCAGCCCATGTCACCGAGGGCACCGGTGCCGAAGTCCCAGAAGCCGCGCCAATTGAACGGGACGTACGACGGTGAATAGGGCCGCTCGGGCGCGCCACCAAGCCAGAGATCCCAATCCAGGTCCTTTGGGATCGCGGGTGTCGCCGACGGTCGGTCGACGCCTTGCGGCCACCAACGGCCGGGTCGGTCGGTCCAGCAATGGACCTCGTGGACGCGGCCCAGGACGCCGGCGCGGACGAGTTCGGCGTCGCGGCGGACCGCGGGATGGGACCGTCCTTGGTTGCCCATCTGCGTGGCGACGCCTTTGCGGGCGGCTGCTTGGGTGAGCCGGCGGGCTTCCTCGATCGTGTGGGTGAGGGGTTTCTGGCAGTAGACGTGTTTGCTGAGCTCGATCGCCCTCATGGCGGGCAGGAAATGCATGTGGTCCGGCGTCGAGACCGTCACTGCGTCGATGTCGCGGCCGATCGCGTCGAACATCCGCCGAAAATCGCGGAAATGCTTCGCGCCCGGGAACCGCTTGCGGGCCTCGGCGGCGCGGGCGTCGTCCACGTCGCACAGCGCGACGATGTCCTCGGTCGCGCACATCGTGATATCGGTCCAGCCCTTGCCGCCGACGCCGATGCCGGCGATGGCCAAGCGGCCGTTCGCGCCGAGCACACGGGCGGACGACACGAAAGGGAAGGCGAGCGCGCTTGCCGCGAGGGTGGAGCGCTGGAGGAACGAGCGGCGTGTCTGGCGTGTCTGCATGGCGATGAAGTGGAGGGTCCCCGGGGGTCGCGGGTCCGACCGCGGTGCCGGGAGATTTCTTCGGATCATTTCTATCGGAGCTCCGCGGGCAAGGCTGCGGCGGGTTCGGAAAAGACTTCTCGTCCTAGCGGGCGCTTCTGGTATAACTCACCTCTAGCGCATGACGCCCAAGCTTTTTTCTGAACTCGGCCTTTCACCGGAGATCCTGAAGGCCATCGAACGCCTCGGCTTCGAGCAGGCCTCGCCCATCCAAGCGGAAGCCATCCCGGTGATCCAGTCCGGCCGCGACGTCGTCGGCCAATCGCAGACCGGCTCCGGCAAGACCGCCGCGTTCGCCATCCCGGCCATCGAGAAGGTGGACATCAAGATCCGCGCGGTACAGGTGCTGATCCTGTGCCCGACGCGCGAGCTCGCCGTGCAGGTGAGCGAAGAGGTCCACAAGCTGGCGTGCTTCAAGCCCGGGATCCGCGCGCTGCCGGTCTACGGCGGCCAGAGCTACGAGCGCCAGTTCGCGGGCCTGAAGGCCGGTGCCAACATCGTCATCGGCACGCCCGGCCGCGTGATGGACCACATGCAGCGCGGCACGCTGCGGCTCGACCAGATCCACACCGTCATCCTCGACGAGGCCGACGAGATGCTGGACATGGGCTTCCGCGACGACATCGAGGTCATCCTGAAGGCGATGCCGGCTGAGCGGCAGACCGTGCTGTTCTCGGCCACCGTCCCGCCGCCGATCCAGCACCTCATCCGCAACTACACGCGCGACGCCGTCCGGGTGCAGATCGAGGCCAAGGCCCTCACGGTGCCGACCGTCGAGCAGGTCTACTACGAGGTGGACCGCCGCTGGAAACTGGAGGCGTTGACCCGGCTCATCGAGCTGCACAACGTAACGCTCGGTATCATCTTCTGCAACACGCAGCGCATGGTGGACGAGCTCTCGGAGCATCTCCATGCCGCCGGCTACAGCGCGGACGCCCTCCACGGTGGCATGGCGCAGGCCGCGCGCGACCGGGTGATGAAGAAGTTCCGCTCCGGCGGGCTCGAGTTCCTCGTCGCCACCGACGTCGCGGCGCGCGGCATCGACGTGGACGACATCCAGGTCGTCTTCAACTACGACCTGCCCTACGACGTGGAGGATTACGTCCACCGCATCGGCCGCACCGGCCGCGCTGGCCGCAGCGGCCTCGCGATCACCTTCGTGAGCGGGCGCGAGTTCTTCCTCGTCCGCCAGATCGAGAACTTCACCCGTCAACGGCTCCGCAGCGGCCAGATCCCGAGCGAGGGCGAGATCGAGCGCGCGAAGGAGAACCAACTTCTTCAGCGCGTCCGCACGACGCTGCAGAGCGGGGAGTTCCCGCGCCGGGACCACTTCATCGAGACGCTGCTCGAAGAAGGCTTCGATTCCGTGGCGATCGCCAGCGCTTCACTGCACCTGCTCACCGGCGGCGCCGAACCGGAAGCCGCCAAGAGCGAGCCGAAGTCGATGTCGGCGAAGCCTGCTTTGCCGTCCGGTCCGGCGCCGGCGCCGGCGCTCGCCGCTCCCCGTCCGGCGGTTTCGCCGATCGCGCGGCCTCCGGCTATTGCCGCGCCCAAGGCTCCGGCGCCGCCTCGGCCGGTCATTGCCCCGGCCCCGAACGGGGTCGATGAATCCGGTTTCCAGGACGGCGAAAGCACTTCCGCCATCGGTGCCTTGCCGGCGGTCGACAGGCCCGCCGCATCCGCGACCGCGCCGGAACCCAAGGTCGCGAAGCCCGCTGTCGCGAAGGCTCCGGTCAAGAGGGCTTTGGCTGCGCCAGCCACGATGTCCGCGCCGCCGAAGCCGGCGTTGCGGTCCTCCACGTGGGACCGTCCGGCGTTCTCCGAGAACCGGCCGCCCTCCGTTGGACGCCCGGCTCCGGTCGCCCGGCCTGAGCCCTTCCGGCCGGGTGCGGATCGCCCGGCGCAGCGTCCGATGCAGGAACAGCGCCCGCCGGTTGATCGTCAGCGTGAGCGGGACCCGATGCGTCCCTCCCCGGAGCCGCTGCCGGAGGCCCGTCCGGTGGAGATGACCATGATGCCTGTCTGGTTGGGCGTCGGCCAACGCGAGAAGATCACGCCGGAAGAGGTCATCACCTGCATCCAAGGTCATACCGGGTTGCCGGCGTCGGTGGTCGGCGGGATCGAGATCCACGAGGAGCACACCTTGGTCGACGTGACCGGCGAGCACGCCCGCGGGGTCGTGCTGAAGCTCAAGCATGGGCTGTTCCGCGGGAAACCGCTCCGGGCGAAGCTCGCCAACCGTTGACCCAGGGCGCGAGCCCTGCGGGTCAGATCCGGCTTGGGGCCGCGTTGGCTGCCTTGGTCTCGTTGTGGTGATGCACCGGCAAGAGCCGGGTCGTCACCAACACCGCCGCCATCGCTTTGGCGATGAGGACAGCCGCAGCGAGAGCGGTCCAACGGATGACCTGATCCCAACAGGTCAAAACCGTGCGCTCGATGCTGCTGCCGACTTCCATCATGTTGGTAGAGAACAAGCTCACTGGGTTAAGGTCAACCCCTAGGCGGTCGGAATTTTTCCCTCCGGCGGCCCGATGCTGATCGATTTTCGGGTGCAGGTTCCTTTGCCCGCCGGTTTTCACGCCTCGGTCGGTGCGCTGGCAGAAGGGCAGAAGTCGCGGATCTCGCAACCGGCGCAGTCCGGGTTGCGGGCCGCGCATCGGCGGCGCCCGTGCCAGATGAGTTGATGGCTGAACGAGGTCCACCGGCCTTGGGGCACCCACTTCATCAGGGCTGTCTCGATCTTGACCGGATCGGTCTCGCGGGTGAGGCCCAGACGGCCGGAGAGACGGGCGACATGGGTGTCGACGACGATCCCGACCTCGATGCCGAACGCGGTGCCGAGCACGACGTTCGCCGTCTTGCGTCCGACGCCGGCCAGAGCGGTCAGCTCGTCCATCGTACGCGGGACCTCGCCGCCGTGCCTTTCGAGCAACGTCCGGCAAGCCGACTGGATGTTCTTCGCCTTGTTCCGGAACAGCCCGATGCGACGGATGGCCTGGGCGAACTCGTCGGCGGGCGCGTCGGCGTAGTCGCGGGCGGTCCGGTGGCGCTTGAACAACGCTTCGGTCACGAGGTTGACCTGACGATCGGTGCACTGGGCCGAGAGGATGGTCGCGACCAAGAGTTCGAGCGGGTCGCTGAAATCCAGCTCGCAGTGGGCGCCGGGGTAGGCGGCCTCGAGACCGGCGATGATCCGGACGGTCCTTCCGGTCTTGGCGGCATGAGATTCGCGCGGCACGGGCAGGGGATAGCTGGAACGTGGCGCCGTAGCAACCGGTGCGGCACTGGATCCACGGACCGAAGTCCCGGACCGAAGTCCCGGACCGAAGTCCCGATTGTCATCCGGTGCCGCTTCTGGGAGCTTCGACTGTATGGATTCCCCCTTTGCCTGTCCGGATCACGGCCCTTCGTCTCTCGATCGCCGGGGCTTCCTGAAGACCGCGGCGCTGGCCGCGGCGACGACTGTGGCCGGCCGCATCCCGCTGTTGGGCGAAGCGTCGCGCAAGCCGACGTCCGAGACGCTCGTGGCGACCTTCCACAAGAGCCTTTCCGCCGAGCAACGCGGGCTGTTCTGCCTTCCGTTCGACCATCCGCTCCGGCTCCACGTGGACAACAACTGGTTCATCACGAAGGGGCGCCTCGGCAAGGACCTGTCGAAGGACCAGCAGCAGATGGTGCGGGAGATCTTCCTGGGGCTGCACAGCCCCGAGTACGCGGAGCGCGTGCTCAAGGCCACCGAGCATGATTCGGAGCAAGGCGGTCTCGGGAGCTGTTCGGTCGCCGTCTTCGGCGAGCCGGGCACCGGCAAGTTCGAGTTCGTGCTGACCGGTCGCCACGTGACGCGGCGTTGCGACGGCGATTCGGTCGAGGGCGCGGCGTTCGGCGGACCAATCTTTTACGGGCATCAGGCCGGGGCTGACGACGAGGAGCGTCCCGACCATCCGGACAACGTGTACTGGTACCAGGCCAAGCGTGCCAACGAGGTCTTCCAGATGCTGGACGGCAAGCAGCGCTCGGTCGCGCTGGTGGACCGGCTCCGCCGCGAGCACGCGACCGAGACGGTGAAGCTGACCGGGCTGAAGACCGGTCAGCCCGGCATCCCGCTCCGGGACCTCAGCCGCGACCAACGCGACCATGTGAGGAAGGTGATGGCCGATCTCCTCGCGCCGTTCCGCAAGGCGGATGCGGACGAGGCGATGAAGCTCGTCGAAGCGAACGGCTTCGACGACCTCCATCTCGCCTTCAGCAAGAGCGGGGACCTCGGCGGCGACGGTGTGTGGGATGTCTGGCAGATCGAGGGGCCGGCGATGCTCTGGTATTTCCGCGGCAGCCCGCATGTCCACAGCTGGGTGAACATCCGTCGGGATGCCGGCGCGTAGATCCGTCGTGGCATCGGTCCAAGCCGGGTCGACTTCGAGCGGGTGCGATCGGTAGTGGCGGACGCTTTGTGTGCGGTGTCTTGCCGGAGCGTGGATGGCTTCGTTGGCACCCGGCTTTAGCCGGGTGTCACGTGGAGATCCCCGACGAACCGTTTCAACGGTTTCCCGCTCCGTCGGCACGCCAGCCGTTGAAACGGCTACCCTCCTCATCGTGGCCATCACCGGGATGAAGCCCGGTGTGAAGGCGGCCGCCGAAAACGGGTACGATCGGAAGTGGCGGACGCTGGTGTGGCCTTGGCGGGCCGAGATCATGCCGTCGAGGTCCGGGTGGAACGGGTCGAGTGACGGTCGGGGCGGATGACTCGCCCGCCGCTCCAGGTGCGCCGGGAACGCTCCTTCGGGTAGGTGCGCAACCGGTGCCGAAGCTCGGCGGCAAGTTGCCGCCGAGGACGGCCAAGTTGGCCGTTCCACCCGGATCCGACGGGAGCCTCTCTTCCGTGGGTCGCTCCGCGCTACCTATGTCCGCCACTTCTGATCGCACCCACTTCGAGCGGTCCGCTTGCCTCGTCGTGTCCGCGGAGGTTAAGGTCCATCGCATATGGCCACGCTCGCCCTGCCGCGACTCCGCGCCCTTCTCGCCCGCGCCTCCGGGACGCGGATCCTGGTCGTCGGCGACGTGATGCTCGACCACTTCGTCTGGGGCAGGGTGACGCGCGTCTCGCCCGAGGCCCCGGTCCCCGTCGTCGAGTTCGAGCGGGAGAGCTTCATGCCGGGCGGCGCAGCGAACGTGGCCCGCAACCTGACGGACCTCGGCGCCGCCGCCGAGTTGTCCGGGGTCGTCGGCCGGGATCCGGACGCCGCCCGGCTAAAGCAGCTGTTGACGGCCCAGCGGGTCGGGTCCTCCGGCCTGGTCGCCTCGTCCGACCGGCTCACCGCCACCAAGACACGGATCGTCGCGCACCAACAGCAGGTCGTGCGCGTGGACCGCGAGACCCGCGGCGGGCTCGGCGCGACGACGATCCGCGCGTTGCTGCGTCGCATCGACGTCCTGTTGCCGCAGGCGGATGCCGTGAGCGTGGGCGATTACGGCAAAGGCGTCGTCACCCAGCCGTTGCTCGATGCGCTCAAGGAACGGTGCCGCGCCCAGGGCAAGTGGCTGAGCCTCGACCCCAAGCCGGTCCACCAGCTCGACCTGCGCGGCCTCTCGCTGCTCACTCCGAACCGCAAGGAAGCGTTCGAGCTCGCGGGTCTCGGCGACACGACGCGCAACGCGGACCCGTCGGCCGACGCCCAGCTGATGAAGGTCGCGGAACGTCTGCTCGCCGACCTTTCGCCGGCGCTGTTGCTCATCACCCTGGGTGAGCTCGGGATGCTTCTCTGCCGGCGCGGCGCGGCGCCGTACCACATCCCGACGGTCGCGCAGGAGGTCTTCGACGTCTCGGGCGCGGGCGACACCGTGATCGCCTCGTTCACCCTCGCGATCGCTGCCGGTGCTTCTCCGGTCGAGGCGGCGATCTTCTCGAACCACGCCGCCGGCGTCGTCGTGGGCAAGGTCGGCACGGCGACGGTCACCCCGGAAGAGCTCGTCGCGAGCTTCGGAGGTGCCCGGTGAGCGCCCCGAGACCGGCCGTGTTCCTCGACCGCGACGGGACCATCAACGTCGACCGCCATTACTTGAGCGATCCGGCGAAGCTGGAGTTCTATCCCGGTGTCGGCCCGGCGCTGCGCCGCCTGATGGACGAGGGCTTCCTGCTCTTCGTGGTCACCAACCAATCGGGCATCGGCCGCGGCTACTACACCGAGGCCGATATGCACGCGGTCAACGCCCGGATGGTCGCGCTGCTCGCGGTCGACGGCGTGGCCTTCGAGAAGATCTACTTTTCGCCGGAGGCGCCCGAGCAGCCGAGCCCCAACCGCAAGCCATCGCCTCGTTCGCTCCTCGACGCGCGCGACGAGTTCGGCGTGGATCTCTCGCGTAGCTTCATGGTCGGCGACAAGCTCATCGACGTGGAAACCGGCCGCAACGCCGGCTGCGCCGCGAGCCTGCTCGTCCGGACCGGTTACGGCGCGGAGACCGAGCGGAAGGACGCCGCGAAGCTCGTCGGTGCCGTGGTGGTGGACGACCTGCCCGGTGCGGTCGGTTGGATCCTCTCGGGCGTCAACGCGCCGCCGGCCGGCGACCGTGGTTGATGCCCATCACACCTCCGAGCAGGTCGGACACCGAGGTCGCTTCGTAGCCGAGCCCGCGCAGCTTCGCGTCCACGCCGCGTTGGGCGGGATACTTCTGCAACGAATCGAGGATGTAGCCATGGGTATCCGCGTCGCCGCAGAAGAGGCGGCCGAACACCGGCACGCACCAGCGCAGATAGGTGAAGTAGAGCCGTCGCCACACGATGAGCTCGGGTTTGCCGAAATCGAGCACCAGCAGACGGCCGCCCGGGCGGAGCACGCGCGTCAACTCGCGCAGGCCGCGGTCGATGTCCGCCAAGTTCCTCAACCCGTAGCTGATGGTCACGACGTCGAAGCTCGCGTCCGCGAACGGCAGGCAGAGGGCGTCGCCCTGTATGAAGCGCGGCGCGGCACGGAAGGAACCTAGGAGCGCCGCGGCACGACGTCGGGCGACATCGAGCATCGGGGCGCTGAAATCGAAGCCGGTGGCCTCGGCGCCTTCCCGTGCGAGCGCGAAGGTCACGTCGCCGGTGCCGCAGCAGACATCGAGCGCGTGTTCACCGGGGCGGACGGAGGCGAGCCGGACCAGGCGCCGCTTCCACACGCGGTGCAGGCCGAAGCTCTGGAGGTCGTTGATGAGGTCATAGCGCGGCGCGACCGCGGCGAACAGGTCCTCGACCCTCGCCGCCCGCGTCTCGCCCTCGGCGTAGAACTTGCCAGCCATGGCCGTACCCTAAGGGCAAACCGACGGACACAAAAGCCCGGGCCGTCGGGGGGGCTGGAGCTTCGCGAGTTTTCGCGACGCCTTTTGCCTTTTACCGCCGGCCTTCGCTACCGTCCGACCGCCGATGAGCAGGGAACGCCCTCGCATCCTATTCGTGGACCACGTCAGCAAGGTGCTGGGCGGGGCCGAGGTCAATCTGCTGGAGCTCCTCGCCCTGCCGGCGGCTCGGGAGGGATGGGACGTCCATGTCGCCTGTGCGCCCGGCAGCCCGTTGGAAGCGGCGTTCGCGAAGCTCGGCGTGCCGCGCCACCCGTTCGGTTTTGCGCCGGCGTTGAACGAGTTGCGCGTGGTCGGGCGCGGCTTCAGCCCGATGGCCAAGTTCCGCGGCTGGCGGGAACTCCAGAACGCGACCGGCCGTCTCCGAGGGATCGCGGCCGCGGTGCGGCCCGATGTCCTGCTGTCGTGCACCAACAAGGACCACTTCGTCGCCGGGGCCGCGGCCGCGGGCCGGCCGAGCATCTGGTGGGTCAACGACATCGTGTCCGCCGATTTCTTTTCGTGGCCGGTGCGTCGGATGTTCTCGGCGAAGGCCAAGCAGCTCGCGACCCGGCTTGCGCCCGTTTCCGGTTTCGGCCGGGCTGCCCTGATCGCGGAAGGCATCCCGGCAGGACGGACCACGACCGTCCACAACGGCATCCCGCTCGACCGCTACCGCCGGTCGGGCTCGACGCTGCTGCGCGACCAGCTCCGGCTGGGCCCGGGAGAGCCGTTGTTCGGGCTCGTCGGCCGGGTGACGCCGTGGAAGGGGCAGGACCTGTTCATCCGCATCGCCGCCGAATGGGCGCGCCAAGGCCGGCCGGGCCGGTTCGCCGTCATCGGTCGCGCGTTCAACGAGGACGGGCCGTTCGAGGCGTCGCTCCACGATGCCGTGCGCCACCACGGCCTCGAGGGGCGCGTCCATTTCGTCGCTTTCCAGGCGGATATCGCGGCGACGTTGTCGCAGCTCGACGTGCTGCTCCACTGCTCGACCAAGCCGGAACCGTTCGGTCGCGTGGTCATCGAGGCCATGGCGGTGGGCGTGCCTGTGGTCGGTGCGCGTGCCGGCGGCGTGCCGGAGATCCTGACCGATGGCGTCGACGGACTGCTCGCCGCGCCGGGCAACGTCGGTGATTATCTCCGCCGGCTGACGGCGCTGATGGATGCACCGGCGCTGCGCGCGTCGTTGGCTGTGGCCGGGCGGCGGACGGTCGAGCAGCGCTTCACGTTGGAGCGCGTGCACGCCGATTTCTCGCGCATGGTCGGAGCCGTGTTGGAGCCGCCCGGGACCCCTTGCTAGAACGGCTCCGCCCGCGATGCGCTTCATCTTCCTCACCCTCGGCTACACGCCTGACATCGATGGCGGCGGGTACCGTTACGCGACCGAGGTGGCGGAGCTGTTGTCGGCGCGCGGCCATGAGGTCCACGCGGTGTACCCGGACCCGGGCAACCGTTCCCCGCAGCGGGAGACCCGGCGAGGGGTCGCCCTGCACCGCGTGCCGAAGGTCGGCGGCGGATTCCTATCGAACTTCCGCGCGGCGAACCGCGCCGCCCGTGGCGTCGTGCGGGGACTTCTCTCGACGTCCGCCGAGCCGACGCTGCTGTTCTCGCACCAGGCGTATCTTTCGCCCGCGTTGCGCCGGCTGCCGTTCGTGATGGTGCTGCAAGGGCCGTGGGGCCTGGAGCACCGGTTCGCTCGACAGGCGGTCGCGCGCCCCTGGCCGAGGCGGATGCTGGACGGGCTGGCCTGCGCGGCGATGACGCGGATCGAGCGGTGTTCGGTGGCGACCGCGCGAAGGGTCTTCGTCGCGAGCGACTACTCACGGTCGAAGCTGGCCGAGTGGCATCCGGGCGTGGACCCGGTGACCGAGGTCATCGGCGGCGGCGCGGATTTCAGCCGCTTCCATCCACCGGCCGACCGGGCCGCGATCCGGCGCGGGCGAGGCCTGGGCGAAGACGACTTCCTCTTCCTTGCGGTGCGGCGTCTGGATCCGCGAATGGGACTCGGACCGCTCGTGGACGGCTTCGCGCAGGTCTCGGCGGCATCGCCGCGGGCGCGGTTGTGGATCGCCGGCAAAGGCGCGCAGCGCGACGCGCTGCAACGTCGCATCGCCGCCGCCGGGCTGCGCGGGCGTGCGGAGCTGCTCGGCTTCGTCCCGGAGGAAGAGCTGCCCCGGCTCTACGGCGCGGCGGATTGCGTGATCATGCCGTCGCTCGACCTGGAAGGTTTCGGATTGGCGACCGCGGAATCGCTGGCGTGCGGCACACCGGTCATCGCGTCGCGGGCCGGCGCGAACCCTGAGCTGGTGCAGCCGCTCGGAGACGGCCTGCTCTTCGAGCCGGGCGACGTGGGATCGCTGGCGAAGGCGTTGCGGGACGTCCTCTCGGGGCGGCTCACGTTGCCGTCGAGGGAGCGCTGCGTGGAATACGCGCGGGCGGAGTTCCGGTGGGACCGGCCGTGCGACGCCATCGAGCGCGCCCACGCAGCGTCCGCGGCGCGCGGTTGGCCGGAGGGCCTGCCATGAGGGTCCTGGAGCTCGGAAAATTCTACCCGCCCGAGCGCGGCGGGATCGAGACGTTGCTGAAGCTCTGGTGCGAAGGCTTCGTCGCGGAGGGCGACGAGGTGGATTGCGTCGTCGCCAACACGTCGGCCCGCACCGTGGACGAGACGCTCGGCGGCGTGCGCGTCCATCGATTGGCGAGCCACGGCATGGCGCTGGGCACCTCGCTCTGCCCGTCGTACCTCTCGGCCCCGCGAAGGTTCGCGGCGGACATCGTCCACGCCCATTTTCCGAACCCGTTGGCCGACCTCGCGTGCCTGCGGACACCGAAGGGCACGCCGGTGGTCGTGAGCTGGCACAGCGACATCGTGCGGCAGCGCGCGGTGATGGGCCTGTACACGCCGCTCCAGACCGCGTTGCTGCGACGCGCGGACCGGATCGTGGTGGCGACACCGAACCATCTCGAGTTCTCGCCGTGGCTTCCGGCGTTCCGCGAGAAGGTGACGGTGATCCCCTTCGGTCTGGACCTCGCACGCTTCGCGCCGGGCGCGTTCGACCCGGCCAAGGTGGCCGCCCTGCGGGCGGGGGCGGGCGGGCGGGCGATCTTGCTGAATGTCGGCCGCCTCGTCGGTTACAAGGGCCAGCGGCACGCCATCGAGGCGTTGGCGGATCTGCCTGGCGCGGAACTCTGGCTCGTGGGCACCGGACCGCTGGAGACGGCGCTGCGCGGGACCGCCGCGGCATCCGGGGTGGCGGACCGCGTCGTCTTCCACGGCGACGTGGCCGATGCGGATCTGCCGTGCTTCTTCCAGGCATGCGACATCTTCGTCTTCCCGTCGGTGACGCCCAACGAGGCGTTCGGCCTCGTGCAGGTCGAGGCGATGGCGTGCGGGAAACCGGTGGTCGCCTGCACGCTGCGGTCGGGCGTGCCTTGGGTCTGTGCGGACGGCGTGACCGGTCTGACCGTGCCGCCCGGTGAAAGCGCTGCGCTGGCGCTTGCGCTCCGGCGGCTTCTGGGCGACCTATCCCTCCGTCTTCGGTTGGGTGAAGCAGGACGACGGCGTGCCCGGGAGGAGTTCGCCTCCGCGGTGATGGTGGAACGGTATCGCTCGCTCTTCGCCCGCCTCCGGGGACCAACCCGGCTCGGATGAGCTACAAAACCTATCTCGCCATGCTGTCCGTGTCGGCCTTCGGGGCGTTCTGGCTCACGCCGTTCGCCGCTTGGTTGGCACGGAGGTACGGAGCCATGGACCTGCCGGACAAGCGCAAGGTCCACTCGCGTCCGACGCCCCGCATGGGAGGCGTCGCGGTGTACCTCGGCTTCCTGTTGCCGTGGGCCGGCCTCTATCTGCTCCACAACCCGATCACCGAGGAGTTCAAGAACTACGAGAAGCTGTTCTTCACGCTCATCCTCGGGGCGACGGCGATGTTATCGCTGGGGGTCTACGACGACATCAAGGGCGCCGATGCGACGAAGAAGTTCTTGGCCCAGTCCACGATCGCCATCGGCCTCTGGATCGGGGGGTACCGGATCGAGACATTCCAGAACCCTCTCGGCGGCCTCATCCATCTCGGCTGGTTCGGCCTGCCGGTCACGCTGATCTGGATCGTCGGCGTCACCAACGCCATCAACCTGCTCGACGGCATCGACGGCCTCGTCTCCGGCGTCACCGTCTGCATGGCGATCGCCTTGGCCGTCATCAACGCCCTCACCGGCAACGTCGTCGTGGCGCTGCTGACGGTGTCGCTGGCCGGGGCCTGCCTCGGGTTCCTGCCGCACAACCATTCCCCGGCGCGGATCTTCCTCGGCGATTCGGGCAGCCTGACGATCGGGGTCGTGCTCGCCTGCGTCGGTATCATCTCGCTCTTCCGGGACAACGGGCAGGCGGCCAGCCCGCTGGTCTCGGTGCCGCTGATCCTCTTCGGGTTGCCGCTCTTCGACACCTTGCGCGTGATGTTCAAGCGCTGGCGCCGCGGCGCATCGGTCTTCCACGCGGACAAGAGCCATGTGCACCACCGTCTGCTCTCGCTCGGTCTCAACCATGGGCAGGCATCCTGGCTGCTCTACGGGGTGGCCTGCGTGACCGGGACGTTCGCGGTGCTGCTGACCGCGGTGGGGATCGGCCTCCAGTTCCAGCTCAGCGTGCTTTTCGCGTTGCTCGGGGCCGGCGTCGCCACGCTCTGGAAGCTCTGGTCCCGCGCCTCCTCCGCCAAGACGGAAAAGCACGTCGACTGAAGGATCCGGGATGCTCGCCCTCGAGACCGCCCGCGAGCGCCTGCTTGCCGCCCTCGTCGCCCTCCCCGCCGAGCCCGTGCCCGTCGCCGCTGCCGATGGCCGCGTCGCTGCAGCCGACGTCGCCAGCCCGCGGGACCTGCCGCCCTTCGACAACTCGGCGATGGACGGCTACGCCTTGCGCGCCGCAGACACCGCGACCGTCCCCGCGTCGCTCCGGGTGGTCGGTCGGGCGGCTGCGGGCGTCGGATTCGCGGGCATCGTCGGCCCGGGTGGATGCGTCCGCGTCTTCACCGGCGCGCCCATGCCCGCGGGAACCGATGCCGTGGTGATGCAAGAAGACGTCGACGTCGACCCTGCCGACCCGACGCGCGTGGTCGTCCGCGAAGGCGTGAAGCCGTGGGAGGACGTCCGGTTCCGGGGCGAGGACGTGCGGAGAGGCGCGCGGATCGTCGCCGCCGGCACGGTGCTCGGGCCGCAGCAGATCGCTCTGCTCGGAGCAGCAGGGTTTGCCGAGGTGACGGTCCATCGCGCGCCGCGTGTCGTGATCCTTGCGAACGGGTCCGAGCTCCGCCCGCCCGGCGCACCGCTCGGACCCGGCGAGATCCACGAGAGCAACACCGCCATGCTCGCCGCGCTGGTCCGCCGCGCCGGCGGTGTCCCGGTGGCGGCGCGGTGCGTGCCGGATGACGCGGAGGTGCTCCGGTCGGCTTTGGCCGGGGCCTTCGCGGTGGCGGACGTGGTGGTCACCGTGGGCGGCGCGTCGGTGGGCGAGCACGACCTCGTGAAGGCGGAGTTCACCGCGCTCGGCGGCGAGCTCGAGTTCTGGAGACTGGCGCTCAGGCCCGGGAAGCCGTTTTTCTTCGGCCTCCATGAGGGCAAGTTCCTTTTCGGGCTGCCGGGCAACCCGGTGTCGGCGTTCGTCACCTCGGTGCTGCTCGTGCTGCCGGCGTTGCGCCGGTTGCAAGGCATCGCCGACCACGGTCCGCCCTCGACCCCGGGCAGGTTGGAAGGGCCGCTCTCGAATCCCGATGGACGCCGGCATTTCGTCCGCGTCGCGACCGATGCGGATGGCACGGTCCGCGCCAGCGGAGCGCAGGCGTCGCATCTGCTCGGATCGCTGGCGGCGGCCGACGGGTTGGTCGACGTGCCGCCTCGCACGACGTTGGCGGCGGGGACGGCGGTCCGCGTGATCCGCTGGTGAGACGACCGCGGGCCCCGGCGTCACCAGGATCCGCCGCAGTTCCGTCTTCCGCCCGGGAGGCGCCGCTTGGCAAGGTGGCCGGACCGTGCGCGAGTCGTGGCGAGAATTCTCAGAGCAGGCCGAGACGTGGCTGCTCGATGTCATCTTCCAGCAACGGCCCGGCAAGAAGGCCGCGGCCGTCCGCTTCGTGCTGCTCATGCTCAGCCGCGTGTTCGGTGTCGCGGTGAAGCTCCGGCGCGTGCTCTACAACGCGCGCATCCTCCGCGATTCCACGCTCGGCGTGCAGGTCATCGCCATCGGCAACCTCACCGTCGGCGGCACCGGCAAGACGCCCGTCGTGGAGAAGTTCGCCCGCGCGCTGCAGGACGCCGGACGCAAGGTCGCCATCCTCTCCCGCGGATACCGCTCCCGTCCCAAGCCGCTCCGCGAGCGACTGCTCGACAAGATCCTGCTCCGCGAGGACACCACGCCGCCCCGCGTCGTGAGCGACGGCTGCTCGCTGCTGCTCGATTCCGAGACCTCCGGGGACGAGCCCTACATGCTCGCGTCGAACCTCCGCGACGTCGTCGTCCTCGTGGACAAGGACCGCGTGAAGGCCGGCCGCTATGCGGTCGAGCGCTTCGGCTGCGACACGCTGCTGCTCGACGACGGCTTCCAGTACTGGAAGCTCCGCGGCCGCCGCACCGACGTCGTGCTGGTGGATGCCCAGCAGCCGTTCGGCAACGAGCATCTGCTCCCGCGCGGCACGCTCCGCGAACCGCCCTCGCATCTCTCCCGCGCCAGCGTCGTCTTCCTCACCAAGGTCGACCGCGGCACGCCCGAGCGCAGCCGTCGGACCGACGACCTCCGCGTCCGTCTCGCGCGGCTCAACCCGCGCGCCGAGATCGTGGAGTGCGTCCACCATCCGCTCTATTTCGAGGATGTCTTCACCGGCGAGCGGGCCGGGCTCGACCTGCTCCGGGGCAAGCGCGTCGCCAGCTTCAGCGGCATCGCGCAGCCGGAGAGCTTCGAGCAGAAGCTCGTGGAGCTCGGCGCCGAGGTCGTGCTCGCGCGGCGCTTCGCCGATCACCACCGCTTCAGCCAGCAAGAGGTGCTCGACGCCATCAACCGCGCCAAGAAACGCCGCGCCGACATGGTGGTGACCACGCAGAAGGACGCCGTCCGCTTCCCGAAGCTCGACCGCCGCGACGTGCCCATCTGGTTCATGCGCGTCGAGATCAAGATCACTGCCGGCGCCGGTGGCTTCGACGAGGCCGTCCGCCGCATCTGCTTCAAGTGAACGTGATCCTCGTCCTCTTCGCCCGCGCGTTCATCGCGCTGGTCCAGGCCTTGCCGCTAGATCTCGTGGCGCGCATCGGGCGGGCGGGCGGGGCGCTCGCCTTCCTCCTCGACGCCCGGCACCGGAAGGTCGCGCTTGCGAACCTCGACCTCGTGTTCGGCGCCGAGAAGCCCGCCGGAGAACGGCACGCCATCGCGAAGGAGAACTTCCGGCGGCTCGGCGAGAACTACCTTTGCGCTCTCAAGACCGCGTCGATGTCCGCTGCCGCCATCGCCGAGCGGCTCGAATGGGTCGGGCTGCACGAGGCCGTCCCGGCCGACAGCCCGAGCGTCGTCGCCGCGGTCGGGCACTTCGGCAACTTCGAGCTCTACGCCCGGTCGAAGGAACAGCTGCCCGGCTGGACCATCGCGACCACCTACCGCGCGCTGCGCCAACCGGCGTTGAACCAGATCTTCCTCGGGCTGCGCGAACGGAGCGGCACCCGTTTCTTCGAGCGGCGGACCGAGGCCTACCAGATCCGCAAGGCGATGAACGCCGGCAAGACCGTGCTCGCCCTGCTGTGCGACCAGCACGGCGGCGACCGGGGCCTGTGGTTGCCCTTCCTCGGCCAAGATTGCTCCTGCAACCCGGCCTGCGCCGTCTTCGCGCTTCGCTACGATGCCCCGATCTTCACCGCGGTCTGCTACCGGACCGGGCTCGCCCGCTGGCGGGTCGAGGCGGGTCCGGTGATCCCGGTCCGCGACGCCGCCGGCGCGCCGAGGACCGTCGAGGCGTTGATGCGCGACATCAACGCGGCTCTCGAGGCCGGCGTCCGGCGGGATCCGGCCAACTGGTTCTGGGTCCACCGCCGCTGGAAACCCGCGAGCCGCTGGCAACGCCCCGGCGCCAAGGCCCAGGCCGGGTCCGACGAGGAGGGATGACCGTGCCGACGCCGCGACCGCATCCATCGGGAGGCGACCCTCGCCGCATCGTCGTCCGCGGCGTGAACTGGCTCGGTGACGCGGTGATGTCGACGCCTGCGCTGCGCAGGTTGCGCGAACGGTTCCCGGATGCCGAGATCGTGCTGCTCACCCACGAGAAGCTCGCCGGGCTCTGGCCCGGTCATCCGTCGGTCGATCGCGTGCTGGCCTTCGCCGCCAAAGAGAGCGTTTGGTCGGTCGCGCGCCGGCTGCGTGCCGAACGGGCCGGCCTCGCGCTGTTGTTGCCGAATTCGCCCCGGTCCGGGCTGGAGGCCTGGCTCGCGCGCATCCCGCGCCGTGTCGGCGGCGCGTGGCCGTGGCGCGACTGGATGTTGACCGACGGGGTCCCGCCCGCGCCCGGAGTGGTCACGATGCGGAAGCGCAGCGCCCCCGAGATCTCCCGGCTCGTCGCCGGCCTCGACGGATCGTCCCTGGTCGCTCCCCGGTCTTCACACCAGATCCACCATTATCTCCGCCTCGTGGGCCATCTCGGCGGCGACGTCGCACCGGTCGCGCCGCATCTCCAGGTGACGCCGGCGGAGCAGGTCGCGGAGCGGGAACGCTCCGGTCTGGTCCCGGACACGACGTGGATCGGCCTCAACGCGGGCGCCGAGTACGGCCCGGCGAAACGCTGGCCGAAGGAACGCTTCGTCGAGGCCGCGCGCGGATTGCACCTTCGCCTCGGCTGCGGTTTCGCCCTCTTCGGTGGCAAGGCCGACGTGCCGCTGGCCGAAGAGATCGCGGCCGCGCTCCAGGTGCCGGGTCCGGGGCGCCGGGCGCCGGTCCGCGTCCTCGCCGGCCGGACTTCTCTCCGCGAGTTGTGCGCCGCGCTCGCCGCGTGCCGCGTCGTGATCACCAACGACACCGGTCCGATGCATGTCGCCGCCGCGGTGGGGACGCCGGTGGTCGTGCCGTTCGGCAGCACGTCGCCCGAGCTCACCGGCCCCGGCCTCCCCGGCGATCCGCGGCACCTATTGTTGCGGGCCGCGGCGCCGTGTGCGCCGTGCTTCCTGCGCGAGTGCCCGATCGATCTCCGTTGTATGGCGGCGATCACGACGGATCTCGTGGTCGACGCCGTCGTGCGCGCCGTTCAGGGCGCCGGCACGACGCGGTAGTAGCCCTCGCCCACGACGGGCAACGCGACGTCGACGAACCCTTCGGGCCCGACGGTGATCGTCTGCACGGTCTGCCAGCCGTCGGCCAACGTCGTGCTGGACTGGAGCACGAACGTGCTGCCGGCCGGCGCGGCGAAGCGCGTCCGCGGCCCGTCCAGGTCGCCGAGCTGGACCCCGATCCGCAGGGCTTCGCCCGGGTCACGGGGGTCGGTGCGGTTCAGGAACTCCTGCCGGTTGCTCAGACCGTCGCCATCCGCATCGGCATCGCCGCCATCGGCCCCGGTCGCGCGCAGCGGGTCGAGGCCGTTGGCGGATTCCCAGGCATCGGGCAATCCGTCGAAGTCGGAGTCGTCGGAACCTGGTGTCGGCCACGCGCTGGTCCATGCTCCAGGCAGGGCGCCGAGCCGGTCGCGCGCGCTGCGGACCAGAGAACGACCGGTCCCGGAAGTGTCGGCCGGCCAAGGTGCGGAGGCGGAGTAGCCGACCTCTTCCACGAGGACGTACGGCGTGGTCCCGAGATCGGGCACGCCGGGTTTGAGCAGGCGGATGCTCTCGCCGGCATCTTTGAGGGCGCCGTGCCATGGACCGACCACGACGGCATCCGCTGGGAGCCCGTAGCGGGCGCGGAAGCGGCCGAGCGCCGCGATATCGTCGCGCGGATCGAAAGCCACCAGCACCACGTGCCCGCCGATCGGCACCACGATCTTCGCCGGGAGATCCAGGTCGATCCCGCCGCGCACGTGCCAGGTGTCCTGGGGGCGCGCCGGATCGCCGAGCGACAACGGGGCCGGCCCGATGTTGCGCAGGTCGATGAACTCGCCGGTGGTGTCGTCCGCGCCCGCGGCGGTCGGTGGCGGCCGGAAATGGATCTCGTCGAACACCAACGGTCCGACGAGCGGCGCGGAGTCCGGGTGTCCGGGCGTCGCCGAGACGCGAGCGAGGAAGCGTTCGTCATCCGTCCCGAGCACCTCGCGGCCGAAGCTCACACCGTTGTCCGAGGCACCGAACTCCGTGCCGTGGTGCCAGCCGGTGAGGTCGCCTTCCGCGCTCGCCGAGAAGATCCAGATCGCGCCTCCGGTGCGGGGCAACGCGAACGACGCGCCGAGCTGGTCCTTGCGCAGCGCGATGGCGCCGCCGGCCGGGATCTTCGTGCCGGAGGGCACGCGCCAGCGCTTGGGCAGGCGGAGGTCGTCGCTCAACCACCAACCGCCGATGTCCGCTGGAGCCCCGGAAGGATTCGAGAGCTCGACGAAATCGCTGTCGCCGGCGCGCGGATGGGCGAGGACTTCGTCGATGCGGACCGCGGGCACGACCACGGGCACGGGATCGGCGCGGCCGGGAGATCCGCCCGGGGCCGCGCTGAGACGCCACGTCGCTCCCGGCGTCCCGGACGACGCGACGATTGAAAAGCCCGCCCCGTCCGCGAGCGGATCGCGCGAGGGATGGTAGGTGAAGTCCGCCCACGTCTCGCCCACCGGGCCGAGCATCGTGAGGCGTTCGCCGTCGCCGGCGAGGTCCCCGTCGTACATGCCCGCGATCCCGGTGACGCCGGGATAGCGGCTGGCGAACGCCGCGGGATCCCGCACCAGCAGCACGTGTCCGCCGGGCGCGACCTGGGTGATCGCGCCTCCTTCTGCGAAGACGAACTGCACGCCGCGGACGAACCGGCTCCCGACGAGGTCGACGACACGGTCGGAGATGTTCTCGAGCTCGATGAACTCGAAGCTTCCCGGGGGATACGGGCTGCCGGCGGGAGGCGGGGCAGGATGGTACATCAGCTCGCTCACCACGATGGGCGAAGGCCGGAGCGTGCAACTCGCGGTGACGGCCCGTGACCACGGCGAATTCATGCGCGGCCCGCCGCTCGTGACCTGGCGCTTGGTCGCGTCGAAGGACCGGACCGTCAGCCTCGTGTCGGCGCCGATCGCGACCGGGCCGGAGTAGAGCTTGGCGGATGCGCTCGGGACGTTCGTGGACCCCGCGCGGCGCGGATCGCTGCCGTCGAGCGTGTAGTAGAGCTGCGCACCGGCAGGTCCGGTGAGCGTGACGGCCGAACCGGCCACGACCACGCCGCCCGCCGGGATGATCCCGGGCGGCTGGGCCAACTGGCGGTCGATGAAGTCCACGCGGTTCGAGAGCCAGCTCTTCATCCGGACGACCTCGGCCTGGTAGGTCCCGCCGCGGGGACGGTTCTCAGGCCAACGTTTCCCTTCGCGGACCTCGGCGGGCCGGACCTCGTCGGCGAACCGGTCCACGAGCGCGAGCAGGTCGGCGGTCGAGAACGGCCCGCCATCGCGCAGCTCCTGGTAGCGGTCGAGGTAGAGCTGGTAGAAGTCGGGGTCCTGGAAGAGGCGACCCCACCACGAGTAGGTGAAGAAGTAATCCGAACCACCGCCGCCCCAGGCGCGGGGATTCGCATCGCGACCATCGGTGGATCCGAGCGTCCGGTCGAAATCCCAGATCGGCCCGAAGGTGATCTTGCCGCCGCGCGGTTTGTGCAGATAGGTGCTGAGCCGGAGGCAATCCGGGTTGGCGGAGAGGACGTTGAGCAGGTGGTGGTCGACCCATGAACCGGTGTCGATGTACGCGGCATAGCCGGCCTGCGGGCTCCGCCAGTTCACGCCGGTGAGCGCGCGGTTGAAGGCGAGGAAATAGTTCCGGATGTACTGCTCCTGCGGATCACGCTGAGCGGTCTCGACCACCGGCTCCTTGGGGTCCACGTAGCCGAGCGTTTCGCCGCCGGTGCTGAAGCCGCTGTCGCCGGGATCGAGGCGGTCCACTTTCAACAAATATCCGCCGGTGACCTCCGGCGCGGCGCGGTCCTCCGGCTGGAGCCGGTCGATGTCGACGCGGTGCTTGCCGATGCCGATCTTCTCCTCGAGCACGTAGGTGCCGAACCATTGCGCCGCGGTGAGGGTGCCGCCGCGGTTCAGGTACACCTCGACGAACCGCGTCCGCGGCGCGTAGCGGCCGATCTGGCGGCTCAGCTCGTACATGAAGGGGTTGTGGATCTGCACGAGGTCGAAGTTGTTCGGGGCGTAGAGCACCCACTCGGATTCCGCCGGCATGCCGAGCACGCTCTTCTCCACGTCCTGGTTGAACTCGTCCCACCACTCGATCGCCCAGCTGGCCTTGGTGATCCCCGCCGTGCTCGAACCGCGCACCTTCGCGCCCCCGCGCGTGGCGAACGTGGGCGCCCGGGCGAGCGAGGTGAGACCGTCCACCGGCTCGAAAAGCTCGAAGGTCACCGGGGTGTTGACGGACTGCGAGATCTGCTTGCCGAAGGTCGAGATCACCAGGACCGGCAACGCCGAGGTGAACGTCGGCGTCTGGAACGGGCTCTCGCTCAGCCTCAGATAGGTCTCGCTGCGGGGCGGCCCGGGCAGCAGCCCCGGCGCGAAGGCCCGGGCGCGGAGCTGCACCGTGGTCTCCAGATGGAGAGGTCCATCGTACAACGGCGACGAAGCGTCCGGCAGGGTGCCGTCGAGCGTGTAGCGGACCGATGCCCCGGCGCCCTCCGCGGAGAGCCGCACCGTCGCCGACGTGGTGTAAGGACCGCTCGCCCGCGAGAAGACGACAGCGGACGCGAAGCCCTGGCCGGAGACGCTGTTCGGCGCGCCCGGCGTCGGCGTGGTGAAGTATCCGGTGCGGTCCGCCGCACCGGGCACCCGGCCGTAGCTCACATCGCGCGTCTGCGGCGGATAGCTGGGACCGAAGTCGGAGACGACCTGGCCGTCCGGCGCCACGAGGGCGAGATAGCCTCCTTTGGCGGACAGCTTGAAGTTGGTGTGCAGCCTGCCGGTGATGTTGGTCTTGTCCTTCTGCGAAGCGAAGACGACCAGGCGCGCGGCCGGTGTCAGCGCGATGTCAGGGAAGCGCCATTTCCCGGGCGCCGCCGCGTCGTCGGTCAGGGACCATCCGAGCAGCTTCACGGTCGAACCGCCGCCGTTGTGGACCTCGATCCAATCCGAGCTGTCGTTGTCCTCGTCGACCAGCGTCCGGTCGTCGTCGGCCATGAACTCGGAGAGGGTCACCACCGCGCGCGATGCCTTCGGATCGAGCGTGATGCGCCACGCGTCCCCGGCGAAGGCGTTGGCCCGGCCCGTGTCGTCGGTGATGCCGTGGCCGTCCCGCCAGGTGAAGGTCACCGGGCCCGGGGCCGGTTGCGTGAAGCGGAACACGAAGTGGTCCGGCGCCACGGTCTCCATCGCGGTGGCCGGGACGCCGTTGACCAAGAGGTCCGCGGCCTCCATCCCCTCGACGGGCTCGCTGAAGACGACCTCGGCGGTGTCGATGACGTCGACCGTCGCCCGGGCCACCGGCAAGCGGGACACGACGACCGGTGGATCCAGGTCGCGCTCGGCGATGAGCGTCGCGGCGAAGGCGAAGTCGTCGCTGCCGGCCAGCGATGCGTTGGACGCCAGCACCGCCAGCACGTTGGTGCCTTCGACCAGGACGGTCCAAGGGTGCGCGACCGGAAAATCCTCGGCGGTCGGCGGTTCGTCGAGCGGGCTGCTCGCGAGGGTGGCGTGGCCGGGCTCGCCGTCGGGCATGTTGTGGCGCGCGACCTCGCGGCCGTTGATCCAGGCCACGAAACCGTCATCCGCCAGCGCGCGCAGCGTGAGCTTGCCGATATCGGCGACCGAGCCGGCCACGAACGTCCGGCGCAGGTACACGCCCGGATAGACGCCGCGCATGTCCTTGAGCTCCGTGCCCGCGAGCGGCAACCCGTAGAAGAACGGCGCCGGTCCGGCGTTCCAGGTGGAATCGTCGAAGCCCGGCGAACGCCACTCCGACGGTGCCTCGGCGCGTCCCGGGAGCAGGCGCCAATCGCCGGACGGGCCGAGGACCTCCTCGGCGCGTGCGCCGGGCCCGGTGAGGAACAGCGCGGCGAGGAGGCACAAAGAGATGGGGCGGAGGTCCATGGCGGCTTGGGCAGACACTAGGCAGCCGCGCGGCAAATAGCCATGCGCCCGATCGGGCCGACGGGCCCGGGGTCCTTGTCGGGCCGGAAACTTCGCCTCGACAGTCGGGGTGCGGTTCCTAGTCTCCGCCTCCTTTATGAATCATACTCCGCACGTGGCCGTCGTCGGTGCCACTGGTGCCGTCGGCGTCGAGATGATCGAAACGCTCGAGAAGCGCGGTTTCCCGGTCGGGAAGCTCACGTTGCTCGCCTCCGCCCGTTCCGCGGGCAAGACGATGAAGTTCAAGGGCGTCGACCACGTCGTCGCCGAGCTGACCCCGGATTCTTTCCGCGGGATCGACATCGCCTTGTTCAGTGCCGGCGGCTCGATCTCGAAGGAGTTCGGTCCCATCGCCGCGGCGGCGGGCTGCGTCGTGGTGGACAACTCGAGCGCGTTCCGCATGGATCCCGACGTGCCTCTCGTGGTGCCGGAGATCAACGGCGCCGACGTGAAGCGGCACAAGGGCATCCTCGCGAACCCGAACTGCACCACCGCGATCACCTTGATGGCGCTGTACCCGCTGCACCAGGCGTTCGGCGTGAGGCGCGTCTTCGCGTCGAGCTACCAGGCGGTCTCCGGCACCGGCGCCAAGGCCGTCGAGGAGCTGGACCGCCAGGTGCGGGATTTTGCCGCCGGCCGGCCGGTGACCAAGGAGGTCTATCCGCACCAGATCGCCTTCAACGTGCTGCCGCAGGTCGATTCGTTCCTCGCGACCGGCTACACGAAGGAGGAGATGAAGATGGAGAACGAAGGCCGCCGGATCATGCACCATCCGACGTTCCGCGCCTCCGTCACCTGCGTCCGCGTGCCGGTGTTCCGCGCGCACTCCGTCGCGGTGAGCGCGGAGTTCGAGCGCCCGGTGACGCTCGAGGCCGCCCGCGCCGTGCTCGCCAAGGCGCCCGGCCTCGATGTCGTGGACGATCCCGAGAACAAGTCCTACCCGATGCCCCTCGACGTCTCCGGCCGCTACAACTGCGCCGTCGGACGCCTCCGCCTCGACTGCGCCTTGGACAACGGCCTCTGCTTCTGGGTCGCCGGCGACCAGTTGCTGAAGGGTGCCGCGCTCAACGCCGTCCAGATCGCCGAAGAACTCCTGAAGTGATGGAGACCGATGCGCCCCGGCGCATCCGCGAAAAGGCCCGCTGGCGTCGATGCCAGCGGGCCTTGTCTTTTCAGGGTCCTGTCGCGACGGGACCGCCGGGGTCACCAACGTCCGCCGAAGTGGACGTGCATGTGGCGCGGCCGATGGAACGGGGCCGGCGCGTAGCAGACCGGCGGAGCAGCGACGTACACGACCTGCGGCGCCGGCGCCGCGTAGTAGACGACCGGTGCCGGGGCATAGACCACGGTGGCCGGAGCGTAGACGACCGGGGCAGTGGCATACACGACGGGAACGGGAGCATACACGACGGGAGCGTGGGCGTAGACCACGGGCGGCGGGCAATGCGGACGGAACGCCTCGGCGATGACGCCGGCGGCAAAGACTCCGGTGAGGACCTTCCCTGCGGTGGACCATTCCCGGTCACCGGCATGGACAGGGATGATGGATGCGGCGGCGATGCTGACGACGGCTGCGGCCAAAACGGCGGTTTTCATATTTCGGTCTCCTTTGCTGACCAACGCCTGATCGGACTGGCCGCCCTCCGGTTTATTCAGGAACCGCCTTTGCGGGCGTACTTCCAAGGGGCCGCGCCCACGACGAGAAACGATGGCAAGAGGAGTCCTGGAAGGGTATGTGCCGGCCCGGGATGGTCGCTTTGCGCCGCATCGATGGGGACGTCCACAGCCGGCCCCGGCATCGTGCGCCCCATCGCTGGCGCGGGCTGAAAACCGGTGGTCCGCGGGCTGCACGGCGTGTCGCCGATCCGGCCGCGGCGGCGTACGGTGGCCGCGTGACCGCCAAGCCCAGCCGCCCGACGTCCTCTTCGCCGCTCTTGGGCTCCGCCGCCGCCGAGGCGTTCGCCGAGCTGTTCGAGCATGTGCCGGACGCGGTGTTCTTCGTGAAGGACCGCGCCGGGCGCTATCTCGCGGTGAACCGCTCCCTCGTCGATCGTTGCGGCTTGCGCGAGAAGAGCGAGCTCCTCGGTCGCCATGTGCGCGAGGTGTTCCCGTCCGAGCTCGCGGAACGCTACGCCGCGCAGGATGCCGAGGTGCTGCGCACCGGTCGGCCGATCCGCGACCGGCTGGAACTGCACTGGTATCCGCGCCGTCGCCAAGGTTGGTGTCTCACCACGAAGCTGCCGTTGCTCGACGACGCGGGCGCGGTCGTGGGGATCGTGGGGATCTCGCGGGACCTGAGGGCCCCCGGCGACAGCGAGGTCATCCCGGCCGGTCTGGCCGGGACGTTGGAGCATCTGGAAGCGGAGTTCGGCGGACCGCTATCACGGCGGTGTTGGCGAGGCGGGCGGGGTTGTCGCCGGTGCGCTTCGCGCGGTTGATCAAGCGGATCTTCCGCATCACGCCGAGCCAGCTGATCTCGCAGACGCGCCTCGCAGCGGCGTCGCGTCTGCTGACCGAGACGGACCGACCGGTCGCCGAGGTCGCGGTGACCTGCGGGTTCTACGACCACAGCGCGTTCACGCGGGCGTTCCGTTCGGTCACGGGCATGACCCCGACAGGACTCCGCCGGCAGGCCGCCGGCGGAGTCCGATGACGGACCCGGTAGGCGTCAGGCCGTAGGGACTGAGATGGCCTCGATCCGGAGCTTCCGGATGGCGCCTTCGTTCGTGAACTCGACTTCGGTGCCGACGGCCTTGTTGACCAGGGCCTGCGCCAGCGGGGTGAGGTAGCTGAGGATGTTCTTCTCCGGTTCGCCGTCCCAGGCGCCGCGCAGCTCGTAGATCTCGCGCTTGCCGGAGCCGATGTCGGTGATGGTCACCACGACGCCGGGGCCGACGACGTCGGTGCGCGGGCTGGAGAAATCCGTGCCGCGGGCGCGGCCCATCTGCTGCTCGAGCTCGGCCTTGCGGCGCTGCAGGACCTTCTGCTGCTCTTTCGCGGACTTGTACTCGTGGTTCTCTCGGAGATCGCCGTAGCTGCGGGCGAGGGCGATGTCCTTGACGTTGGCGGGGATCGCCTTGCTGACCAGTTCGTCGTACTCGGCCTTGCGGCGCTCAAGGCTGCTCCAAGAGACGAGGATCACGTTGTCCTCCTTCTTCTGGTCGCCGGTGATCATCGTCTGGATCGCCGGATATTGCTTCACGATGCGGGCGAGCAGGGACCGCTTGTCCATGTCGTCGAAGCTGGGCGAGAGCTGCAGCGCGCGCGTCATGTCCTTGATGACCTCGAGGTCGGCCGACTTGATGAGGTCGGGGATGAGCTGCTGGTCGGCGAGGATATGGTCGCGGAGACGGTTGGTCTTCCGCTCGTTGAACTGGTCGCGCTCCATCGCCGTGAGCATCGCGCGGAAGACCTCCGGCGTGAGCAGCTCGGCGAAGTAGTCGTTGCGCTCCTTGCTGAACCAGAGCAGCAGCTCGGTGCTGGCGCCGTGCTGGCTGATGAGCCGGGTGAGCGTGTCCTTGAGCAGCTGGCCCTTGCCTTCCTGGAGGAGCAGCTTGGCGCATTCACCGACGAGCTTGGCCGGGACGTTGTTGAACAGCATCACCAACTGGACGGCCCAGTCGGGGACGGACGCCTTGAAGGACTCCAGCACGCGACGGTGTTTGGCGGCGGGGATCTCCTCGAAGAGGTCCTTGAGTCGCGGTCCCTGCGACCAGACGGAGGTGGCGGGGATCTCGCCCTCGATGGGCTTGATGCCGGCGGCGGTGCGCAGGTCGTCGCGCATGAAGATGCCTTCCAGCGCCAGCGGCTGCATCGTGTTCACGTGGCTCGCGATGTCCGCGTTCAACGTGGTCACGGCGTCATCGGCCACCGAGGCGTCCGACATGTCGGCGATGCTCTTGACCATCTCGCCAGCGACGGTGACGCGGGCCTTCAGGCCCTTGGCGGCCTTGAACTCGACGGACAACCGTTGCGCGAGCGGCTGCTCCAGCACCTGGTAGATCACCGGGTCGGCCTTTTTGAGCGGCACCTGGAAGTGCCCGTCCTTCTTCAGCTCGGTGCGGGCCGCTTCCCACCACTTCTTCCAGTCGGACTGGATGACGTCGGGCACGAGCACGCCCTGGATCTGGTCCACGGTCGCCCGCCCGCCGAAGCTCATGACGACCATCTTCACCACGTCGAGGTGGTGGAGGGCGGCCATCTGCTGCACGCCCTTCAGGTCGGCGTGCTTTCGCGCGAGGATGTGGTTCTTGGGGATCGCCTTGAGCGAATCCGCCGCGAACTCGAGGTCCAGCGTGTGGCCGGTCTTGCCAGGAAAATCGACGACCAAGCGGCCGGCGATGCCGTCGACCGTCTTGATCTTCCCGAATCCCCAGCTCTTGTGCTGGCAGTATCCCGCCTCCACGAGCGCCACAAGCGGCGTGACGTGTTTCGGCTGGATTTTCCCGGCGGACACCAATTGCTCCATCTCCTCTTTCATATCTGCTAAATGCTGGCTCGTTCGTGAGTGGCGGTCAGTATGCCTGCCCGATGGTTTCCGCACCAAGACAAATTGCCGCCCGCCTGTTGTGGGCCGCCGACGCACCGGGCGATTTTCTCGAGAACAGGCTCGAACACGACCCCGGATTCGGCTCGCTGCACCCGGACGACCGCCGTTTGGCGCAGGAGCTCGTCTTCGGGGTGACCCGCTGGCGGGCTGCTCTGGACTGGCTCGTGGCCCGCAAGACCAACGGCCGTTCCCAGGAGGCGTCCGTCCAGACGCTCCTTCGCCTCGGGCTCTACCAGCTGTTCTGGCTCGACCGCATCCCGGAGTTCGCCGCGGTGAACGAGACGGTCCAGCTCGCCCGCGACGCCGGCATGGTCTCGCAGAGCGGGTTCATCAACGCCGTCCTGCGCGGCTGCCTCCGGGAAGGTGAGGCGCTCGCCAAGGCGCTCGACGACCTGCGGACCACCGATCCGGCCACCGGTTGGTCGCATCCGGCTTGGTTGGTCGAGCGATGGAAGGCGGTGCTGGACGCAGACGAGCTGCGGCAGCTGCTCGCCTGGGACAACACGCCGCCGCGGACCTTCGCCCGCGCCAACACCTTGTGCATGAGCGCCGCGCAGCTGCGCGAACGCTGGCGAGTCGAGGAGGTCGGGCACGATCTGCGCGCCTACGATTGGACGGGACCGGACCTGGTCTTCCCGTTGCGGGCGCACCCGCCGCTCGCCGAGCTGCCGAGCTTCCGCCAAGGCGGCTTCTACATCCAGGACCCCAGCACGTTGCTGGCGGTGCATGAGCTCGGGCCGTTACCGGGCGAGACCATCCTCGACTTCTGCGCGGCGCCCGGTGGCAAGACGACCTTCATCGCCCAGCTCATGGGCAACCAAGGGCGGATCGTCGCGCACGATCTCTCGGCCGGACGGCTGGCCTTGGTCCGCGAGAACTGCGCCCGCCTCTGCGTCAGCTGCGTCGAGCCTGTCGCCGATGCCGATGCCGCGCTTCCGCCCGGCCGGACCTACGACCGGATCCTTGTGGACGCACCGTGCTCGAACACCGGCGTCCTGCGCCGACGGGTCGAGCTGCGCTGGCGGTTGTCACCACAAGAGATCACGCGTCTGGCGGCGGAACAGGCGTCGATCCTCCGCCAGGTCGCGCCAGCGCTGAAGCCGGGTGGAACGTTGGTCTACTCCACCTGCAGCCTCGAATCCGAGGAGAACCACGATGTGGTCGCGCGCTTCGTCGAGGAGGCCCCGGCCTTCGAGCTGGTCCGCGAGATGCAGCTGCATCCGGTCACCGCGGAGGTGGACGGCGCCTACGTGGCGGTGTTGCGACGGAAGTGACGCGGGCCGCGGACTGCGGGAACACGGCCGGCAACGGCCGTGCTCCGGGCAGGGCTCCGCGTCAGCGGGTGATCCATCCGCCGCCGAACACGACGTCGCCTTCCGGTCCGCCGTAGAAGACGCAGGCCTGGCCCGGCGTGACGGCGCGGGCCGGCGCTTGGAGCTCCACCTGGGCCGTGCCGTCGGGGCCCGGTGTGACGGTCGCGGCGGCGCCCAGATGGTTGTAGCGGATCTTTGCGGAGCACGCGAACGACGCCGGCGGCATCTCCCACGGGATCCAGTTGCAGTTCGCGACCTTGAACGAGGCGCGCTCGAGCTTCGACTCGTCACCCACCACGACCCGGTTGGAGACGGGGTCGAGCTCGATCACGTAGAGCGGTTCCTTCGCGGAGACGCCGAGGCCGCGGCGTTGGCCGATGGTGTAGAACTCGATGCCGTCATGTTCACCGAGCTTGTTCCCGGCGGTGTCGACGATGTCCCCGCGGTGGCGTTCGGCGAGCTTCGCCTGCTCGAGGAACTTCCCGTAGTCGTTGTCCGGGACGAAGCAGATCTCCATGCTCTCCTCCTTGTCCGCCGTGCGGAGCGAGCAGGCGCGGGCGACCTCGCGGGTGTCGGCCTTGGTCTTCTCGCCGAGCGGGAAGAGCGACCGGGCCAACTGGTCCTGGCGCAGGCTGAAAAGGAAGTAGCTCTGGTCCTTCCGCGGGTCGCGGCCCTTGAGCAGCAAGGTGCGGCCGGTGGCCTCGTCGCGCTGCGACCGGGCGAAATGGCCGGTGGCGATGAGGTCGCAACCGAGTTGGCGCGCGCGGTCGAGCAGGACGCCGAACTTGAGGTGCTGGTTGCACATCACGCACGGGTTCGGCGTCCGTCCGGCCTTGTACTCCTCGGCGAAGTAGCCGATCACCTTCTGCTGGAAAAGCGCCGCTTCGTCCACGAGGTAGTAGGGCACGCCGAGTTTCGCGCAGACGCTCCGCGCGTCCATCACCGCCTGCGGGCCGCAGCACTTGTCCTCGGCGCGGTCGACGCAGTCCTGCGGCCAGAGCTTGAGCGTGACGCCCACGACGTCGAAGCCCTCCGCCTGCAGCAGGGCCGCGGTGGCGGAGGAATCCACCCCGCCGCTCATGCCGACAAGGACGCGTCGTTTTTGGGAACCGGTCACAGCCCGCGACTATGGGGACGCCGCGGGAAATGTCGAATGCGGCGCCGGATCCGTCGGCGGTCGGAGCCGGCGGGCCGGGAATCCGCCGTGGCAGAAGTCCGGTCCAAGGCCCGATGTCCAGCCGACCTGGGGGAAATGAAAGGCCAGGGAGCGTCGTTGTCATCCGATCCGGAGAAGGGTCCGATCGGCCATGACGCCGTGCTTGCATTTTCCGCCTTGCACGTCCATGCGTCGTCCTGAAATCCACCCTCGTCCAGTCACATCCATGAACCCATCCCCGTCTTCGTCGACACGGCCGCCGCGGTCCGGCCGCCTGTCCGGTTTCACGCTGATCGAGCTTTTGGTCGTGATCGCCATCATCGCCATCCTGGCCGGCATGCTCTTGCCGGCCTTGGGCAAGGCGAAGTCCAAGGCCCAGGGCATCCAGTGCATGAACAACACGCGGCAGCTCATGCTCGCGTGGAAGTCCTACAACGGCGACAACAACGACAACGTCGTCAACAACTTCGGCATCGACACCACCACCGCGACGATCACCCGTGGCAAGACCGATGAGGCCCGCGGCTACCGCAACTGGGTGAACAACGTGATGACCGCCGGCACCGAGGAGTACGTCACCAACACGATCTACCTCTCGAAGGGCCCTTACGCTCCCTATGTCGGCAACTCGGTCGGCGCCTACCTCTGCCCTGCGGACCGTTTCCTCAGCAAGGCGCAGCGGAGCCGGGGCTTCACGAAGCGCACCCGGAGCCTTGCGATGAACGCCTGCTTCGGCCAATACGACCAGCCGGCCGACCCCGGTTCATCCGAATCCAAGGGTCGGAACCGCTATGTCGACTTCCGCCAGTATCTCAAGGAGAGCGCGGTGACGCGGCCTTCGGATCTCTTCGTGATGCTCGACGAGCATCCGAACTCGATCAACGACGGCTATTATCTGAACAACCCGGGCAGCTACAACCCGACCAGCGACAACCTCGGCGCGGTGCCCGCCGGTTGGGGCGATCTGCCGGCATCCTATCATAACGGCGCGGGCGGTTTCTCGTTCGTGGACGGCCATTCGGAGATCCACAAGTGGCTGGGAAAGACCCGCGCGGTGGCGCCGAACCTCGATTCCAGCCCTGCTTGGCCGACGTTGAACGGAGGGCCGGACAAGCAGGACATCCGCTGGGTGCTGTACCGCACCTCGGAGCGTTGACCCCGGAGCAGGCGCGCCTGTCTGATCGATGGAAAGGGTCGCCCTCGGGCGGCCCTTTTCCATGGGCCTCGCGGACGTGGTGGGCGTGCCATGGAGTTTCTCGATGACGTGGCCCGGACCGGCCTCGCCCTTGGTCTCAAGGTTCTTCGGGCGGACGAGATGATAACCGATGCCGGGGCTGGCCGTGGACCGGTGGTCGACGGGGTCGAGATGAGGCGCTCAACGACGACCGATGGGCTCCTTTTCTGGCCGTAGGCGAGGTCCGCCCCGGCGAAGAACCCGTTTTTGTCCCATTGGGTGGCGGTGAGGGGGGGCCACCGACCCGGGAGGGGAGGTAAAGGTGAAGTCCAGGCCTGCGGAGGACACCCATTTCTTGGGGCCTCTTCGGCGACGGCCGAGGATGTGGCGGCCTGGATCCGGTGCGGGCTGTGTTTCTGCACCCCGGAGCGACCATCGGCAGCGACGCCGGTATCTCACGGCAACCCGGTTCTTCCTCAGGTCATCTGTTGGCCGGGCGGACCCACCAGGGCTTCTCGGCGCAGAAGAGATGTCCGGCGCTCACATAGCTGGGCCCATGCACCGCCAGAAGAGGGAAACCGTCCGGGAGGCGTTGCCGCAGCGAGACGTCGAGGAAGAAGTTGAACCACGCGTGGTCTGCGTCCCAGAAGCTGGAGTGCCAGCGGGAGTTCGCGGTGAACGGCGAGATGTACACCGCCTGCACCGGCCGGAGGTAGTCGTGCACCACGAAGAAATCCTCCTTGTAGCTCTCCTGCACCCGCAGCGGGATGCGCACGCATTCGCGGTATCCGTACCATGCCACCGCCCACGGGATGTCGCTGACCATCAGCGATCCGGTCGGCGTGTAGTTGCTGAGTTCCCGGATCACCGAAGGCCGGTACGGCTCGGCCAAGGGGTATTGCCGGCGGGGGAACCAGCCGGGGAGCGCGATCACCGAAGCCGCCAAGGCGATCAACAGCGGAAGGCTGAACACGCCCATCGCCGCGGCATGGGTCATCGAACGCAGCAACGGGAAGGGGAACTCGATGTGGTCCAGCAACATCATGAACATCGCCGAGCCGAAGAGGAAGACCAACGGCACCGCCAGCACGAGCAGGTTCTCCGAGTTCACCACCGGCACCATCTCGGACAGCGAGGTCGTCCACGCCGCTTGGGCCAAGAACAGCATCGCCAAGGACCCGAGCACGAACCACCGGAGGCGCCCGAGCGAAGGGTCGCGGAACGGCACCAGCAGCCCGACGAGGAAGAACGCCGAGAGCCATCCACCGCCCAGCCGCGGCAGGTCGTCCTGCAGCTGGGACAACACGTTGCCGACCCCCTTCCGCACCGGTTCGGTCATGGGCATCGCGGCCAGCTTCGGGTCGAACGAGCGCTCCAGCCGGTCGGCCGGGAAGCTCTCCGTGCCCGCGAACAACGCGTAGCCGGCGGTCCCGAACGGTTGGCCGGAGAGGCTCCAGTTGCGCACGAGCCACGGGCTCACCACGAGGGTGAAGGCCAGCACGGCGGCGAGGGACGTGGACCCACGGCGTCCGCCGGTGAAAAGCAGAAGGAACAGGATGGCCGGCACCAGGAGCAGTCCGGCCTGATAGCGCGTGAGGCATGCCGCGCCGAGCACCAGCCCGGCGAGCAGGGCGAGCAGGACCTGTCGCAGGCCACCGGCCCGTGCCTCGGCACGCTCCCCGCGCTCGATCACCACGAGCAGATGCGCGACGGCCAGGACCAGCACCATCAGCAGCATCGTCGAAAGGCCGGAGTAGGCGAACCTCCACAGCTGTTCGGTGCCGGCGGTGACCGCGGCAGCCAGGAACGCGACGGCCGGGTCGAAGACGAGCCGTCCCAGACGATAGACCTGCACGACGACGAGGATGAACAGCCCGACGTTCAACCAGCCGATCGCCATTTCCGGCGGCAACCGATGCAGGCCGACCGGCTCAGCGGCGACGCCGTGACGGATCTTCATCGGCAGCGCCTTGAACAGGCCCGCCAGCAGGACCGGATAGAGCGGAGGGTTCTCCAGGTCCGGATGCGCGGTCCGCAGCACGGCGTTCACGTCGGTGCCTTTGGCGCGGGCCTTGTCCTGCAGCAGATGGATGCTCAGCGGCCGGATGTACCAGGTCGTGAACCCCCGGCCCTCGGCGATGTTCCGCCCGAGCTGGGCCTGGTCCATGGCCTCCGGGGCCATGAAGTTGCGCGCCTCCATGAAATGGTAGGCCACGATCGCCGCCGCCGCGCAGACGGTCAGCAAGAAGGCCTTGATCCATAGGATCCCGGCACCTTCCTCGAAGTAATGGATCCAGGTCTGGATTCCTCTGGGTGTGTCGCTCGTCATCGAAAATCGGGGTAAAAGTTGCGCAGGAAAACGCCCCGATGGGAAGCGGGTGTTTCAGAGGGCGTCCGTGCCATGGGACACAAGGAGTGTCCGGAGCGTTCAAAAACCCTCGAGATGGAACTCGTGCAGGCGGCGGTGCAGCGTGCGGCGGCTGATGCCGAGCTTCTGTGCCGCGGCGCTGCGGTTGCCGCCGCATTCCTTGAGCGCGTGGATGAGCAGCTGGCGCTCGCCTTCCTTCATCGAAAGCTGTCCGGACGCCAGCTTTTCCCGGGTCTCCAGCTCGCTGGAGACGATGGCCGGCGTGCGCACGGGCGCCGGGAGGTCGCGCCCGGCCACCTGCTCGCCGCGGCACATCACGACGGCGTGCTCCACCGCGGCGCGGAGCTCGCGCACGTTGCCGGGCCAGAGGTAGGCCAGCATCATCTCCATCGCCTCGGTGCTGAAGGACGTGACCGGTTTGCCGTTGTCCGCCGCGAATTCCTTGAGGAAGGCCGTGGATAGAGCCGGGATGTCCACCACGCGGTCGCGCAACGGCGGCAGATGGATGGGCACGACCGCGAGCCGGTAGTAGAGGTCTTCGCGGAACTTCCCCGCCTTCACCTGCGCGAGCAGATCCTTGTTCGTCGCCGAGAGCAGGCGCACATCGGCGGTGAGCGTCTTGCTGGAGCCGACGCGCTCGAAGGTCCGCTCGCCGAGGAAGCGCAGCAGCTTCACCTGCGTCGTGGCGTCGATCTCACCGATCTCGTCCAAGAACAGGGTCCCGCCCTGCGCCTCCTCGATCCGGCCGATGCGGCGCTCGTGCGCACCGGTGAAGGCGCCCCGTTCGTGGCCGAACAACTCGGATTCCAGGAGCGTCGCCGGCAATGCCGCGCAGTTCACCGTGACCAGCGGGCCGCGGGCACGGGGGCTGTTCTGGTGGATCGCCTTCGCCGCGAGCTCTTTGCCGGTGCCGCTCTCGCCGGTGATGAGCACGGTCGTCTTCGCCGGCGCGACGGCCTGGATGGTCTCGAAGACCTCCTTCATTGACGGCGCCTCGCCGATGATGTTCTGGACGCCGAACTTCTGGTCGAGCCGCTTGTGCAGCTGGGTGTTCTCGACCTCGAGGGCGGTGCGCTTCAGCGCGCGCTGGATGCGCAGCTCCAGCTCGTCGATCTGCAGCTTGCCCTTCGCGATGTAGTCGTCCGCCCCGCGCTTCATCGCCTCGACCGCCACGTCCTCGGAGCCGTAGGCCGTCATGAGGATGCACACCGGCGGCTTGGGACGGGCTTTGGCGCGGGTGATGAGCTTGAGGCCGTCCTCTCCCGCCATGCGCAGGTCGGTCAGCAGGACGTCGAAGGATTCCTTCTCCATCAGCTGCATCGCCGTGGCCGCGTCCTCGGCCACGTAGACGTCGAACTTGTCCTCCAGGGCGGCGCGGAGGCCGTCGCGGGTGGGCTTCTCGTCGTCGACGATCAATAGCGTGGGCGTGGTCATCGTGCCCGGACGATAGCGGGCCGTCCGTCCGCGTCACGTCTTCCGCAGGGTGCTCGACGTGCCTGAGCGAAACGCTTGTCGGTGCGGTCTGATCCCGTAATGTCGGCCCACACGTCCCGGCCGCGCGCCGGGTCCATTTTTTGATGAGCGAACCTGCGATCACCCCGGAACTCGTCGCGAAGCACAACCTGACTTCGGACGAGTATCAGAAAGTCCTCGAGATCCTCGGCCGCGTGCCGACGTACACCGAGCTGGGCATCTTCTCGGTCATGTGGTCGGAGCACTGCTCCTACAAGAACACACGGCCGGTGCTGAAGACGTTCCCCACGAAGGGCGCCGACATCCTCGTCGGCGCGGGCGAGGAGAACGCGGGGATCATCGACGTCGGCGACGGCATCGCCATCGCCTTCAAGATCGAGTCGCACAACCATCCCAGCGCGGTGGAGCCGTTCCAGGGCGCCGCCACGGGCGTGGGCGGGATCATCCGCGACATCTTCACCATGGGCGCGCGGCCGGTCGCGGCGCTGAACTCGCTGCGTTTCGGCGAGCTGTCGAACCCCGAGGTCCGACGGCTCTTCTCCGGCGTCGTGAACGGCATCGCGCATTACGGCAACTGCTTCGGCATCCCCACGATCGCGGGCGAGGTCGGCTTCGACAAAAGCTACGAAGGCAACCCGCTGGTGAACGCCTTCGCGCTCGGGGTGCTCCGCCATGAGCAGATCACCCGCGGCGCCGCCCACGGCATCGGCAACCCTGTCTTCTATGTCGGGCCCGCCACCGGCCGGGACGGCCTCGCCGGGGCGGCCTTCGCCTCGCAGGACCTCACCGACGAATCCGCCGAGCAGCAGCGCGGCGCCGTCCAGGTCGGCGACCCGTTCATGGAGAAGCTCGTCTGCGAGGCCTGCCTCGAGCTGCTCGCCACCGGCGTCGTCGCCGGCATGCAGGACATGGGCGCGGCCGGCCTCACCTGCTCCACCTGCGAGACCGCGGCCCGCGCGGGCACCGGAATCGAGATCGAGCTCGACAAGGTCCCGCAGCGCGCGCCGAACATGACCAGCTACGAGATCATGCTCTCCGAATCCCAGGAGCGCATGTTGATCGTCGTCCACAAGGGCCAGGAGGAGGCCGTGAAGCGCATCTTCGACAAATGGGACCTCCCGTGGGCCGAGATCGGCGTCGTGACCGACACCGGTCGCATGGTCGTCCGCCACGGCGGCGAGGTGGTCGTGGATGTGCCGGCCAAGAAGCTGGCCGACGAGGCGCCCATCTATTTCCGCGAATCGAAGGAGGCCGCCTACATGGCCGCTGTCCGCGCGTTCCGCCTCGATGGCGTCGCCGACACGAAGGACGCGCCCGGCGACCTCAAGCGCCTGCTCGCCAACCACACCGTCGCGTCGAAGAACTGGGTCTACCGGCAGTACGACCACATGGTCCGCGACGGCTCGGTCGTGTGCCCCGGCAGCGATGCCGCCGTCATCCGGATCAAGGGGGATTCGCTCCCCGTGATGAGCGCCGCGCTCGCCGCGAAGGTCGGTGACCGCCCTGTGCCCGAGAAGTTCGTGGCCTTCACCGTCGACTGCAACGGCGGCTACGTCTACCTCGACCCGTACGAGGGCGGGAAAGCCGCCATCACCGAGGCCTGCCGCAACCTGGCCTGCACCGGCGCGCTGCCGCTCGGTTCGACCGATAACCTCAACTTCGGCAACCCGCACAACCCGGAGATCTTCTGGCAGCTCCAGGAATCCGTCCGCGGTCTGGCCGAAGGGTGTCGCGCGTTCGATGCGCCGGTCACCGGCGGCAATGTCTCGCTCTACAACCAGCGCGGTGCGCTCGGGTCCATCGACCCGACGCCGACCGTCGCCGTCGTCGGCCTCATCGCCAAGGCGGAGCACATCACCACCCAGTGGTTCAAGGCCGAGGGCGACGCCATCATCCTGCTCGGTGCGCCGGTCGACACCGCGGACCCGCTCCAAGGCCTCGGCGGCAGCGCCTGCCTGAAGACCGTCCATGGTCTCAAGACCGGCCTTCCACCGCGCGTCGACCTGGAGGCGGCGAAGGTCCTGCACACGACCTTGATCGGCTTGATCCGCGAAGGCGTGGTGAAGAGCGCGCATGATTGCAGCGACGGCGGCCTGGCCGTGGCCATCGCCGAGAGCTGCTTCAGCAACCAGGTCGCGAAGGACACCTTCCGGTTCCTCGGTGCCAGCATCGATCTCACGGCGGCGATCGCCGGAGCGGCCCCGCGCCTCGACGCGCTGTTGTTCGGCGAGACCCAGAACCGCGTCGTCATCTCCGTCGCGGCCTCCGATGCCGGTCGCGTGGTGAAGCAGGCCGGGATCCTCGGCGTGCCCGCCGCGGTCATCGGCAAGGTCGAGGGCGACACCTTGTCGGTGAAGACGCCTATGGGCGGGTTCGCGTCGCCGGTCGCGGAGTTGCACGACGCCTGGTGGAACAGCATCGCCCGCGCGATGGCGTGACCCGCTTCCGGCCTCGGCGCCGATGATCTGCTCCGCCGCGCGGGCGTTGCTAACGCCCGCGCCGGAGCGGCGAGGTCCGCCAGTCGTACTGGATCGCGGCCATGCGGAACAGGAAGGTGCCTGCGACCGACAAGATCCCGGCCACCGGCGCCGACACGCCGAGCCTCGCCACCAAGGTGACGAACACCGTGCAGCCCGCGGCGGCCGCCAGCGCGTAGAACTGACCGGCCCGGAAGATCAACGGCTCCTCGCGCACGATGATGTCGCGCAGCAGCCCGCCGCCCGCGGCGTTGACCACGCCGACCAGCACGGCGGCCGGGGCGCTGAGCCCGGCCTGCAAGGAGAGTTGCGAGCCGATGACCCCGTAGGCCGCGAGCCCGAGCGCGTCCAGCACGTCGAAGACGAGCCCGAGGCGGTCGTGCAACCGGCCGGACCACCGACCGAACGCGCAGGCGGCCGCGACCGTCGGGACGTACCGCCAATCCATCAGCAGCAACGGCGGACCGGTCTGCAGGAACAGGCCGTCGCGCAACAGACCGCCGCCGAGCCCGGTGACGAGCGCGAGGCAGAAGACGCCGACGACGTCGTAGTTCCGGCGCAAGGCGGCGATGGCCCCGGTCACCGCGAACACGAAGGTCGCGGCGAAGTGGAACCAGAGCGGCAGCTCGAAGGCGGGCGTGCCCATGGGGCGGGCGGATCCCGGGCGGCGCTCCCGCCTCAGATCGCGAAGTCGTTGTACTCGGGTTTCACCGCTTCGAGCGGCGGTTGGAGCATGCCGGCGGCGACGGTCGCGTTGGTGCCGGGCTCGATGAGGACGAAGGAACCGGTCAGCCGGTTCGTCGCGTAGCCGTCGAACACCAGCGGCTTGGCCACCTTCAGTCGGATCTCGCCGATGTCGTTCATCGCCAGTTCCGCCGGTTCCGGCTGCGGTTCGTAGGTGTGGATGTCGATGCGGTTCTCGAGCGCGGTGACGACGGATTGCACGGTCTGCGTGGTGTGCTTGAGCAGGTACTTCTTGCCGCGCTGGAGCGGACGCGGGTGCATCCAGGCGACGCGCGCATGGAGGTCCGTGCCGACACCGGGCATCGAATCAAGGCCCACGACCATGTCGCCGCGGCTGATGTCGAGGTCATCGGCGAGCACGAGGGTGACCGATTGCGGACAGAATGCTTCCTGGAGCTTGCCGGAGTAGGTCCAGATCTCCTTCACGGTGCTCTTCAGGCCGCTGGGAAGGACCATGACCTTCTGGCCGACCTTCACGATGCCGCCGGCGATCTGGCCGCTCAGGCCGCGGAAATCATGCAGGGCGGGATCGCGCGGGGTGTTCGGGCGGTTGACCCACTGCACGGGCAGCCGGAAGCCGGAGAGGTTCCAGTCGCTGGCGATATGGACGTCCTCCAGATGTCCGAGCAGCGTGGGGCCGACGTACCAGGGCGTGTGCTTGGAAGGGTCCACCACGTTGTCGCCGTTGAGCGCGCTCATGGGGATGAACTTCACGTCCTTCATGTCGAGCCGCGGGAGGAACGATCCGAAGTCGTCCCGGATCTCGAGGAAGCGTTCGTGGCTCCAGTCCACGAGGTCCATCTTGTTCACCGCGATGACGAGATGCGGGATACGCAGCAGCGACGCGATATAGGTGTGGCGGCGCGATTGCTCGATGACGCCTTGGCGGGCGTCGACGAGGACGATCGAGAGGTTCGCGGTCGAGGCGCCGGTCACCATGTTGCGCGTGTACTGCACGTGCCCCGGGGTGTCGGCGACGATGAACTTGCGCCGCGGAGTGGCGAAGTACCGGTAGGCGACGTCGATGGTGATGCCCTGCTCGCGCTCGGCGCGCAGGCCGTCGGTGAGGTTCGCGAGGTTGATCTGGCCACCGCCGGTGATGTCGGCGGAGCGTTCGAGCGCCTCGAGCTGGTCCTCCATCAGGTTCTTGGAGTCGTACAGCAGCCGGCCGATGAGCGTGGACTTGCCGTCGTCCACGCTGCCGCAGGTGTTGAAGCGGAGGAGTTCTATGGGATGGTTTGCGGGCATGGGTGGCTGTGGAATTCGGGGGTCAAAGGATCAATCCAACGGCGGTATGCTGGCGCGGATCGCGTCGAGTTCGCCGCGGGCTCCGTGGAGCGCGGTCCCGCGGTGGATGTGGGCCCGGTCAAGCGCCTCCCTTTGTACCGCGAGGACGTCCTTCACGTCTTCGAAGTCTTTGGCGCGGGACCTGGCGCGATCGTCCACACAGGATCCATGATGCGTTCAGAAATATCCGGCCTTCTTCCGGTCCTCCATGGCGGCCTCGCTGGCCTTGTCGTCGGCGCGGGTGCCGCGTTCGGTGACGCGCGCGGCGGAGACCTCGCCGATGATGTCGTCCACGCTGGTCGCGGGGGACTCGATCATCCCGGTGCTGATCATGTCGGCGATGGTGCGGACGCGGACGACCATCGTGGCGCGTTTCTCGTTCGGTCGCGGCCGGGCGCCTTCGTACGGGTCGGGCCGGGAGGCGTCGGCGTGCGGGGTCGGCACAGGCAGCCATTGTCCGCCGCGGCGGAAGCATTCGCGGGTATGGCTGAAGTAGATGTTGGGGACCTCGAGCTTCTCCTGCTTGATGTATTCCCAGACGTCCATCTCGGTCCAGTTGGAGAGCGGGAACACGCGCATGTTCTCGCCGGGGTTCACGCGGGCGTTGTAGAGGTTCCAGATCTCGGGGCGCTGGTTCTTCGGGTCCCACTGGCCGAAGCCGTCGCGGAAGCTGAAGAAGCGCTCCTTGGCGCGGGCCTTCTCCTCGTCGCGCCGAGCCCCGCCGATGGCGCAGTCGAACCGGAACTCCTCGATGGCGCCGAGCAGCACGGGGATCTGCAGTTTGTTGCGGCTGATCTCGCCCGGGGCGGGCATCGCGGTGCCGTCGGCGATGGCCTGGTCGACGGTCCGGACGATGAGCTTCGCTCCGAGCTCCTTGGCGCGGCGGTCACGGAACTCGATGAGCTCGGGGAACTCATGGCCGGTCTCGACGTTGAGGAACGGCATGGGCAGGTCCGACGGGCGGAAGGCCTTCTCGGCGAGCCGGAGCAGGCAGATGGAATCCTTGCCGCCGGAGAACAGCAGGACGGGCCTTTCGAACTCGGCCGCCACCTCGCGCATGATGTGGATGGCTTCGGTCTCGAGATACTGGAGATGGTCGAGGTGGTAGGAAGACATGGAAAATGGGATGGAGGATGGCAGGTGGGAACAGCCCCGGCTGCTAGCTGTTCTTGTCCGCGACAGCCTTGCCGCCCCACGCCGCGTGGAGGCCGCATTCGCGCTTCTCGTCGGCTTTGGCGGGGTCGAAGTAATCCCACTCGTTCGGGAGGTCGTGTTCCTTGAGGTAGGTATCCATCTGGGCGTCGGACCAGTGGAAGACGGGGCTGACCTTGAGCGAGTTGAAGTTCCCGTCGGGCGACACGATGTCGAGGCCGGCGCGGTTCGGGTTCTGCACCTTCCGGAGCGCGGTGAGCCAGACGGTCGGCGCGAGTTCCTTCATCCCGCGCTGGAACGGCTCCAGCTTCATCACGGTGCTGAAGGCCTTGATGCGATCCTCGTTCTCGGGCGTCGGCTCGGGCATCCCGCCGTGGACCGCGTCGTAGTGGGCCGCGGTCAGGCGGGGCAGGTAGGGCCGGATGTCCAGCTTGAGCCGGGAGCGCAACTGTCCGGCGTGCCGGTAGGTCGCCGGGCGGTTGTAGCCGTGGTCCACCCAGAGCACCGGGATGTCCGGCTGGACCTGCGTGACGAGGTGCAGGAGGACCGCTTCGTACGGGCGGAAGTTGGTGGAGATGACGGCCCGGCCGCCGGCCCGGGCGATGGCCCAGCGGACGACATCGAGCGCGGACTGGGACGTCAGCTCGGCGTTGGCTTGGAGGATCTGATCGTGGGTCATGGGAAAGGGAGGAGAGCCGAGGTCCGGAGGTCGAGGCAAGAATCGCGGCGCGGGCGGACGGACGTGCGCCGATGCGGCCCGACGGACGATTTGCCGTCGGCCGGAAATGCGCTTAACTCCCCTCTCCGTGGCGTTAAGCTGCGAGGGGTGCCCGTATCCCGGGGGCCCGGCGAACTGATCTCACGAACAAGACCATGAACGAAACCAACATCATCCGTGTGGGCCAAGCGGTGCCCGACTTCGACCTCGAGACGTACGAGCCGGCTTCCGGCGAGTTCGGCAAGCTTTCGCTCGCCGAGCAGAAGGCCGCCGGGAAGTGGACCGTGCTCGTCTTCTATCCGGCCGACTTCACCTTCGTCTGCCCGACCGAGCTGGCCGACCTGGCCGATCAGCACGCCGCGCTCGCGAAGCTCGGCGCGACCGTCGCCGGCGTCTCCACCGACACGAAGTACGCCCACCTCGCGTGGCGCAACTCCGAGCGCTTGCTCGCCGCCGTCCGGTACACGCTGGCGGCGGACCCGACGGGCGCGTTGTCGCGGACGCTCGGCGTGCTCGACGAGAAGAGCGGGCTCGCCTTGCGCGGCACCTTCATCATCAACCCGTCCGGCGTGCTCGTGTCGTCGGAGGTCAACTTCTACAACGTGGGCCGCAACGCCGCGGAGCTGCTCCGGAAGGTCGAGGCGAACACCTATCTCATCGACCATCCTGCCGAGGCGTGCCCGGCCAACTGGCGTCCGGGCAGCAAGACCCTCTCGCCCGACGCGAAGATGGTCGGCAAGGTCTACGAGGCGTTGAACGGTTGATCCCGGCATCGGAAGAACAGGACGAGGACCGGCCGCATCGGCCGGTCCTCTTGCTTGGTCCGGATCAGTTGGTGGCGGCCGTCGTCGTGGTCCAGACGGCGCGGGCCACCCAATCGCCGAAACGTTCGCCGCCGACGCGTTCCTTCGCGTAGCGGGTCAGCAGCGGCCGCAGTTCGTCCACGAGCTCGGGATCCTTGACGACATCCTTGTAGAGCCGGTTGAGGCGGGTGCAGGCCTCGTTGCCGCCGAGGTAGAGCTGGTAGCGGCCGGGTCCTTTCCCGACCAAGCCGATCTCCGCCATGTACGGCCGGGCGCAGCCGTTCGGGCAACCGGTCATGCGGATGATGATCTCCTCGTCGGCGAGACCGACTTCGGCCAAAAGGCCCTCGATATGGGTCATCAAGGTCGGCAGATAGCGCTCGCTCTCGGCGAGGCCGAGACCGCAGGTGGGCATCGAAGGGCACGCCATGGAGGCGCGCCGGATCGCCGTGGCCTGGCCGGCGACCGGGATGCCGTGGTCGGCGAGGACCTGCGTGACGGCGGCCTGGTCGGCCGCGGCGATGTGGGCGATGATGATGTTCTGCGACGGCGTGAGGCGGAACTCGGGACCGAAACGCTGAGCGATGGCCACGAGCGCGGCCTTCAGGCGGTAGCCGTCCTTGTCCTTCACGCGGCCCGCTTCGACGTAGAGGCCGAGGAACCGGGTGCCGTCCGCGGCGGTGTCCCATCCGAAATGGTCGCCCTGCTTCTCGAAGCGATAGGGCTTGGCGTCCGCGAGCCGGTAGCCGAGGCGGGTCTCGAGTTCTTGGCGGAACCACGCGGCCCCCTTCTCCTCGAGCACGTACTTCAGGCGCGCATGCTTGCGGTTCGTGCGGTCGCCGAAGTCGCGATGGATCTTCAGGACGTTCTGCGAGATCTCGATGAGCTGGTCCGGCGTGAGGAAACCGATGACGTCCGCGATGCGGGGATAGGTCTCCTCGTTGCCGTGGCTGCGGCCGAGACCACCGCCGACGGTGAGGTTGTAGCCGGTCAGTTTGCCGTCTTCCTCGATCGCGATGTAGCCGAGGCAGTTGGTGAAGATGTCGACGTCGTTCACCGGCTGGATGGCGAGCGCGGCCTTGAATTTCCGCGGCAGGTAGGTCTGGCCGTAGAGCGGGTCGACGAAATCCTTGTTCTCCGGTGCGTCGAGGTCGAGCTGGACGCCTTCGACCCAGATCGAGTGGTACGCCTTGGTCTTCGGCATCAGCGCCAGCGAGATACGGTGGGCGTCGGCTAGCACATCGGCCTGGAGCCCGTTCCGGGCCGGCGCGGGCGGGGCCATGACATTGCGGTTCACGTCGCCGCACGCGGCCAGCGTGTCCATCATCGCCTCGTTCAGCTGCTTCATCAGCGGTCCGAGCCCCGACTTCACCACGCCGTGGAACTGGAAGCTCTGGCGCGAGGTGATGCGCAGCGTCTGGTTGCCAAAGGTCGTCGCGAGACGGTCGTAGACCAGGTACTGCTTGGAGCTGAGCACACCGCCGGGTATGCGCCCGCGGATCATCCAGATGTAGTGCTTGCCGGCCTTCCGCAGGTCGCGGTCGTCCTGCTGGTAGATGCCGTGGAACTTCATGAACTGCTCGTCGTCGGCCGAGAAGCAGAGCGCCGCGGGATCGTTCAACGTCGCGGCGAGATTGCCCGCGAGCGTCGGGATGGCGGTCTTCAGCTCTTCGTTGCGGCTGGGCTTCTTGACGGCGGCGGGAGCGGTTTCGGACATAATCTTAAGCGTGTTACAGAAGATGGAGAGGTTAACGTTACGCTGGGTTGGGTCAAACGCAAATTCGCCCTGTTGGGGTCGCCGATCGTGAAGCCGAGCGCCGCGGTCGGCGGTCGTGGGCTGACTGATGCGGGGTCGATGTGGAGTGCTGTCCGGCGGGGTGGTTGCCTTTACCCGGTCGGGTTTCGCTCCTCATGCGAGCGACTTCACGAGTCCCTCGATGACGTCCATGCCCTCTTCGGCCTGGGAGCGGGGCAGGTTGAGGGCCGGCAGCAGCCGAGCGATCTGGTTGCCGCTCGGGATGGTGAGGACGCCGGCCTCATGGAGCCGGTTGACGAACTGGATGCTGGCCGGTTTGTCGCTGGCCGAGAAAGCACGGATCCGGGAGCGGTCCTGGAGCTCGATCCCGAGCATGAAGCCGAGACCCCGCGCGCTCTTCACGACGCCGGGATGATCCTCCGAGAGCTTCGTGATGCGCGCCTTCAGGAGGTCGCCGGTGGTCCGGACGTGGTCGGCCAACCGGTCCCGCTCGATCACGTCGAGGACCTTCAGCGCGACCGCGCAGCCGAGCGGCGTGCCGCCGAACGTGGTCCCGTGCGTGCCCGCGCCGAGAGCGTCGCACAGCTTCACGCCGTGGGCTTCCTCGCGCACCCAGAACGCCGCGATCGGGAACCCGCCGCCGAGCGATTTCGCCATCGAGATCCCGTCCGGAAGAAACTGCTCCGCGCCCGGGATGCCTTCGAGGACGCGCTGGAAGCTCTGGAAACGGCCGGTGCGGAAATGCCCGCACTGCACGGCGTCGACCAGCAGCAGGATCCGCTTCTCGTCGCAGAGCTTGCGGAGGCCGAGCAGGTATCCGGCGGTCGCGGGCGTGACACCGCCTTCGCCCTGGATGCCTTCCACGAGGATCGCCGCGGTCGACGGCGACACCGCTTCGCGCATCGCCTCGAGATCGTTGAAGGGCACGTGGCGGAAGCCCGGGATGATCGGCTCGAAGCCCTTCTTCACCTTCTCTTGGCCGGTGGCGGCGATGCCGGCGAGCGTCCGGCCGTGGAACGAATCCACCGCGGTGATCACCTCGAAGCGCCCCTCGTCGTGGCCGAACTTCCGGGCGAGCTTGTACAATCCTTCGTTGGCCTCGGCGCCGGAGTTGCAGAAAAAGACCTTGCCGGGCGCGAGATGGCCGACGAGCCGTTGGGCGAGGCGTCCCTGCGGTTCCTGGAAGTAGAGGTTCGAGACGTGGACGAGCTTGCGCGACTGTTCGACGAGCGCCTCGGTGATCTCGGGATCGGAGTGCCCGAGCGCGCAGACGGCGATACCGCCGCCGAGGTCGAGGTACCGCTTCCCGGCGACATCCCAGACATAGCTGCCCGCGCCGTGGCTGAGCGCGAGCTCGAAGCGCCCGTAGCTGGGCACGACGAAACGGTTGAACAGCTCGCGGACCTCCGCGAACTGGTTGTGGACGATGGGCGGCGGGGCAGGGACCAGTTCTCTCATCAGATGCGGACGCATCGCCGCAAAAAGCGGCGCGGCATGCAAAGCGTTTTTGCGGCGGGGCGTGCTGGAGGACGCCCTTTCCTCATTTGCCGTCGGCCGCCGTGAAGTCGGCGAGCGCCGCGCGGAGCTGGGCGGGCGAGAACTTTTTCCGGATGTCCGCCATCGCGTCGCCGGCGAGACGGTCGCACCGCTCGTTCAACGCGTGGCCCGCATGGCCTTTCAGCCACTTCCAGGTGATGCGGTGCTTTGCCGCCAACACATCCAGCTCCTGCCATTGGTCCTGGTTCTTGACCGGCTTCTTGTCGGCCGTCCGCCAGCCGTTGCGCTTCCATCCGGCCACCCAGGTGGTGATGCCTTGCCGGAGGTAGTTGGAATCGGTGTGGAACTCGATGCTGCAAGGTTGGTTCAGCGCCTTGAGCGCCTGGATGGCTGCTTGGAGCTCCATGCGGTTGTTGGTCGTCGCCGGCACGCCGCCGGACAGCTCCCACATCTGCTCGCCGTGCTCGATGACCCACGCCCACGCGCCGACCCCGGGATTCCCCTGGCAGCCGCCGTCGGTGTGGATGACGACCTTTTCCGATGACGTGATCACAGCACGACTTCCGTTCCCACGCCGGCATCGGTGAAGATCTCGAGCAGGACCGAGTGCGGTGTCCGGCCGTCGACGAACGAGACCTTGTCCACGCCCGCCCTCAACGCGGCGACCGCGCTGTCCACCTTCGGGATCATGCCTTTGTCCACGATGCCCGCGGCCCTCAGCGCGGGCACCTCGCTGGTCTGGAGGTGGGCGATCACGGTCGACGGGTCCTTGGGGTCGCGCATCAGGCCGGGCACGTCGCTCATGAAGACCAGCCGCTTCGCCTTCAGCGCGATGGCGGCCATCGCGGCCGCGACGTCGGCGTTGCAGTTGTAGATCTTGCCGTCCTCGCCCCGCGCCGTGGGGCTGATCACCGGCGTGAACCCGCGCGCGATGCAATCCAGCAGCGGTGCGGTGTCGACCGCGGTGACCTCTCCGACGAACCCGATGTCGAGCTTCGCGCCATCCGGACCGGTGAGCCACAGCTTGCGGCAGGTGAAGATGTCCGAGCCGGCGAAACCCTGTGCCACGCCGCCGAGCCCGTTGATCGTCGCCACGACCTCGGGGTTGATCTCGCGCGACAGCACCTGCTCGACGACGGCGACCGTCGCCTCGTCGGTCACGCGCTGGCCCTGGATGAAGCTCGCCTTCAATCCGGCCGCCTCCATCGCCCGGGTGATGGCTTTGCCGCCGCCGTGGACGACCACCGGGTTCACCTCGACGGCTTCGAGGAAGACGACGTCGCGGGCGACGCCGTCGCGGACCGAGGGGTCGGGCGAATCCATGAACGAACCGCCGTACTTCACGACGAACGTGGTGCCGGCGAACTTCTGGATGTAGGGCAACGCCTCCAACAACGTGGCGGCCTTGGCGATGAGGTCTTGCACGGAGGAAAGTGTTCAGCTTTCGAGCCTCAACAGTCGAGCCACCAGCGAGGTCCTCGCGTAGAACGCCCTGGTCGTGCTCCCGTGGCCGGGACCTTTCGTGCGCGCCTGCACGAGCAGACCGATCCGACCGGTCACCGACGCCAAGCCGCCATGGCGGATCAGGGCGCGGAGGCTCTCGTAGTCGTCCTGCACCTGGCGGTAGAGCGCGCCGTCACCGAGGTCGAATGCCGCGGCCTTCACGAACCTGGCATGGTCATCCTTCTCGCTCACGGACTCGCGGCCGCAGATCACGAGGCTGCGCAACTTGTCGAGCAGATGGCTGTGCTCGAACGGCGTCGCCGCGACGTTGTCCGCGGCGATCATCGTGACGGCCATCGTCTCCTTCGGTTGCCACCGTCCACCGACCTTCCGCAGCGGGACGACTTTCAGTTCCCAATCGCCGAAGTCCGGCCCTTGGACCGGGTTCGCCGGCAGCCCGAGGAACCGTTCGACGACGTCGCCTGCCCAGCCTTTGTTCTTTTTCCCGTTCTTCCAGACGGTGACCCGATAGGTGTCCGCCAGCGGACGGAGGTCTTGGCCGACCAATCCGGCCAGCTTCGCGATGGCTTCGTCGCGGGTCATGGGATGACGAAGGATGCTGCCTGCCGCCGGTGGAACTCAACCTCCCAGCGTCGTCGGGTCGGTCACGTCGCCCTTGTTGAACTCGACGTAGTGCTCGGTGAGGTCGGCGGCGTACATGAGCGCCTCGCCTTTGCCGAGGTTGAGCCGGATGTGGAGGTCGAACTCCTTCGGCGCGGCCGCGGCGCAGAGCTGCTTGAAGGTCGCCTTCGTCGGTTGGCCCCGTTGGAGGCTCCAGAGGATCTTGCGGGAGCCGGGAGCGCTGTAGCCGATGTCCACCTTGCTCTCCACGACCGTCGCCGCGCTGTAGCCGATGGCGTCGATGATGCGGCCCCAGTTGGGGTCGCCGCCGTGCCAGCTCGTCTTCACCAGCGCGCTGTTCGCCACGGCCCGGGCCGCGGCGTCGGCGTCGGCGACCGATCTCGCACCGGTCACACGGACGGTCACCACGCGGTGGACGCCCTCGCCGTCGCGGACGATCATCTTGGCGAGCTCGAGGCAGACGTGCTGGAGCGCCGCGGCGAAGGCCGCGAAATCCTCGTGCTTGGCCGAGGTGATCTTCGCGTTGCCGGCGAGGCCGTTCGCGAGGACGAGCACGGTGTCGTTGGTGCTCATGTCGCCGTCGACGGTGATGCGGTTGAAGCTGTGCGCCACCGTCTCGCGTAGCGCGGCCTGCAGCGCCTTCGCCGATATCGCCGCGTCGGTGGTGACGAAGCCCAGCATCGTCGCGTGCAGTCCCGCCGGCAGCGCGGCGGGCCGCGCGCCGGTCGCGCTCATGCCCGGCTGGATCATGCCCGCGCCCTTGCACATGCCGCCGATGCGGACCGTCTTGCCGCCGAGCTTGAGCTCGACCGCGACCTGCTTCGGCCGGGTGTCGCTGGTCATGATGGCCTCGACGGAATGCGCGGCGTGCGCCTCCGATCGACCGAGCAGCGGCGCGGCGGCCGCGATGCCCGCCTTCACGTTGTCGAAGGGCATGGCCACGCCGATGCGGCCGGTGGACCCGACCAGCGCGTAGCCGTCCTTCAGGCCGAGCGCCTTCTCGGTGAGGCGGACCATCGCGAGGGCGTCCTTCATGCCCTGCTTGCCGGTGCAGGCGTTGGCGTTGCCGGAGTTCACGACGACGGCCTGGGCGATGCCCTTGGCGACGCGGGAGACGCAGACCTTCACCGGTGCGGCGCAGATCTGGTTCGTGGTGAACATGCCCGCGACCGAGCACGGGACGTCGGACACGATGAGCGTGAGGTCGCGCTTCTGGCCTTTGTCGGACCCCTTGCCGGTACCGAGGCGCTTGATGTCGCAGAAGACGCCGGACGCCCGGAAACCCAGCGGCGCGACGACGGAACCTTCGATGGTTTTGAGCTTCGCTTTCACGGCCGCGGATGAACTCACAGGCGACGCGCGACGCAATGCCGAAATGCGGTCGGGGCATCCGCTCCCTGGTCCGCGCTCCCTGCCCCGCAACTTTCCCATGGTTTCCCGGTTCGACATCTTCCGCGATCGGCCGCAACATTGCCGACCGAGTTCCGATGGACGATGTCCCGATGATCGAGGTCCGCGACCTCACGAAACGCTATCCTGGCCGCACGGCCGTGGACGGCCTTTCGTTCTCGGTCGGTCGCGGAGAGGTCGTCGGGTTCCTCGGGCCGAACGGCGCGGGCAAATCGACCACGATGCGCATCCTCGCCAGCTTCATGCCGGCGACGAGCGGCACGGCGCGGGTGGCGGGTTTCGATGTCTTCCACCAGGCGGACGAGGTGCGGCGCCGGATCGGCTACATGCCGGAGAACAACCCCATCCATCTCGACATGCGGGTGCGGGAGTTCCTGAAGTTCCGCGCGAGGCTCAAGGGCCTCGGCTGGCGGCGCAGCCGGGAACGGGTGGACACCGTGCTCCAGCAGTGCGGTTTGATGGACGTCCAGAGACGCATCATCGGCCAGCTCTCGAAAGGCTTCCGCCAGCGCGTCGGACTCGCGGATGCGTTGGTGCACGAGCCGGACCTCATCATCTTGGACGAGCCCACCATCGGCCTCGATCCGCACCAGATCCGCGCGGTCCGCACCTTGATCAAGCAGCTGGGCGAGCGGCACACCGTCCTGCTCTCCACGCACATCCTGAGCGAGGTCGAGATGACCTGCTCCCGGGTGCTGATCATGAACCGCGGGAGGATCCTCGCGGCCGACACGCCGCAGAACCTGGAGCGCCACCTGAGCCTGGACGGCCAGGTCGTGGCCGAGATCGCGGCGACGCCGGCGGCGGTGCGCGAGGCGTTCTGCGACGTGCCGGAGATCGAGCGGATGGACCTCTCGGCAGCGGAAGGCGAGTACACGCGGCTCGCGCTCACCTCGAAGGACGGCCAGGACCTGCGCGTCGTGGTGTCCGAGTTGGTGCGGGCCAACGGCTGGACGCTGCGCGAGCTCACCCGGAGCAAGCATTCGCTGGAGGATATCTTCGTCCACCTGACCAAGGCCCGGAAGGAGGACGCATGAAGCCGGGCAATTCTGGGTCACGTCCGACGTCCCGCGCCCCACGGGGGCCTCGTGATGCGTCGTCCATGGTGCTTGGTGGGCGCGTCCTGCGCCGAGGAGGTCTCCTTTGAACGTCTATCTTGCTCTGGTCCGCCGCGAACTGGGCGGCGCGTTCAACTCGCTGACGGGTTTCGTCGTCGTGGCCGTCGTGCTGCTGCTCACCGGCTATTCGCTGACCGATATCATCGGCAAGCTGAATGGAGGGGCCGACGACCGGCCGGTGGTGGAGATGTTCTACCAGAGCGCCTATTTTTGGCTGATCCTGCTGCCGGTCACGCCGGTGATCACCATGCGCAGCTTCGCGGCCGAGAAGGCGACGGGGACGTACGAGGCGCTCATGACGACGCCCGTCGGGGACCTCCAGGTCGTGCTCGCGAAGTTCACCGGCGCGCTGCTGTTCTTCCTGCTCACGTGGTTGCCGTTGCTGGCGGTGCTGGCGGTGCTGCGCCAGGTCACGAAGGAGCCTGCTTTCCTGGAACCGCGGGCGACCTTCGGCGCCTTCCTCGGTTTGACGCTGATGGGTTCGCTCCTGTTGTCGATGGGATGCCTCGCTTCGGCGCTCACGCGCAGCCAGATCATCGCGGCGATGCTCAGCTTCCTGATGGGCGTCGGGCTGTGGGTCGTCAGCCTGCGACCGGAAGCGGCGGCTGCCGACGGCGATGTCTTCGGCCGCGTGGCCGACCATGTCTCGATGATGAGGCACATGGGCGATTTCGCGCGCGGCGTGGTGGATTCGCGGCACGTGGTCTTCTACGTGAGCGGCACCGTGCTGTTCCTGTTCCTCACGACCCGCGTGGTCGAGTCCCGGAAGTGGAAGTGAGATGAACGCCGACCATCCCAGCTTCGTCCCGGGTCGCCGGTCCCGCACCGCGGCGAGCGTCGCCATCGCTTCCCTTGCGCTGCTCGCCATCGTGGTCATGGCCAACCACCTCGCCGCCACCCGCAAGGTCTGGCGCGTGGACCTCGCAGCAGGGGACCGGCCGCCGCTCTCGCCGCTCACGGTCCAGATGCTGTCCGCGCTCACCAACGACGTGAAGGTCACGGTCCTGTTCCGGGCCCGGCCGGGGTTGTTCCCGCACGTCGACGCGTTGCTGCGGGAATACCGGTCCCGCTCGCCGCGCATCTCCGTCCAGACCATCGATCCCGAGGCCAACCCCGGCCTCGCCACGCTGAAGAAGCTCGAATACAAGCTCGGCGCGAAGGCCGGCGAGCTCGTCGTCTTCGAGGCGAACGGCCGCACGCAGGTCGTCACCGACGGCGAGCTGTCGATCTACAACGACGGCGATGTGCGCGCGCGGATGGAGGGCCAGGACACCGAGATCCGCCGTTCGGCTTTCACCGGCGAGCAGCGTTTCACCTCGGCGGTCGCGGCCTTGATGGACGCCACGGAGGTCCGCGCCGCGTACCTCACCGGGCACGGCGAGCACGCGCTCGACAGCGAGGACGCCCAGATGGGGCACGCGGAGTTCGGGCGGCTGCTCACCGGCGAGAAGAACCTGCGGCTCGAGAAGCTGAACCTCGCGACCAACGACCTGCCCGCCGAGACGCGTCTGCTGGTCATCGCCGGCCCGATGGCGCCGTTCCTGCCGGCGGAGCTGTCGCGCATCGAGGTGTACCTCCGGCGTGGCGGCCGCCTCCTGGTCACGCTGAATCCCTATGCGGTCGGGACCAAGACCGGGCTGGAAGACCTGCTGGCCCGCTGGTCCATCGCGTGCCCTCCGATGTTCGCCGGCGAGGGCGACCGCGACCTGGTTCGCACCGGGCTCGACGTGATCTCGCTCGCGCAGAGCTTCGGGTCGCATCCGCTGATGACGCCGATCCGCCGCGACGAAGGGTTCCTGTATTTCCCGATGCCGCGCGTCGTCAGCCCGATGCCGCCCGGATCGTTGCCGGCGGAAGCCCCGAAGGCCGACGTGCTGGTGTACACCAGCGAACGTGGTCTCACGCGTTCGAGCTTCCGGAACGGCAACGCCGCCTTCGAGCTGGGACGCGACCGGAAGGACTTCCCCGTGCCGATCGTGGTCGCTGCCGAGCGCGGCGGCGTGTCCGGCGTCGCCGCCGGGCGCGGCGCGACCCGCCTGATCGTCGTCGGCGACTCGGTCCTCTTCGGCAACCAGACACTTGCCCAGGGCAGCAACCGCGACTTCGCCTCGCTGTGCGTGGCCTGGCTGCTGGATCGCCCCCAGTCGTTGGCGATCGGCCCGAAACCGCTCCGCGAGTGGCGGCTCAACCTGTCGGAGAGCACGCTGTCCCGGCTGCGGTGGATCCTGCTCGCCGGCCTGCCCGGGTCGGTGCTGCTGCTCGGCGTCATCGTGTGGGCCCGCCGCCGTTCGTGAACCTCGACCCCAGACCGATGGACCCGGAAGCAAAGCACGCGCTGAGAACCTGCCATCGGAGGCCGGCCCGGTCCGGCGCGCCGTCGTCCCATAAAGCATGAACCCGCGCGTCACCTTGGTGCTCGTGCTCGCCGCGCTCGGTCTCGGCGGCTATCTCCTGCTGTCCGGTCCGCGCGGTCGCGGCGTCGCGGTCCGCACCGCCGACGGCGGCCAGGCGACGTCGTTCACGCCGGTCTTGCCCGACCAGGTCTCCGCGATCGAGCTGATCCGCAGCAACGTGGTCGTGCGCGTGGAGCGGGCGGGGAGCCGCTGGACGATGCGGCTGCCGGTGCCCTACGTGGCGCAGGGCACCGCGGTCGACGCGTTCACGGTCGCGGTCGGCAAGCTCCAGCCGTCCGGTTGGCTGACCGCGGCGCAGGTGGCGGCGAACGGTCCCGACGCGCCGAAGGCCTTCGGGCTCGATTCCTCGGCGACCACGTTGAAGCTCGAGACCTCCGCCGGCCCGGTGATCCTCAAGCTTGGCGGCTTGGCGCCGTTGGGCGGGCAGTTCTATTTCCAGCGCGTCGGCGACGACGGCGTGTTCACCGCGGACGCGAAGTTCCTCGGCGCGTTGCCGGAGACGGCCGCCGCGTGGCGCGACCGCGGGCTGTTCGACCTGGGCGACGCGGCTCCCGACCGTCTGGAGCTGCGCGGCAAGACCGCCTTCGAGGCGGTGAAGGATGCGGCGACGGGCGCCTGGCGTCTCGTGAAGCCGCTCGCTGCCCGAGCCGATGGTGAACGATTGGACGCACTGCTCCACACGCTCCGGACCGTGCGGGTCGCGCAGTTCGTGGACGACGCGCCGGCCGCCGACCCGGAGCTCTACGGCTTGCAGCCGCCGGAGGCCGAGCTGGTGGCGGGACGCGGGTCGGACACGGTCGCGCACCTCCAATTCGGCAGGTCCCCGACGAACATGCCCGGCGGCGTCTACGTGCGCCGGATGTCCCGGACGAACGTCGTGCTCGTCCCGGCCGCGGCGGCGTTCGTGCTGCGCGGGCCGTTGGCGGATTTCCGCGACCGGCGGTTGCTCCCGCCGCTCGCCGATTCCACCCGGATCGAGTTCACCACCAGCGCGGAGAAGGCCGTGCTCGAGCGCACCGGCACCCACTGGAACATCGTCGCCCCGATCAAGACCCCGGCTGATCCGGAACTGATGGGTTTCCTCTTCTCGCTGCTCGCGGCGTCGGTGATCACGGATTTCCCCAACGATGTCGTGGCCGATTACGGGCGCTACGGGCTGGAGAAACCGTTCCGGAGCTACGGTTTCTCGCGCGGCACCAACGCGCCGTTCCAGTTCCAGTTCGGCGCCCGGTCCGGAGAAGAGCACATCTTCGTCCGCCGTCTCGACGAGCCGGGCGTCTACACGGTGCGGCTGACCGACATGCTGCAACTGCCGGAGACGGCGGCGCAGTTGCGCGACCTGCGCTTCGCTTCGTCCAACGTGGTGAAGGTCGTCGTCTCGCAGAAGGGCAACTCGCGGACGCTGGAACGCGGTGCCGACGGGCAATGGGCGGTGACGGCCGGGTCCGCGGGCAACCCGTTCAGTCCCGCCGTCGAGGAGACGTTGCACCGTCTCGGCCAGATGCAGACCACCCGTTTCGCGGTCCGCGACGAGCAGATGTTCACCCGATTGCCCAGTTTCGCGGAGCTCGCGCACGAGGTCATGTTGACGCTCGCCCCGGGAGGAGCCGTGAAGACGCTCCGGCTCCGTTTCGTGTCCGATCTCGGCGCGGCCGCCATCGCTCTCGCGGATATCGACGGGGAGACCGCCCCGCTGCGCGTCGAGGTGCCGGGACCGCTTTTCCGCGACATCCGGCGGGACCTCAGCGCGTGGTGAGGACGACCAAGACATCGAAGCCATGATGACGAGGAGACCTGGATCGTGGATCGTGACGCGTGATCCCGGCATCGGACGCCCCGTCCGCCGTCGCGGGTCCGGGATCGCTCCGCTCTCGACGCACCCCGGCACGACCTGACCGCTTGTCCGCGCCCGCCACCAGCCACGTCCCGCATCCGCGCCGGTTCTTCCTTCTCCGGCGCGGGTTCTACCGGCGCACCTTCCGTTGGTGCGGACGCGGGACGGCGTTGGCGATCGGCGCGTTCCTCTGCGCGTTCCTGTATGTGAACCAGATCGGTCTGCCCGACCTGGTGAAGGGTCCGTTGCTCGAACAGTTGCGCGAGCGGGGCGCCGAGCTGGAGTTCAGCCGCATGCGCCTGCGTCTCGGGCGCGGCATCGTCGTCGAGCACGTGAACCTCGGCCGCGCGCGCGGATCCGCCGGCGAACAGGTCTTCGCCGACCAGCTCCAGCTCCAGCTGCGATGGTCGGATCTGCTGGGGTTCCAAGTGCCCGCGATCACCGCGGTGACCCTCCGCGGTGGCAGGCTCGCCATCCCGGTCGTCGGTGCCGGGGCTGCGCCGTTCGTTTTCACCGCTGACGCCGTCGAGGCGCGGATCCGCTTCGTGTCGCAGGAGCTGTGGGAGCTGGAGAAGTTCGAAGGGGACTGCCACGGCGGCACCTTCCGCGCCGCGGGCTCGGTGACCAACGCCTCGCTGCTGCGGCGAAGATCCGACCCCAAGACCCAGTCGGACCTGTGGAAACAGAACCTGCTGCGCATCGGCCGCACGCTGGAGAGGACGACCTTCACGCGGCCGCCGGCGCTCGACCTGGCCTTCTATGCGGATCTGCGCGACCCGGCGCGGTCGACGGCTGGGCTCCTGTTCACCGCCGCCGGCGCCAAGTCGGAGTTCGGGAAGTTCGAGGGCGTGGAACTCTCGGCGGAACTGAACCCGCCGCCCGGCACGAACGGACCGATGCGGGTCACGCTGCGCTTGGACGCGACCGGTGCGCAGACGCCTTGGGCCGAGGTCGGTGCGCTCCGGCTGGACGTCGACCTCGATGGATCGGCGACCAACGCATTGCCGTCCCGCGTGGCGTGGGGCCTCGCCTTGGCCGGCCCGGTCACCCGCTGGGGTCGCGCGGAATCCGCGCGCCTGGATGGCAAGACGTTGGCGGTGGGTGCCGCCGCGCCGGGGACCTTCCACAGCGACCTGACGATGGTCGTCCGTCGCGTCGACAGCGAGTGGGGCACCGTCGGCGAGCTTGTGGCGGACGTGACCGCGGACCATGCGTTCGCCGGGCCGGCCACCCACTGGGTCCCGTCCGCGTTCTCCTGGAGCTTGCGCGCCGACCAGGCCGCGTCGCGATGGGCCCGGGCGTCGGCGGCGACGGTGTCCGGGACGGCCCGGCGGCTCGGGCGTCCGGTCGCGGTCGTGCTGCCGGCGCAGCTGGCCTTGCTGAAAGACTGGTCCGTCGGGCTCGGGCTCGCCGTGACCAACGTCGTGTCGCCGAAGCTGGAGTTGGCCGAAGCCGGAGCCGCGATCACCTGGAGCGAAGAGGGCCTGAGTATATCCGGCCTGCGCGCGCGGCTCTACGGCGGGCGGTTGGCCGTCGATGCCTCTGTCGGCGCGGCCGACCTCGTCGCGCGCGCCAAGGTGCGGTCGGACTTCGACCTGCACCGCATCGGACCGCTGCTCGGTCCCGCGACGGACAAGTGGCTGGCGAACTACGGTTGGCAGCCGGAGCGGCCGGTCGAGCTCGAGGCCGAGGCGAGCGTGGCATTGCCGGTGTGGACCGGGCAGATGCCCGACTGGAAAGGCGACGTGTTGCCGACGCTCCGCATCGCCGGCATCGCGCGCGCCACGAACTTCAGCTATCGGGGCGTGACCGGGACGATGGCCGTCGCGCCGTTCGCGCACACGAACGGCGTCTGGCACGTCGTCGGCGCCACCGCGGCGAGGCCGGAGGGACGGCTCGATTTCGATCTCACCGAGCGGTCGGCGACCAAGGACTACCGGTTCCGCATCCGCAGCAGCATCGATCCGCGCGCGGCGTTGCCGCTGCTCGGGACGAACGCCGCCCGCGCGATGACGAACCTGCAGCTGACGTTGCCGCCTTTCATCGACGGAGAAGTCACCGGGCGTTGGCGGGAACCGGAGCGGACGGTCGTCCGCGCCTCGGTGGCGTTGACCAACTTCGTCGTCCGCGGAGAAGCGGTCGACGAGCTGCGGGCCCGCGAGGTGGTCTTCACCAACGGATGGCTCCGGGTCTCGGGCGCCGAGCTGCGCCAAGGCGCCGGTCGCGGCGATGTCGGCGAGATGACGCTCGACCTCGCGGCGGGCCTGCTGCGCTTCACCAACACGGTCACCACGCTCGATCCGCGCCGCGTGACGCGCGCGATCGGCCCGAAGACGGCCCGTGCGCTGGAGCCGTACATCTTCGCGGTGCCGCCGCACGTGGTGCTGAACGGGACCATCCCGGTCCGCGACAACCCGCAGGAGGCGGACGTCCGCTTCGAGACGCTCGCGGAGAGCGTCCGCTGGTGGCGTCTCGTGGCCACGAACCTCTCGGCGACGGTCTGGTGGAAGGGGCAGTCGGTCATCCTCACGAACTTGGATTCCGGGTTCCATGGCGGCCGGTTGACCGGGAATCTTTTAGCGGACTGCGCGCCGGTCGGGGACGCCGTCCTGCGCTTCGACGCGGCGTTCTCGGATGTCCAGCTCCGGAGCCTTCTGTCGGACATCGTGTCGAGGACCAACCGGATCGAAGGTCTGGTGACGGGCCGGATCACCGTGACCGAGGCCCACACGCGGACGAACGGCGCGTGGACCGGGACCGCCGCGGCCCGGATGCGCGACGGGTTCCTGTGGGACCTGCCGTTGTTCGGCGGCGTCTCCGGCGCGCTCGACACGTTGTCGCCGGGCCTCGGGCAGACGCGGTTCAGCTCCGGTTCCGGAACGTTCACCATCGCGGACCGCCTCGTGCGGACGAGCGACCTGGAGTTCCGTTCGCCGTCGATGCGCTTGGGCATGGGCGGCACGGTCGACTTCGAGACGCGGCTCGCCGCGGTGCTGCATGCCGAACCGTTGCGCGACCTGCCCTTGCTCGGGGCGGTGTTCAACTTGGCGATCTCGCCCTTCACCAAGCTCATGGAATACGACGTCCGCGGGACCTTGGGCAGACCGGTGACCGAGCTTCGGTACGTGCCGGATTTCTTGTTGATCCCCTTGCGCCCGATACAGACGATCAAGGGCTTGTTCACCCCGGATCCGGTCAGGCCTCCGGCGGAAAGGCCGCCTGAAGGGAAACGCCCCACGGCGCCGTGACCGACGGGCGGGGCGGGTCGTCGTCGGGGGCCTTCGCAAGAAGCCCTGGAGGTCCCGATGCATCGGCTTGCCTCCGACCGCGGCTTCCCAGATCCTTGCGTGCCTGAGATGACGCCGCCTGAACTTGTCCTGTTCCCTGATGCAACCGCTCTCTGCGAAGGAGTCGCATCGCGATGGTTGGATGGCGTCGCCGCGGCGGCGCGCGCCGGCGAACTGTACCGGGTGGCGTTGCCGGGCGGCCGGATCGCCAAGACGTTCATGGAATGCGCGGCGAAGACCGCGCGGGAAGCGCGGCTGCCGCTCGGTCATGTCGAGTTCTTCTGGGGCGACGAGCGCTGCGTGCCGCCGGACCATGCGGACAGCAATTTTCTCCTGGCGTCCGACGCGTTGCTGCGGCCGCTCGGGATCGCCGGGTCCCGCATCCATCGCATGCGCGGCGAACTCGACCCGGCGAAGGCCGCCGAGATCGCCGAGGCCGAACTCCGGTCGGTCTGCCCGAGCGCCCCGGACGGGCAGCCCCGGTTGGACCTGGTGATCCTCGGCATGGGTGAGGATGCCCATGTGGCGTCGCTGTTCCCGGGCGCCCCGGCTTCGGTCACCGCCGGCACCGCCACCTGCATCCCTGTCATCGGCCCGAAGCCGCCGCCCCAGCGCATCACCCTGACGTTCCCGGCCATCCGGGCCGCCAAGGCCGTCTGGGTGCTGGTGACCGGCCAAGCCAAGGAAGAGGCCCTGCACCGCTCGCTGGCACCGGGAGCGTCCACGCCGTTGGGCCGGGTCTTGGCGGAGCGGCCCGTGACTCTCTTCTGCGCCGACCTCCGGTTGCTGTGAACGATCGCGAAGGTGCGGTCCGGGAGGCCTCCGCCGATCTTTCTTCCGGGCGGTGAGAATTCTTTGAACGACCCGCGGGTTGTCGGGTCCCACAGGGCGTTGGTTGGAACGGTGTCCGCCAAGGGTTGGCTGAGGGGACTGGCTGGCGGCGGGGTGCGGGCATCGCGATAGTTGGCTCCGCCGCCGATCTGAGCGCGCGGGTGAGCGCGTATAAGACCTCATCACCAGGGGCCGGCCGCAAGGCCGGCCCCTTTGCGTTTTTCCGGCGGATCCTCCGGCAGCATGCGCCATCGGCCGCCGTTTTGGGTTCTCAGGCGCCGGTCCGGTTTCTTAGGCTCGGTCCATGACCCGTCATTGTCATCGATGCGGCACCGCTTGGCCCCTCAGCGCGCAGCCCGGCCGGGGCGAGAGCTGCGAGAACTGCCGTGCCGACCTGCGCGCCTGCCTCAACTGCCGGCACCACGACCGCCATGCGGCCCACGGATGCCGCGAACGCCGGGCCGAACCGGTCGAGGACAAGGATCGCGGGAACTTCTGTGAGTGGTTCGAGTTCGCCACACGGACCTGGGCGGGCATCGGCGCCAAAGATCCGCGCGAGGACTCCGCCCGTGCGGCGTTGAAGGCGCTCTTGGGCGATTGATCGCCCGCATCCGGCGACTCCATCGCTTGCACCGGCCGTGTCCGCTCCCGCAGGCTCGGGGAGCGCCGTGAAGCTGCTCATCCGCCATCGCACCCGCTACCGATATTCTGCTCCGGTGAAGGAGAGCTTCAACGAGCTGCGCCTCCAGCCGGTCTCGAACGAGCACCAGACCTGCGAGGATTTCCAGTTGTGCATCGAGCCGCAGGTGGCGGTCCGGCGTTATCTCGATTTCTACCGCAACTGGGTCCACCACTTCGATCTCGCCGCGCCGCACACCGCGCTGGTCGTCGAATCGCGGACGCGGGTGACGACCAACCGGGCCAACTGGCTCGACCCGGACGCCACGCCCATGCCGCTCACCCGGCTGCCCGAGCTGGCAAGGATGGAACGGTGCTTCGACTATCTCCAGTCGAGCGACCAGATCGGATCGGACCCCGCGGTCTGGCGGCTCGCCGTGGACGCCACGGCTGGCCAGACCGATCTATGGCAGGCGGCGCAGGCGTTGAACCGGTTCGTCCATTCCCATCTCACCTACACACCGCGGTCCACGCATGCCACGACGCACATGCGTGATGCCTTGGCCGCGCGCGTCGGCGTCTGCCAGGACTTCGCCCACGTGCTCATCGGCATGTGCCGGTCGTTGCAGATCCCGGCGCTCTACGTGAGCGGGTATCTCTGCACGCCGGGCGCGCAGGCGAGCCACGCTTGGGCGGAGGTGTTCCTTCCCGACATCGGCTGGCGCGCTCTCGACCCGACCCATGCCCGGCAACCGGACGAACGCTACGTGAAGATCGCCGTGGGCCGCGACTACGCCGATGTGCCTCCGACGCGAGGGCACTACAAAGGCGTCACCCAGCGGACGATGGACGTGGATGTGAGCGTCGAAGAGATCTTGGGCGAAGGTTGATCGGGCAAGGCGGAACTGTCCCTTGCACGGGCCATCGGCGAGGCGTTGACTGCCGCGGATCCTCCATGCCTTCCGATCCCCACCGTCGAGTGATGCGAACGACCGGCCTTGGCGCGTCGGCCATCTGCCTGGCCGGGATGCTGGCTTGGACCACAACGGTCACGGCGCTCCAAGCCGGGTTGCTCCCCCACAAGCAACTGGTCCCCACCGCGGGCGAACTCGGCCAGTTGGCCCGGGTCCGGTCGCTGCTCGCGACGAGCACCAAGGAGAACCCGAACCCGGTGCACATCGTCTTCTACGGGCAGTCGATCACCTTGGAACCTTGGTGGACGAAGGTCGCGTCGGAGCTGCGGCGGATGTATCCGGATGCTTTGTTGACGATCGAGAACAAGGCGATCGCCGGTTTCCAGGACTGGGCGCTGTTCCGGACGGTGGATGCCGACCTGGTGCCGATCCAGCCGGATCTGGTGATCTTGCACGCCTACGGCAACGGGACCGGCACCGATCTGATGCTCGGTGAGCTGCGGGCCAAGACCGTCACGGATGTCCTGTTGCAGACGGACCATGTCCACGGTTTCGACCGGATGGACGAGGAGACCGATCCGGCGAAGATCGTCTACGAGGACCTGCTGCCGTACCGCAACTATGTGGCGTTGCCCGCCGCCGCGAGGCGCAACGACGCTTGCCTGGCCCGGATCAGGGACCTCTGGAAGGCCTATCTGCGCACCAACGACCTGCCTGCCGAAGCGATGCTTTCGGACGCCAGCGTCCATCTGAACGACGATGGCAACTATCTTCTCGCCGAGTTCGTCCTCTCCTACCTCGAGCCGGGCGGGTGGGCCGAACCGATCGATCCGTGGAACGTTCCCCGGGTGCGGACGGCCGTCGTCGGGAAGGATGTCCGATGGCGCGATGGAGAACTGGAGTGCTCCTTCGTCGGCTCGGTCGTCGCGGTGGTCCTCCAGGGCGTGCTCCCGTCCGATATCGACGTGCTCGTCGACGGCCAGCGGCCCGCCGACCGGCCGGAGCTCTACGGTTTCAGCCGCACGAGCGCGTCGCACTTCAACGGATGGCCCGCGCTGAGCCGTGTCGGGTCCGAGGCACCGTTGGTGGTCGAGCGCTGGTTCATGGCCCCGTCGGACGTGAGCGCGGACGGCCTCCGGTTCAATTTCAAGGTCTGGGGCTCCGTGACCGGGCCCGACGGCGAAGGGACCAGCACCGACCGGTTCGTGTCGAAGTCGGGTCGGGTCGTCATCGAACCCGGCGACCACTGGATCGGACGCGCCGTGGCGTTCGGACACCTGCCGGTCCCTCCCGGGTACACGACCTACTGGGATGTCGAACGACGGTTCGTGGAACGGCTCGATGAAGGCACCGGCGCTCCTTACGGATCCGGCGGCATGGTGACGCTCGCCCTCGGCCTTTCGGACGAACCTCATCGCTTGAGATTGGTGGCCCGGGACGGTCGCGGGGGAGGTATACGGGCCGTCCGGGCCTTCAGCCCGAAGGGCTCGGCGGTGGCGCGATCGGTCGCCGACGACCCGCCTCCGGCCGGGACCCTCTTGGTCAGAAAAGGATCGGCCGGCGTGAGCGTCGTGTGGATCCTGGCGGACGAGGACGGACGTTCCGGATGGCGGCTGGAACATAGCCAACAGTTCGGACGGAACGCGTCGTGGCGACCGATCCCGACACGGATCGTCCAGAAATCTCCAGATATCCGGGTCGCGCCCGTCGAAGACCCGCCTCCGTTCGGCTACTATCGGCTGGCGCCGTCGCCCAAACCGGTGAATCCCGGGCGGCCGCGATGACCCTCCGGCGAGATTTTTGGGCATCTGGATGGCTCCGGATGATGGCGGCCGTCGCCCTGATCGTCGGGTCGATGGCGGTCGCCCCGCTCCAAGCCGGGTTGCTTCCTCACAAGCAACTGGTCCCCACCGCCGCCCCTGCTTGACCCTGCTATCGCGTGCTAGCACCGTCCGGCTGTGCCGCGCAAAGTCCGACAGTTGATCGCCGAACTGGAACGGGCGGGGTTCGTCGACCGCGGTGGCAAAGGCAGCCACCGCAATTTCGTCCACGCCATCGGTAAGGTGATCACGGTCTGCGGCAAACCGGGCGACGACGTTCCGCACTACCTAGAAAAGCAGGCCCGTCGGGCCTTGGAGACCATCCGCCATGAACAAGACTGAGCTGAAGGCCAAAGCGGGCCGTTACGTGAAGATCGTCGAGTGGAGCGACGAGGACGTCTGCTTCGTCGGCACTTGTCCCGGACTCATGTTCGGCGGCGTCCACGGCGACGACGAGGCCAAGGTCTATGCCGAGCTGTGCCGGGCCGTCGAGGAAGTCATCGACCTGATGGTGCGAGGAGGTCATCGCCTGCCGCCGGCGACCGCGGAGCGGAAGTTCAGCGGCAAGGTGCTGCTGCGGCTCGCCCCGGCGGTGCATCAGCGCCTCGCGCTCCAGGCCAAGGCCGGCGGCGAGAGCCTGAACGCCTTGGTGACGCGCAAGCTCGTCACGGTGTAGTCGGCGGGACGACCGCGGATTGTCCCGCTGCCCGATACAGCTTAGGTTGCGCGCGCTCCGGTCGTCCATGCCCGCCACCGCCCATATCCGCGACAAGCTGTCGCAAGTCCCGCACAAGCCGGGCGTGTACCTGCACAAGGACCGCTTCGGCACGGTCATCTACGTCGGCAAGGCCCGCGACCTGCGCAACCGCGTCTCGCAGTACTTCCACGCATCGCGGCGCATGGGATGGGACCTGAAGTTCAACGCGCTGGTCGATGCCATCCACGACTTCGACTGGCACGTGGTGAAGAGCGAGCCCGAATCTTTGCTGCTCGAGAGCAGGCTGATCAAGGACTTCAAGCCGCGCTTCAACATCGACCTGCGGGACGACAAGCAGTTCCTCCTGCTCAAGGTGAACCTCAACGACCCGATCCCGCGCTTCGTGCTCACCCGGCTGCGCAAGGACGACGGATGCGTCTACTTCGGGCCGTTCGCCCACAGCGGGTCGGTGCGGCGTGCGCTCACGTTGATGCGCCGGCGGTTCCATCTGCGCGGATGCCGTCCGCTCACGCCGGGCGCCGCGGACCACAAGCATTGTCTGTACGGCAACCTCCAGCATTGCACCGCGCCTTGCATCGGGAACGTCACGCACGACGAATACCTGGCCCAGGTTCGGGCGGGGATCGAGTTCCTGCAGGGGAGCACCGAAGAGCTCAAGGCCGAGCTGGAGGCGGAGATGCGCAAGGCGTCGCTCAACCTGGAGTTCGAGAAGGCCGCGCAGCTCCGCGACGCGCTGGAGGACATGCGTCGCACGACCCAGGACACCGAGAAGTTCGAGCGCATCCCGTACAAGCTGCCGGTCGCGCTCAACACGGAATCCGACATGCGCGAACTGGGTCGCGTGCTCGGCCTGCCGAAGCCGCCGGAACGCATCGAGGGCTTCGATATCTCCAACATCAGCGGGACGTTCATGGTGGCCTCGATGGTGAGCTTCTGGCACGGGCGTCCGGACCGCGCGAACTACCGGCGGTTCCGCATGAAAACCGTGACGGAGCAGAACGACTTCGCGTGCATGGCAGAGACGATCCGGCGGCGTTATGCTCGGTTGAAGCGGGAGGTGGAGGGTGGTGAAGAAAGCCAGTCAGCCAGTGAGCCAGTGAGTGAGAAGGGTGGCGCGCCTGGTCCGATCTTGCCCGCTGGCTCACTGGCTAACCTGCCTGCCCCTGCAAAGGAACCGACCGTCCCTTGGATCCCCGCGCCCCCGGTCGCGCCGAAGCTCCCCGACCTCATCCTGATCGACGGTGGCAAGGGGCAGCTGAACGCCGCATGCGAGGAGCTCGCGGCGCTGGGGCTCGGACATGTGCCGGTCATCGGGCTGGCGAAGGAGAACGAGGAGATCTATCGGCCGGGCGCGTCCGAGCCGTTGGTGCTGGGTCTGGACCACAACGCGGTGAAGCTGCTCCAGCGCGTGCGCGACGAATCGCACCGCTTCGCCAACACCTACAACGCGCAGCTCCGCCTCAAGAAGATCAGCGAGAGCCTGCTCGACGAGTTCCCCGGCATCGGCGACGCAAGGAAGCAGGCGCTCCTGCGGAAGTTCGGTTCGGTGCAGCGTTTGCGGCTGGCGTCCATCGAGCAGATCGAGCAGGTGTCCGGCTTCGGCGGCACGATGGCTTCGGAACTGAAACGCTTCCTCGACGCCCGCTCGGAGCCGGCGTCCCCCATGGCGCCGCGCGCGGATGCCCGGGGCCGCGTCCCGCCCCCGAGGTCCGGCGGGCGGCCGTAGCGGATCGACGCTTCCAAACGGAGCCCGGGACCGCGTAACCTTTCCGGACCATTCCCATGAAGACTTCGCGTCGTTCGTTCCTCACCACCGCGGCGATGGGTGCCGGCGCCCTTGCGATGCCGGTCGCGACCGCCGCTGCGCCTGCGGGTCCGCGTCCCAAGGTCCAGCTCGCCATCTCCAGCTATTCTTATTGGCACTTCCGCGAGCCCAAGGTGTCGATCGAGCAGGTCGTCGAACGCGCCTCCGCCCTCGGCGTCGCCGGCGTGGACGTCCTCCATCGCCAGATGGACATCCCGGAGAAGGAGCCGCTCACCGCCGACCACCGCGCCTATCTCTCGAGGCTCAAACGGCACGCCCTCCGCCATGGCGTGAGCTACTGCTGCCTGAGCATCCACCAAGATTTCGTCGATCCAGATCCGACGTTCTTGACCCAGCAGGTCGATCACACGCTGAAGTGCCTTGAGATCGCCGCTTCGCTGGGGGCCGGCGTGCTGCGCATCAACTCCGGCCGGTGGAACACCATCCCGGATTTCGACGACCTGATGAAGGCCCGGGGGAATGAACCCGTCCTGCCCGGTCATACCGAGGACGAAGGCTTCAAGTGGTGCATCGATTCGCTCCGCCGCTGCGTCGCCCGCGCGGCCGAGCTCGGCGTCGTGCTGGCGGTCGAGAACCACTGGGGCCTCTCCCGCACGCCCGCGGGACAGCTCCGGATCGTGGACGCGGTGCCGTCGCCGTGGGTCGGCGCGCTGATGGACACCGGCAACTTCTTGGAGAACCCCTACGACAAGCTGGTCGCCATCGCGCCCAAGACCGTCTTCGTCCAGGCCAAGACCTATCCCGGAGGCGGCGAGTGGTACACGCTCGACCTCGATTACCCGCGCATCGCCCGGATCCTCGCGGACGTCGGGTATTCGGGCTGGATCTCGCTGGAGATGGAAGGCAAGGAAGCGGCCGGAACGGCCGTCCCGAAGAGCATCGCGCAGCTGCGCAAGGCCTTCGGGGCCTGATCGTGCCGAGGTGACCGTCGTGCCGGCGGCGGCCTTCGTCGCGGGCCGGGGCGGGCTGTCCGCGGCCCTCGGGCAAAGCCTTTGACGGCCCCGGAACCGGCCCCTAGCTTCCGGCCTCCGTTTTGAAATCTCGCCCGTCATGATCGGCTATATCCTCAAGAAAATCCTCGGCTCCCGGAACGACCGCGAGGTGAAGAAGATCCGTCCTCTCGTGGCGAGGATCAGCGCGCTGGAGCAGGAGCTCCAATCCCAGCCCGAAGAGGTGCTGCGCCAGAAGACCACCGCATGGAAGGAGCGCTTGGCCGCCATCCGTGACGACGACGAGCTCAAGCGCGAGCTGGAGGCCATCCTCCCGGAGGCGTTCGCCGTGGTGAAGAACGCGTGCCGCCGGCTCACCGAAGGCAAGGCGCAGATCGAGGTCCGCGGGCATCTCTTGCCGTGGAACATGGTGCCTTTCGACGTGCAGCTCATCGGCGGCACGGCGCTCCACCGCGGTTTCATCGCCGAGATGGCCACCGGCGAGGGCAAGACGCTCGTCGGCACCCTGCCGGTCTACCTCAACGCCCTGACCGGTCGCGGCGTCCACGTCGTCACCGTCAACGATTACCTTGCCGCCCGCGATTCCGAGTGGATGGGCGCCGTGTATCGCTACCTCGGACTCTCGGTCGGATGCATCCTGCACGACCAGTCGCCCCAGGTCCGCCGCGAGATGTACGGGTGCGACATCACCTACGGCACGAACGCCGAGTTCGGCTTTGATTATCTGCGCGACAACGGCATGGCCACGCGCAAAGAGGAGCAGGTCCAGCGCGGGCATTACTTCGCCATCGTGGACGAGGTGGATTCCATCCTCATCGACGAGGCGCGCACGCCGCTGATCATCTCCGGTCCGGCGGTGATCACCGTCGAGCACAAATACAACGACTTCAAACCGGTGGTGGAGCGCTTGGTGAACGCCCAGCGCGAGCTGTGCAACCGCTTCCTCCGCGAGGCCGACGGCGTGCTCAAGCAGATCAAGCCCGCCGACGGCTCGAACCCCAAGGATCCCGCGGCGCTCGAGCTCCAGCTCGCGGCGCTGCTGTATCGCGTGAAGCTCGGCCAGCCGCGCTCCGAGGGCCTCATGCGCTTCTTCGAGGAGCCCGAGAACCTCAAGCGGGTGCAGGTCTACGAGACCGAGCTGCACGCGGACCAATCCAAGAAGCAGCTCTACGAGGAGAAGGAGCAGCTGCTCTTCGCCATCGAGGAGAAATCCCACGAGGCCGATCTCACCGAGAAGGGCCGCGCGTTCATCTCGCCCGATGATCCCGACGCCTTCGTGCTGCCCGATCTCCCCACCGCCTTCAGCCAGATCGATTCCGGCGCCGAGAGCGATCCGCGCAAACGGCTCGAACAGAAGGCCAAGCTCCAGGGCGAGTTCGAGGAGCGTGCCCAGGTCATCCACGCGATCTCCCAGCTGCTCAAGGCCTACTGCATCTACGAGAAGGACGTGCAGTACGTCGTGCAGGACAACAAGGTCATCATCGTCGACGAGAACACCGGCCGTCTCATGACCGGCCGCCGCTGGAGCGAGGGCCTGCACCAGGCCGTCGAGGCCAAGGAAGGCGTCGACATCGAGCGCGAGACGCAGACGCTCGCGACCATCACGATCCAGAACTATTTCCGCCTCTACAAGAAGCTGGCCGGCATGACCGGCACCGCCGAGACCGAGGCCGCCGAGTTCCACGATATCTACAAGCTCGGGGTGATGACCATCCCGACGAACCGCCAGAACATCCGCAAGGACTCCCACGACACCGTCTACAAGACGAAGCGCGAGAAGTTCAACGCGGTCGTCGCCGAGATCAAGCGCCTGCACGGCGAGGGCCGCCCGATCCTGGTCGGCACCGTCTCGGTCGAGACCAGCGAGATGCTCGGCAAGCTGCTCAGCCGCGAGAAGATCCCGCACGCGGTGCTCAACGCGAAGTTCCACCAGCAGGAGGCCGAGATCGTCTCCCGCGCCGGCCAGAAAGGCTCCGTCACCATCGCGACGAACATGGCCGGCCGCGGCACCGACATCAAACTGGGCGCCGGCGTCACCGAGGTCGGCGGCCTGCACGTGCTCGGCACCGAGCGCCACGAATCCCGCCGCATCGACCGCCAGCTCCGCGGCCGCTGTTCGCGCCAGGGCGATCCGGGTTCCTCCCACTTCTTCATCTCGCTCGAGGACGACCTCATGCGCCTCTTCGGTTCCGACCGCATCACCAAGGTGATGGAGCGCATGGGTCTCGAGGAGGGACAGGAGCTGGAGCATCCGCTGCTCAACCGCTCGATCGAGACCGCCCAGAAGCGCGTCGAGCAGCACAACTTCCAGATCCGCAAGCGCACGCTCGAGTACGACGACGTGATGAACAAGCAGCGCGAGGTCATCTACGGCTTCCGCAACGAGATCATCGAATCCGCCGACGTCCGCGACCGCCTGATGGACGTCATGGAAGAGGTCGTGCTGCTCAAGGTGCAGGAGTTCACCAGCGACAGCTCGGACCCCGCCGAATGGAACCACCGCGGCCTGGCCGACTGGGTGAACCTCAACTTCCCGATCGGGATGCCCGAGGAGGAGATCCTCAAGGCGGCCCGTTCCGGCACCGAGGCGCCGGTGGCGGATTCGCTCTTCGACGGGCTCAACGAGGCCCAGTTCGCGGTGGTCAATTTCATCGGGAAGGCGATCCGCGAGGCCTACGAGCTGAAGGTCAGCTTCGAGAAGCCCGAGGCCCTCGCCAGCCTCGAGCGCTACACCATCCTCAGCGCCATCGACCGGCTCTGGCAGGAGCACCTGTACGGGATGGATTCGCTCCGCAGCTCCATCGGCCTGCGCGCCTACGGCCAACGCGATCCGCTCATCGAGTACAAGGCGGAGGCCTTCAAGCTGTTCGATGAATTGATGGTCAACATCAAGACCGAGATCTGCCACAACATCTTCCGCAGCGCTTCGAGCCTGATGGCGTTCGAGCAGTTCCTGCACAACCTGCCGCAGGTCACGCGGCACGAGGAGACCAGCGCGTTCGCCCAGGTCGAGCCGGGGCCCGGCGCCAGCGACGTCGTCAGCCAAGCCAACGAGGCCGTCGCCAAGGCGCGTCCTGTGAAGGCCACGCCGCGCGTCGGCCGCAACGACGACTGCCCGTGCGGCAGCGGCAAGAAGTACAAGAGCTGCTGCGGGAAGTGACGGCCGGCTTTGCTAGGGCAACGGCTTCGAGCGCACGCCGAGCAGCCCCCCCACCGGACGTTCCAGCCCTTCGAGCAACCAGTGGCTCGGGCGATTGAGCAGCCGCGCGCCCTTCCAGCCGCCGCCGACCGCGAGCGTGCTGGAGCCGCCGCCGTCCATGTTGATGGCGTGCGATGCCCCCAATCGGCGCAGCATCTCGGCCGTCTCCCGCGGGGTCGCGCCCTCGCTGCGCCTCGGTTCGCGTCCGTCCACCACCAGCCAGAACATCCAGCGCGCGTCGCCGGACAGGCCGATCACCGTGGCCGGCCCGGGGTGCAGTTCCTCCGCCACGTTGGTGCCCCCGCGCAAGGATATGAGAAAGCCGCCGGCGCCGGTCCACGCGTCCCGGGTGTCGTCGCCGGCCGTCACCAACCGCGCGCGGTTGTCGCGCGTGATGACCAGCGAATCGAGGTTGGGCTCGGCCTCGGAGTAGCGGTCGCCTTCCGAGACGGCCAAGCCTTGCAGGTCGAGCGATCTGCCGGGCAGATGGCGCACCGGGCTGAACGGCGTCGTGTTCACGGCCGCCTGCAGCCCGTTGGCGCGCACGAACGAGCTAGGAAACTGGCTGTCGGTCTCGCCCGGTCGGCCGCCGTTGGACGGTTTCACGACGAAGCTCAGGTTCGTGTCCGCGAGATCCAGCCGCAACACCTCGCAGCGCATCGGTCGTGGCTTTGTGAAGTTCGCGCTCGCATGGTCGATGCCTCGGGCCAACGGACGCCACGGCGTGAAGCCGGAGCCGGGCGCGGGCGGCATCTCCAAGAAACGTGGTCCGGGCAACGGCGGCAGCCACCAGACCAGCGCGACCAATGCCGCCACCGATACCGCGACCCATCGCCAACGGAGGGAAGCCGGGGCCCCGCGCCGGCGCCGGACGGTGCGGATCAGGGGCATGGATGCGAGAGGGTCAGGGCTTGCGGCCGGTGCCCCGGAACAGTCGCACGGATTCCAGCAGCGCGTCGGCCTCGATGTCGCTGCCCACCGTGATGCGCAGGAACGGGCTCAACATCGGCGCGCTGAACCAGCGCACGAGGATCTTCTGCTCGCGCAGGCATCGCAGCCATTCCTGCGCCGGTGGACCCGGCGGGCGCATGAGCAGGAAGTTCGTCCGGCTCGGAAGCACCTCGAAGCCCAGACCGGTCAGCTCCCGCCGCAGCCGCTCGCGCGTGGCGATGATGCGGCGGAAGTTCCGGCGATAATGGCCGAGGTCGCCGAGCGTCGCGAGCGCGGCGACCTGGCCGAGGCCGTTGACGTTGTAGCTGTCGCGCATCTTGTCGAGCGCGGCGACCAGCTCGGGATGGCCGACGAAGTAACCGATGCGCTGGAAGCACAGCGAGTAGGCCTTGGAGAACGTGCGCGCGACCAGGACGTGGGGATGCTTCTGCGCGCGCGCGAGCGCGTGCTCCTCCGCGAAGTCCGCGTAGGCCTCATCCAACACCACGACCCCGCGCATCGCGGCGCAAAGGGCGTCCAGATCGGTGGTGGCGTAGCCGCGCCCGCTGGGGGCGTTGGGCGTGGTGATGAAGGTGAGCGCGGCCTTGAAGTCCCACTGTTTCCCCCGCTTCAGCTCGGCGACGCCCGGCAAGGTGAAATCCGGTCGGAGCGGCACGGCGTTCTTCGCCGCACCGTGCGTGTCGGCGAGCACCGGGTAGAGCGAGTAGCTGGGCGAGAAATATTGGACCGTCGCCACGGAGGGAGCAGGGCCTTCGCGGTCGGAGCGGACATCAGGCTCCGTGAATGTCCGCACCGCCAACGCCAGCAATTCATCGGATCCATTCCCGACGATGATGTTCTCCGGTCCGCAGCCGTGCAGGCGCGCGAGCTTCACGCGCAACGCTTGGGCCGACGGATCCGGATAGAGCCGGAGGCGTCCGTCCACCGCGGCCTTGGTGGCGGCGAGGACCTTCGGCGACGGAGGGTAGGGGTTCTCGTTGGTGTTGAGCTTGATCAGCCCGCGGACCTTCGGTTGCTCACCGGGAACGTAGGCGTGCAGCGAGCGGACGAGCGGGCGGACGAGGGCGGCGGGTCTCATGGGGCGCGGGATGGAAAGATCAACGTTCCACGCGGATGCTCGCCGAGCGTCCGTGCGCGCCGAGACCTTCGAGTTCGGCGAACTTCAGCACCGTGCCGAGCGCCTGTTTGAGCGCGCCCTTGCTGTACTCGACCACGCTCGTGCGGCGCTGGAACTGGTCCACCGTCAGCCCCGCGAAGCTCGCGCCGCCGCCGCCGGTCGGCAGGGTGTGGCTCGGTCCGGCGACGTAATCGCCCAGGACCGTCGGCGAATGGTCGCCGAGGAAGATGGCGCCGGCGGTGACGACGCCTGCGCTCAGCGCGCGCGCGTTGCTGGCCATGATCTCGCAATGCTCGGGCGCGAGCCGGTTGACCAGCGCCAGGGCGGAATCCATGTCGCGCGCCTGGATGAGCCAGCCGTTGGCCTCGAGCGCCTTGGCGATGTACTCGCGGCGCTCCAGCTTGGGCAGCTGCCGGGCGATCTCTTTCTCGACCGCCTTGAGCAGCTTGCCCGAGGTGGTCACGAGCCAGACACGTTCGTGGCCGGATCCGTGCTCGGCCTGCGCGAGCAGGTCGGCCGCGACGAAGCGCGGGTTCGCCGAGTCGTCCGCCAGCACCAGCACCTCGCTCGGGCCGGGCAAGAGGTCGATGGCCACATGGCCGAAGAGCAGCCGCTTGGCGGCGACGACGTAGGCGTTGCCCGGGCCGAAGATCTTCTGCACGCGTTGGATCTTCGCGGTCCCGAAGGCCATCGCCGCGATGGCCTGGGCGCCGCCGACCTTGTTGATCTCTGTCGCGCCGGCGGTCTTCGCGGCGAAGAGCAGCGCGGGGTTGACCGTGCCGTCCTTTCCCGGAGGCGTGCACACCACGATCTCGGGGCAGCCCACGGCCTTCGCGAGCGTGATGGTCATCAGCGCCGTCGAGACCAGCGGCGCGGTGCCGCCGGGGATGTAGATGCCGACGCGGGTGAACGGGTCGAACTTCTCGCCGACCGCGGCGCCGTGGGAATTCTTCTGCGCCCAGGCGCGGCGGGCGGATTTCTTGGCGAAGCTCGCGATGTTCTGGTGCGCCTCGGCGACGGCGGCGCGCAGCGGCTCGTCCGCGGCGAGCGAAGCCCCGAGCAGTTCGGCCGTGGTCACCGCGAACTGCGCCGGAGCCAGCTTCGCTCCGTCGAACCGTTCGGTCAGCTCGGCCAACGCCGCGTCCCCCCGGGCGCGGACGTCGTCCACGATCGCGCGCGTGCGCTGCTCGATGACGGGGTCGAAAAGACTGGACGCGGCGGCGGCGCGGTCGATCTGCGCAGCGAAACCTGCATCGGTATGGCGGGCGATATGCATCGGAACGGCAGATTACGGAGCCGCGCAGGGAAGTCAAAAGGCCGCACGGTCCGGCTGTGTCCTGGTTTGGATCTGGAAAGCAGGAGCCGCAGCCTTGTTTGCCTGCTTTCCAGATCAGGACACGACCCGCTGACCGGATGCGGTCCGGAGCAGGGGCCCCCTGGTCGGTCTTCGGCCCGCCACCCTTGGAGGGCGGTCCGGAATCCATCGCCGCCCGTTTCGCCCATGGCCAACCGGTGCGGCCACCGGTAGGTTCGCGGCCTGCATGACAGTCCAGGCCACGCCGGTCGTCACGACCGACCCCATCAACGCGCGCATCCTCGCCGTCAGCGAGGACCGCATCCAAGGCTTCCTCCGGGATCCCTTGGCGGAGATCAGCCGCTTGTCGGAAGTCCCGCTCGAAACGGTGGTCGAGCGCATCCGCGCCCTGCTCACCGCGGGCACCGTCCGGCGCGTGCGGCAGACGTTGCTGGCCACCAACCTCGCGGAAGGTGCGCTCTGCGCGTGGCAGATCCCGGTCGAGAAGACCGACGCGGCCTTCGATTTCATGTCGCAGCAGGACCCGTTCAGCGGGCACGTCGTCATACGGTCGGCCGACGCCGCGACCCCGGGATCCAACTACCGGCTCTGGACGACGCTCAAGGTCCCGCAAGGCTATTCCCTCGCCAAGCACGCGGACCTGCTGCTGCGCAAGGTCGGCGCGGAGAAGTTCCGGCTGATGCCGGCGAAGAAACTTTTCGCGCTCGGCGTGGGACATGTGCGTCGTCGCGGCATGGAACCCGGCAGCCGGGCGGACGAGCTGGCCGATACCATCGACGTCCAGATCGCGCACCTCACCGGACCTGAATGGCGCGTGCTCACGGCGTTGAAGCGCGAGTTCGCGCCCGAGGAGATCGGTCCCGACCTCTGGGCCGGGCGCGCCGCCGAAGCCGGCGTGCCGCTCGACGAGTTCTGCCGGGTGGCCGAGGATCTCAACGCCCGGCGGGTCATCGGCCGCTTCAGCACCTTCCTCGAGCACGTCAAGACGCTGAGCACGGGCGAGAAGGTCACGAAGTTCAACGCGCTCTTCCACTGGGCCGTGCCGCCGGGCCGCGAGCTGGACGCGGGCCGCGAGGTCGGACGGCACCACATCATGACCCACGCCTACTGGCGCGAGGGCGGGCCGGAGTTCCGGGATGTGAACGTCATGGGGGTGGCGCACGGGACCGACCGCGACGTGGTGCTCGCGCACAAGGCGGCGATCGACCGCCACCTGGCCGAGGCGGGGATCGCCGTGGGCTACACGAACGTCTTCTGGGGCGGCCGCAGCGAGATCAAGCCGAGCGAGATCAGCCCGTTCGCCTACGGCGATTGGTGCCGGGCCCAAGGCGTGGACCCCGCCGCGATGCGGACCTGAGAAGGCCCATTGCGGCGGACGCTCCAGGAGGTTTGAATCGGATCCATGGACTCCGTCCATCTCCCGTCCCGGTCCGTGTCCATCGTCGCTGTGGCGGCCGTCCGCGCGCGTGCGGCGGGCGCGACGCTCCGGCGCTTGGTGGCGTTCACGCTGATCGCGATCGGCACGTTGGTGACGAAGGCCGGCAAGTCGCCGCAGGTCATGCGGCCCTTGATGACCGAGCAGGTCTTTCGCGTCGGCGTGAAGCTGGTCCCGATCGTGTGTTTCCTCGGCATCACGCTCGGGATCGTCATCGTCGGCCAGACCGTCACCGTGCTGCAGACGGTGGGCGCGGTGAAGTTCACCGGCATGCTGCTGGTCACGGTCGTCATCCGCGAGCTCGCGCCGCTCGTGGCCGGATTGGTGGTGCTGGCGCGCGTGGGCACCGCCTCGGTCATCGAGCTGGCCACGGCCCGGGCGCTCGGCGAGGTCGAGGCGCTGGAGGCGCTGGGCATCGACCCGATCCATTATCTCGTCGTGCCGCGGGTGGTCGGGTTCACCGTCGCGGTGGCGACCTTGACGGCGCATTTCGTCCTGCTGGCGCTGGTGAGCGGCTACGCGTTCGCGTTCGCGCGCGGGCTGCCGCTGACGCTGACCGGTTACTTCGGGGACATCGCGACCGCGCTGAGCTGGGCGGATTTCCCGTTGCTGGCGCTGAAGACCTCGTTGTTCGGCGCGGTGACCGGCATGATCATCTGCTACCAGGGTCTGTCGCAGGCGTTGCGGCTCGAGGAGGTCGGCGCTGCCACGACCCGCACGGTGGCGCAGTGCGTGGTCGGTTGCCTCTGCATCGATGCTTTGTTCGTCCCGGTGTACCTCCTGCTGTGAGCGACGACGCGGTCATCGAGATGTCGGGCGTCGCGGTCGCCAACCCGCATGGATCGGACGTCCCGGTGGTCGCGTCGGTCGATTGGCGCGTGGCCCGCGGCGAGTGCTGGGTCGTGGCCGGGCAGCAAGGATCGGGCAAGACGACGGTGATCGAGACGGCGGCTGGATTGCGACCGGCGTCGCGAGGCGAGGTCCGGCTCTTCGGCGAGCCGCTCCCTTCGCCGGCGGGCGAGGCGATGGCGCGGCTGCGCCAGCGGGTCGGCTTCGTCTTCGAAGGAGCGGGCCGGCTCTTCCCGGACCTCGGCGTCGCGGAGAACATCGCGCTGCCTCTGCGGTATCACCGGCATCTGACGGCCGCGGAATCGTCCGCGGAGCTGCGGCCGTTGATGGAGGCGTTCCAGCTGGAGCGCTTCGCCAACCTCGCTCCCGGCCGGATCGGGCGTGCCTGGGCGCGGCGGGCGGGACTGGCGCGGGCGATGGCTTCGCGGCCGGAGCTGGTGCTGCTGGACAACCCGCTCGAAGGGCTCGACCCGGTCCATCTGCGCTGGTGGCGCGGATTCCTCGCGGAGCTGGTCCATGGGCATCCTTGGCTGGGCGGCAAGCCGGCGACCGTGGTGATCGCGACCGACGAGCTGCGTCCGCTGCTCGGGATCGGGACGCGGTTCGCGACCGTGGACGGAGGGCGCTGGAAGGTGCTCGGCGACCGCGAGGCGGTGTCGGCCAGCGACGACCCGGCGGTCCGGGAACTGATGGACGAACGCAACTGAAGCTATGGCGCTACAAGACCTCACCCCGCAGCTCCGCACCCGTCTCCGCAAAGTCGAGTGGATGGTGGTGCTCTTCCTCGGCGGCACGACGCTGCTGATGCTCGCGAGCCTGGGCTGGTTCATCTTCCGGACCGGCGAGGCGCGCGGGTGGTGGGTCGACGAGGTGCCGTACTACACCTACGTGGCCGATGCCACGGGGATCAAGGTGGGCACGCCGGTCCACATGATGGGCTTCAAGGTCGGCGAGGTGACCAAGGTGGACGCGCTGCCGCTCGACCAGCTCCGCAGTTGGGATTACTATCAGACGAACCAATTCCGGGCATTCGTCGGGTTCAAGGTGCGCGACAAAGAACCGAGCCGTTATCCGGGCTACATCAGCAGCGATTCCCGCGTGAAACTCGGGGGCTTCCCGGTCGAGATCGCCGGCGGCGTGGTGCTGGAGATCTCGGTGGGATCCATGAGCGGCACGCTGACCACCACCAACCTCGAAGGAGGCCGGATCGGTGTGCTCTCGGACAAGTTCGCCTACGATGAGCTGTCCGGGAAGAAAGACAGCCCCAACCGACGTTACGTGCCGTTGTCGGAGAACAAGACCGGATACTATCTGCCGATCGACCAATCGGAGACGCTGCTCGCGCAGGTGCAGCAGGTGCTCGCCAAGGTCCGCGGCATCGGCACCCAGGTCGACGCCGCGCTGCCCGGTCTGACGGCGGAGCTCTATCTGACCCTCACCAACGTCCACGCGATCACCGCGCAGCTCCGTCCGAATGTGGGGCCGCCCGGTGCCTTGGGGGCGATGGTCCTGCCCACCAACCTGGTCGCGCGCTTTGGGCAGGCAGGCGGTCTCGGCGACCTGATCCTGCCGACCAATCTGGTCGCGCGCTTCGGGCAGCCCGGTGGTCTCGGCGACCTGATCCTGCCGACCCATCTGAACGCGCAGTTGATCGCGACCTTGGCGGCGGTGCCGGGAACTCTCTCGAACCTCGACCAGCGCACCGCTTCGCTCGGCGCGCTGATCACCAACCTCGTCAAGGGCACCGCTCCGCTGGGCAACGCGATCACCAACCTCGACCTGACCATGGACGACATGAGGTCGAACACGGTGCCGCAGGCGACCGCGTTGTTGAGGACGCTGGATTCCTTTGTCGAAGGGATGAAGCGCCACTGGCTGTTCCGCGGCGCGTTCAAGGCGCCCAAGGCGGAAGAACGTCCGGTCCCGCGCGGTACCAACAGCGTATCGGCGGCACCGAGCCGCGCGCGGTTCTGATCGCGGGCCCGCCGGACCGGCGCGGACGCCCGGTCAGTAGGCGTTGTCCCGGCGGAAGAACGTCTGGACCATGATCTGGATGTCGAGCCAGAGGCTCCAGTTCTCCAGATAATGCAGGTCGAAGCGGACGCGTTCTGTGAGGTCCGTGTCGCCGCGGAGGCCGTTGATCTGCGCCCAACCGGTGATGCCCGGCTTGCTGCTGAGGCGCGCGTTGTAGTGCGGGATCGTGTTCTGGAACTGGACGATCAGCTCCGGCCGCTCGGGGCGCGGACCGACGAGGCTCATCTCGCCCTTGAGCACGTTCCAGAACTGGGGAACCTCGTCCAAGTTCCACCCGCGGAGGAACGCACCGATCCGGAGCCGGCGGTCATCGTTCTTCTTCGCCCACTGGGCGCCCCCCTTCTCAGCGTCCAGTTGCATCGACCG
>CAIWVP010000117.1 GCA_903916195.1 uncultured Verrucomicrobiota bacterium | reverse complement strand
TTCCATCGCGGCTCCATGGGCGAGGACGTGCCGGGGCACGGCCTGGGATTGAACCTGGCGCGCGAGCTCGCGCGGCTCCACGGAGGCGAGCTGCGGCTGGTCCGGTCCGACGACGGATGGACCGAGTTCGAGGCGCGTTTCCGCGCTGCCGGGCCGACGCCCGGAGGACCGCTCTCCGCATGAGGCCGGCCCTCCCTTTTCTCGGCTTCTGCCTGGTCTCGCTCTCCGCCGCCGGAGGCACGGCGGACGCGTTCTTCGACCGGCTCGACCCGGCGCTGACGGTCTCGGGTTTCGTGAAGGTGTAAATGATCAACATCATCCCAATAAAATGCCCAAATTGTGCCGGACGCGTTGCCAAGAATCCCTCGCGTTGTCCCCACTGCGATCGTTGGCTGTTAGGTGATCCGGAATGGAGCCGGCGGCGGAAGATACGCCGGTGTTTGGTTTTCGGGGCGCTGTTGGCGGCTTTGATGGCGGCTTTGATGGTGGCGTGGAGCGCGATCGACAAATGAGCGGTCCGGTTTCGAGGATGACGTTGTCGGGAACGGCGTACACGCCCCCTGTTTGGAACCAAGGGCCAAGGTTTGGGGAGGGGGAGCCGTTTCTACCGGCTCGGTCTCGGAGCGACAGCACCCAAATGGAACGGTGTCCGAGCGGCGTGGCTATGACGAAGAATAGAGGGTCGGCATGTGGTTCGATGCTTGGGTCGGCGCGATAGCGTCTTGGAGTGCGCGTGGCTTGCCACCGCTTTCGGGGGCGTGATCAGCGGTCTCCAAAGGTCGGGATACCCCACGCCCGAACCGGCGGGCGAAAGCGGTGGCTGCGCCGGGCTCCGCGACCGCTCCAAGACGCTTCGCGAGTTCGGGGAACGACACCCAGTTCGGACGCGTTCCATGGGCCTCTGATCGAAGGGGCGGGAGCAGCGGATAAAACGGGGCCCACGGAGTTCGCGCCTCCCAGACCGCGGGCCGACGTGGCGCCGATCTTCAATCGGCCGTATCGCCGAGTCGCACTCGGCAAAGCCCGACGGCATACCGGCCGCAGCGTCTGCGGATCCCAGATCCGCGATACAGCAGAGTCCAACTCTGCGCTACTTCAGCCACCGTGCCCGCCACTTCCGATTGCACCCTCCGCGCAACGTTGCCTTGCCCCGGCTTCCGTCGTCTCCTTACGCTGCCTGTCACAACAATCGTTATGGCCAAGCCCACCACATATCGTTTCTGCGTCGGACCCTGGAACTTCAGCGAAGGCGGCGACCCCTACGGCCCGACCACCCGGCCGGCGAAGAACTTCGACTGGAAGCTCGCCGCGCTGAAGGAGCTCGGCTTCGAGGCGATGATGTTCCATGACGACGACGCGGTGCCCGAGATCGGCACCAAGTCCGCCGCGCAGGTGCTCAAGGAAGCCAAAGAGCTGAAGAAGCGGCTCGACGGAGAAGGCATCGTGGCCGAGATGGTCGCGCCCCGCCTCTGGTTCGCGCCCGAGACCATCGACGGCGGCTACACCTCCAACGACAAGAAGCAGCGCCGCTACGCCATCGACCGCTCCAAGCAGACCATCGACATCGCCCGCGAGCTGGGCACCGACCTGATCGTGCTCTGGCTGGCGCGCGAGGGCACCTACCTGCGCGAATCCAAATCCGGCGCCCGCTCCACCGAGCTGCTCGTCGAGGCATTGGACGCGATGCTCAAGCACGACAAGCAGGCCCGTCTGTGCATCGAGCCCAAGCCGAACGAGCCGATGGACCACGCCTACATCCCGACCATCGGGCACGCGCTGGCCATCGCGCAGCTCACCCGCGACCCGAAGCGCGTCGGCGCGCTCATCGAGTCGGCCCACTCCATCCTCGCGGGGCTGGATCCGGCGGACGAGATCGATTTCGCCATGAGCTTCGGCAAGCTGTGGTCGCTCCACCTGAACGACCAGAACGGCCTGAAGTTCGACCAGGACAAACCGTTCGGCTCGGCCAACCTGCGGGTCGCCTTCAACCAGGTCCGCGCGCTGGAGCGCAACGGCTACGGCCGCAAGGGCGAGTACGTGGCCTTCGACGTGCATCCCTTCCGCACCACCCGGGAAGAGCATTTCCTCAAGCACCTCGACAACTCGAAGAAGACCTTCCTGCGCCTGGTCGAGAAGGCCCGCTCGTACCCGACGAAGGAAGCCGACGCGCTCATCGCCGACCGCAACTATCAGGACCTCGATCAACTCGTGCTCGAGCACCTGATGGGGAAGTGATCGGCTGAAGGACCAAGGTGTTGTGATGCCGGCATCCAAATCGTTGTCCTGAACTTTGGGTCCGGCAGCAACCCGCAGGGTTGCCAGCCATTAGCCGAGGGGCGAGGTGCGCGGAGCGCGACGAATACCCCCGGTACGCTGGGTGGGTCCGCAGCATCCTGAAGGGATACCAGGCGGACCGCACGAGGTGCCTTGGGCTGGCACCCCTTCAGGGTGCTACCCTATCGGAGCTTCCGGGGGTATCGCTGCGCTCAACCCCCGGCTAATGGCTGCCAACCCTCCGGGTTGGATCGGGGCGGGCTTCGTTGCTGGGTGATCAACGATCACCGTGCGACGAGCGACGTTCGCTACACCTTCGCGACCCACTTGCGATCTTCCCACACGGCCTGGAGCGAGGTGAGGTTGCGGCGGTCGAAGACGTGCTTGGCAGCGGTGAGCAGCTTGCCCTTCTTGGCCGCCTGCCACGCGTCGCTGGCGCTGATGGCCACGAACTGCAGCACGCTCGGGTCGCGGTAGCAGTCGATCATGCAACGGGTGCAGCCGTCGCGGATGAGCTTGGAGTCGTCCCACTCGTACACGTTGCACATGGGCGTCTCCCAGAAGTGGCAGCGATAGAGGTTCAGATGCCAGTCGAGGTAGAAGTACTTGTGGCCGCCGAGACAGCCGAACTTCTCCTTCTCCCCGCGCAGATGACGCTGCATCTCGTCCAGCGATTCGGTGGGGTTCACCACCGGGTAGCCGCTCTGGTGCTTCATCACCTTGATCTTCTCGAAGAGCGCGATCAGCTCGTCCGGGGTGAAACTGACGAGCCCGCCCTCGCTGAAGCTGAGATAGCTGGAGGCGAGGTTGGTGAGCGGATAGCTGAAGGTGCAGCTCTCGAAGCCGAGCGACTCGAGGAAGGCCGGGAGCTTGCCGAAATCCTCGATCAACCGGCTCGCGGTGATGCTCGCGGTGGTCTGGATGCCCAAGCTCTTGAAGACCTCGTTGGCGCGCTTGATCTTGCGGCAGACGTCGGGCAGACCCCGGTTCTTCTCGTGCACCGCGATGTCGTGCGCGTCGATGGACATGATGACGCTGCTCAGGCCGTCGGAGGCCAGGTCCTTCATGTTCTGCTCGGTCCACAGACCGCCGTTGGTGCAGATCATCGGCTTGATGCCGCGCGCCGCCGCGTAGCGGGTCATGGCGCGGAGCTCTTTGTGGACGAGCGGCTCGCCGCCGACGAAGAGCAGGTAGCCGATGTGGTTCTTGACCGCGATGTCGATGACATCCTGGGCCTCGCGCAAGGTGACGCTGCGGCGTTTCTTCGGGTCGAACTGCGAGCGCGCGAACCCGCAGAAGCCGCAATCGGCGTTGCACAGGTTGGTGATGGCGAACTGCAGGTAGCCGGGGCCGCCGTGGTCGAGGACCTCGCCGATCAGCTTGAGGACCGAGGTCTTCGGCGGCGGGACGGGCCGCGAGAAATCGACCGGATGCGGCGCGGGAGCAGCCGGGGCGACGGGTTCGGGAGAGGATTGGGCGGCAGCGATCATGCGAACGTCGCCGGAGAATCAGGTAAAAGCCCCGGGTCGCAACCCTTTCTTCCGCCGGGACGGCCGGAAGCGAAGGCATCCGCGGCGCCGAGGTCGGTCACTTCGACGGCATCGCCAGCGGTGCGTCCGAGACCGGGACGATGGGTGTCTGTTTCGCCTCGACCATCCAGAGCAGGAGCGCGAAGACGGCACAAATGGCGAGCATGTACACGAGCCGGAGCAGCCGCATCCGGCTGAACCAAGATTCGGTCTTCAGGAAGAGCGTGGTGCCGGCCGACTCGGAGGTCTTTCTGAGTTCGTCGCACATATTCTTACCTATTAAAACAGGTGTAGTGACTGATTAAAATAAGAATTATCCCCATATCTTATCAACACGATGGTCGTGAAGCAGGGGATCCGGCCGACATCGCGCGGATCCCCCGGTGGGACGACGCATCCATCGGCGCACGACCCCGCTTGGGCAAGTCGCGCCGCACCGCTGCTTGCCGGGCGAGGGACCGCCGTTAGGCTCCGCGGCACATGAGTTTCGTCGCCGAGTTCGATGCGTTGCCGACCGCCGCCCTGATCCAGCGGGCCCGGTCGGCCTCGGGCGCGGACGTCCAGCGCCTGATCGCCGGAGGTGCCGCGACGCTGTCCGATTTCGCGACGCTGCTCTCGCCCGCCGCGGGCGAGCTGCTGGAGCCGCTCTGCGCGCGCTCGCAGGCCCTGACCCGCCAGCGCTTCGGCAAGGTCATCCGGCTCTTCGCGCCGCTTTATCTGTCCAACGAGTGCGTGAACAACTGCGCGTACTGCGGCTTCTCCCGGGACAACGCCATCTTCCGGGTGACGCTCAGCGTGGAAGAGGTCCGTCGCGAGGCGCAGGCGCTCGCGGCCCAGGGGTTCCGCAACATCCTGCTCGTGGCGGGCGAGCATCCGAAGTTCGTCTCCAACGGCTACCTCGCGGATTGCGTGCGGGCGCTGCACGAGACGATCCCCTCGCTCTCGCTGGAGATCGGGCCGATGGAGACGGCGGATTACCGTCCGCTCGTCGCCGCGGGCGCGGAAGGGCTCGTGGTGTACCAGGAGACGTACGACCGCGAGATCTACGGCCGGATGCACACGCTCGGGCCGAAGCGGGATTTCAACTGGCGGATGGAGTGTCCGGAGCGTGCCTACGCGGCGGGATTCCGCCGTCTCGGCATCGGCGCGCTGCATGGCCTGGCAGATTGGCGCACGGAGGCGTTGGCGACCGCGGCGCACGCGGCGTACCTGTCGCGGCATTGCTGGAAGGCGCAAGTCACGGTCTCGTTGCCTCGGTTGCGTCCGTGCGCAGGGGATTTCCAGCCGCTCACCCACCTCGGCGACCGCGAGTTGGTGCAGCTCATCGCGGCGTTCCGGCTCTTCTTGCCGGACGTGGGGCTGGTGCTCTCGACGCGCGAACCGGCAGCGCTCCGCGATGGCCTGCTGCCGCTCGGCATCACCCACGCCAGCGCCGGGAGCCACACCGAACCGGGCGGCTACACCGGTGCCGGCAAGGACAGCATCCATCAGACGGTGCGCGGGCGGATCGTCGCGCTGGCGGCCGACTCCGGCGAACGGATCCTCGCGACGGGCCGGACGACGAACGCGACCGGACAGTTCGAGATCGCCGACGACCGGTCGCCCGAAGAGGTCGCCGCGCTCATCCGCCGGCTGGGCTACGAACCGGTCTGGAAAGACTGGGACGCGGCGCTGACGGCCTAGCTTCCGCCGGGTCTTTCGCCTTCCGCGTGCCGGCTCCGCGGCTAAGATCCCCGGCATGCCTTGGCTCCAGAACGCCTCCCGCCTGATCGCCCTTCTATCGGTCGCGTTGTCGATGCCGATGCCGTCGGCGCACGGCGAGGACATCTTCATCCGCGTGTCCGCCGGAGACATCGACCGGCGCGAGAGCATCGTGTCCTTCCCGTTGCCCGAGGGTTTGGAGGCTCCCCTGCGGCTGGTCGGCCCGGAGAACGCGCTCGACCGCATCAACTATCCGGTCCAGGTGGACGCCCAGCGGCGTGCTTGGTTCGTGCTGCCGCAACTGCGCCATGGGGCGTCCTCGCTCCTCCAATTGCGTCCGAAGGTACCCGCGCCCCGAGGAGCCGAACCGTTGCAGATGCATCCGACCACCGGCGGAAAGGTCGAGTTCCTGCGGACCGGCCGGCCGGTGTTCGTCTACCAAGGACAGCCGGGCGCGATGCCGAGGTCGGACATCCCGCCGGTCTACCGTCGCGGCGGCTATGTCGGCGCCGTCTTCAGCCCGT
>CAIWVP010000116.1 GCA_903916195.1 uncultured Verrucomicrobiota bacterium | reverse complement strand
CGAGCTACCGACGGATCCCCACGGACCGGACAGGAGCGCGGGCGGCTCGCCCGCACGCACCTCATGGCAGCCAGCAACGCCGGGGTAAGATGCTGTCCATATCCATCGACCTGCATCGTCGACGACGAGCTACCGACGGATCCCCACGGACCGGACAGGAGCGCGGGCGGCTCGCCCGCACGCACCTCATGGCAGCCAGCAACGCCTGCCCCGCTCGGGTTGATCGACGCGGCAGCGAGTCTTGGCGGCTCATCGACGCTCTTTCCAAGGCACCTTGCTGGCGCGCCTTGTTCCCGCTTCGTCCCTTCCCTTCCGGCACCCCGCAGCGATAGCTTCTCGGCATGTCAGGACCCATCACGCTTCGCGAAGGCGACGACGCCATCGCCACCCTCCATCCCGGGCTCGGCGGCTGGCTCGTGCGTTATGCCCGGCGTATCCCGGGGCGCGGATGGGTCGAGGTGCTCCACGCTCCCGACGAGGTGGTGGCGCGTTATCCGGACCGCATGTGGGCCGGCAACCCGGTGCTGTTCCCCCATGTCAGCTACAACGTCGCGCAGGGCAAGGAAGGCCAGTACGAGCTCGACGGGAAGCTGTGGCAGTCGCCGCAGCACGGCTTCGCCCGGCGCGTGCCCTGGAGCTTGGTGTCGCGGACCGACACCAGCGCCACGATGGAGCTCACCGATTCCGAGAAGACACGGCCGAGCTATCCGTTCGCCTTCCGGCACACGTTGACCTATCGGCTCGCGGGCGGACGCCTCGTGCTGGAGCAATCCGTCGAGAACCGCGACACGGCCCCGCTGCCGTTCAGCACGGGGATCCATCCGTACTTCGCCGTTCCGACCGGTGCCGGCAACGAGCGGAACCGCTGCAACATCCGTCTCCCGCGGGCGACGCGCTACAACCCGGTCGGGAAGTCGGAGACGTTCTACGCCGAGCCTTTCCCGGCCCAACATCTCGGCGTCGGCACCGATGTGAGCATGACGGTGTTCCTCGGCGAGTTCGCGGAGAAGGAGATCGCCTTGGTCGACCCGGTCGCCGGGACCGAATCGGTGGTCAACTTCGAGGCGTCGCCCGCGTACCGCTTCGCCGCGCTCTGGTCGGGCAGCACGGAAGCACCTTACTATTGCATCGAGCCCTGGACCGCGCTCCCCAACTCCTTCGGACGTGGCGACGGCGAGGTCATCGTGCTCAAGCCGGGCGAGGTGTTCCACGCGAGCCTTTGGATGGACGCCCGGGCGATCTGACGCGAGATCCACGGCGGGACGCTTACCGGCGCCGACCGCCCCTTGCATCTCGCCCGAGGCTCGAGGACTGTCACATCCCAAGCTGATGCTCCGCTTTCTTCCCGTCCTCATGCTCGCCGCAGGAGCCCTGCTCCCGGCGGCCGCGCAAGGTCTCCTGGAGACCGGCCCGTTGGCGCACCGCTTCGGCCTCACGCTCGAGCGCGGCGAACGCCAGGAGATGCTCGGGCCGTTGTTGGGCTGGCAGAAGGGCGAGACCAACTCGAACTCCCTTTGGACCGTCGCGCCGTTCATGTCGCTCTACCGCGAACCGGAGATCGAGCGCACCGAGCTCGACGTCCTGTACCCGCTCTTCAGCTACGACCGCTTCGGCACCGAGTACCGCTGGCATCTCGCGCAGTTCCTCAATTTCCACGGCAGCCTCTCGCTCGATGACGAGGCGAAGCGCCGCCGGAACCTCTTCCCCTTCTTCTTCTCCCAACGATCGTCCAACCCGACGAACGACTATTGGTCGCTGCTGCCCGTCTACGGGCACTTCCGCAACCATCTCTTCCGCGACGAGGTCCGCTTCGTCGCCGCACCGCTCTACGTCTGGTCGCGCAAAGGCCAGGTCGAGACCGACAACTATCTCTTCCCGTTCTTCCACCTCCGCCACGGCGGCGGCGTGAGCGGGTGGCAACTGCTCCCCTTCCTCGGCCACGAGACCCGTTCCAGCTCCGTCCGCACCAACGCGCTCACCGACGAGCCCGAGGTCCTGCCCGGCCACGACAAATGGTTCGCCCTCTTCCCGTTCTTCCACCACGAGGACCTCGGGCTCGGCACCGAGAATCCGGAGCGGCGGCGCAGTTTCCTCCTGCTCTATGGCCTCCAGCGCTCGCCGGAACGCGACAACACCACGCTCCTCTGGCCGTTCTTCAGCTACACGGAGGACCACAAGGAGAAGTTCAAGGAATGGGGGATGCCCTTCCCTTTCATCGGGTGGGCCCGCGGCGAAGGGAAGCACGCGGACCGCGTCTGGCCGTTCTGGGGCAAGGCCACCAACGCGTCGATGCGGAGCGATTTCTTCCTCTGGCCGCTCTACACGCATCGTCACGTCCGCACGCCCGAGATCGAACGCGAACGCACGCGGATCCTGTGGTTCCCATATTCGGAGACCGTGCTGCGCTCCCCGGTCACCGGCGTCGAGCGCCTCCGCCGAGACCTCTGGCCGATCTTCAGTTGGAACCGCGATTTCGACGGCAAGGAGCGCCTGCAGGTCCTGGCCATCTCCGAGCCCGTCATCCCCGACAACAAATCGATCGCCCGTAGCTGGTCGCCGCTCTGGTCGCTCTACCGCGCGGAGAAAGACCCGAAGACCGGCGCCTCCAGCCGGTCGCTCCTGTGGAACCTCTGGCGGCGCGACGCGACGAAGGACGCCGTCCGCACCTCGTCCTTCTTCGGCGTCGTCCGCACGCGCCGCACCGCGGACCGCACGCGCTGGCGCTGCTTCTGGCGACCGTTCGACGACGAGCCGTCCGCCGTCCCGACCGCCGTCCCGACCGCCCTCGCCGCGCCGGCGATCGGCGTGCACCGCGGTGATCTCTTCGCGCCGCGCCCGGCGCGCCCCGCGGCGGCAGGACAGGTCGCGGCGCGCTGACCGAGGCCCATGGCGCTCTTCCTCAAAGGATGCGTGCTCGGGTGGGTTGTCCATCGCTGCCACCCTCCACCGGTCAAGGCGTAGGGCCACCCGCTTTTCCGTAAGCGGAGAATCCAGGCAAGCGCCAACCCTTCGTAAGCGGCACGCCGAGCCCCTGCTGGGTGCATAAGAGCGATAGCGTGAAGACTATGACACTTATGCAGCGATCTGGGTCGGCCTGTTTGCCGGACTGATCCAGTTGGCGGGGGTGATGGCGGCGATCTGGCCGGTGGTCATGGAGGGGAGACGTGTGAGGACGTCGCGAAGGTAGGCGTAGGGGTCGATCTT
>CAIWVP010000115.1 GCA_903916195.1 uncultured Verrucomicrobiota bacterium | reverse complement strand
TGAAGGGGCTGGTGTTGCCAGCACTCGTCCAGGCGGCCAAGAGGGCCTCCCAGCACAGCCTCAAGTTCATCCGCTGGCTCCGCCGCTCCCTCCGCGACAAACTCACGGAACACGCCGCCCTGCCACTTCTCAGGACCCTCTATGCCTCGTCATAGCAACGCCAATCGGACACCGTTCCCCTCAACATCGATTTCTTCAGCTCTGATCATTGATCACCGACCTACTGACCTACTGACCTACTGGCTCACTGGCTCACTGGCTCACTGCCCCACTGGCTCCCGCTCCCGACCATGCACCGATTCTTCCTCCCTCCCGACCGGACGCGCGGTGACGTGCTGGCCTTGTCGGAGGAGGACGCCCATCACGCGGCGCGGGTGCTGCGGGTCCAGGTCGGCGAACCGGTGGTGGTGCTCGACGGCGCGGGCGGGGAACTGGCCTGTGTCGTGGCATCTGCCGGGAAGCGCGATGTCACGGTCCGGGTCGTGAAACGGACCCCGCACCCTCCGAGGGCGGCCGAAGTGACCTTGGTCCAGGCTATCGCCAAGACCAAGGCGATGGACGGCATCCTCCAGAAATCGGTGGAACTCGGCGCCGCGCGCGTGGTGCCGCTGGTCGCCGACCGGAGCATCAGCGTGCCCGGTGATGCGGAGGACAAGCGCTCGAAGTGGCAGACCATCGCCACCGAGGCGGCGAAGCAATGCGGCGCGGTCTGGCTCACGCGCGTCGATGCGCCGCAGTCTCCGTCGATGTGGATCCGGCGCGGCGAGCGTTTCGACCTCGTGCTCATCGGGTCATTGCTCGACGAGCCCCGCCATGCCCGGACGCACTTCGAACGGTTTCTCGGCGAGCACGGACGCCTGCCTCGATCGGTCGCTGTCATCGTCGGCCCCGAGGGCGATTTCACCACCGAGGAGTATGCCGCGTTCAAGGCCGCGGGCGCGAAGGCCATCACCCTAGGGCCGCTCGTGCTCCGCTGCGAGACGGCGGCGACGTATTGCCTTGCCGTGGTGAACCACGAGTTGTCCGCGGTTGCAGGCGGGAGTGGCCGGTGATCAGTGGTCAGTGGTCAGTGGTCAGTCGTGGATAGGGCGTCGATTCCTTTGACCTGCTGACCTGCTCGCTCACTGGCTTACTGGCTCAGGGCCTCAAAGCGCCCTCGTCCCCTTCGGCCAGCTCAGTTCGACACCTTCTTCGCGCAGCGCCCGCTGGTATTCCGCGAGCCGCTGCGGATCGCGCCGGATCTGGCGCGGGGGTTCCTGGGTCCTGAGGCATTGGGCGACCAGCACTCCGACGGATTCGCCGATGTTCCACTCGACCGGATGCAGCCGGTAGCAGCCGTTGGTGATGTGGGTGACGCCGAGGTTTTTGCAGGCGGGAAGAAGATTCTCCATCCGGCGCGGTAGCAAAGCGCCCAACGGGATCTGGAACGGTAGCGAGCTCAGGTCGATGTAGTTGTTGCCCGCGGTGTCCGGATGCAGGTCGATCCGGTACGCGCCGACACCGACCGAGTCGTCGAACCGGGCGGCCGTCACCTCGGCCAGCGGGCTGCCGGTCGCGCGCATCCGTGCCTCGGTGCCGACATGGAGTTCAGTGACCGTCAGTTCCGCGCGGATCCGCCGGGCCTCGCGGACATAAGCGGATTTCGCCAGCCCGTCGGCGGTCCCGACCACGTCGGGCCGGAGCCGGAGGCCCTTCCATCCGGAGCCGCCGTCCGGCCGCGGCGCTTCGGTCTGCATCCAGTAGGCCAGCGACAGGCTGAGCTGCTTGGCTCGCGCGACGTGCCGCGCCGCTTCGTCGGGCGGCACGCCGACCAGCGGGCCGAGCCAATAGTCGTTCTGCGGCCAGTTCACGAGCGACACGTCGCCGGCGAACGCCCCGGGTCCGCATCGCGTCGTGTCGAGGATCCGCCGGTAGGTCCAGAGGTTGAGCCCCTTCGCTTGGAGCGTCGGGTCGAAGACGAGGTTCCGCGGCTTCAACGTCTTCGGCTCCGGATTCTGCCAATCCAGGAGACGTCCGCTCCACGGCGGGTCCATGGACGGCACGTAGTCGCGCCAGAACGCATATTCGTCGGGCCGCGGGAGGGTGTGGTCTTCACCGGCCCGATACTCGAGCGGAAAGCAGACGGTGAAGGCTTGTTGCGCGAGAGGATCGGCCTTTTCTGGGGCGTGGGGTTCGCCGGTCTCGGACCGGGATTCCGCGCCGACGACATGTTCGGTCCCGGTGAGCGGCAGCAAGTCGCCGAGTTCCGTGGCGTCGATGAAGTAGGGTGCCGTGACCGTGATCCGCCGATCGGAGGTCCGGTCGAGCAGGGTGACCGCCCGGACCCGGTCGTGGTCGGTATCGGCGGCGACGGGCACGTGGCCGCGGAGGATGCGCAACCGGCCGTCGGCGACGTGCGGCGCGAGCATCGCTTCGATCACGGCGAGCGCGACGCGCGGTTCGTGGCAAAGGCGGGAGACCCAGCCGTTGCCGGGATTGAGGCGAAGATCGGCCCGGGCCGTGGCGGTGAGCGGGAAGTGGTCGCGATAATGCGCCCGGATCCCTTCGCGGAAGGAGCGATAGCTTCGGGTGCAACCAAAGTCCTCGATCCAAGGATGCTCATCCGGCGGCACCGCCTGCGAGGTGAGCTGTCCACCGATCCAGTCGGTCTCCTCGGACATCACGACCCGCAGACCGGCACGACATGCGGCAAGGGCCGCGGCGCATCCGCCGAGGCCGCCGCCGATGACGGCGACATCCACCGAAAGCTCGCGGGCCGCGGTCCTGGTCAACGGTCCGGAACATCCGGCGACGATCCAAGGCGCGGACATCCCCGCCAAGCGAAGGAACGAACGGCGGTGCATGGCGCACGCTAGGCGGACGCGGTCGGACGCGGCGACGACAAATTCCCCGAGGCGCGGGGTCGATCTTTCGCGGAGCGGATGTCACGGCGAGGTCGATCTTGCGCCGGGGTGAGCCAAATCATTGTCCATCGGTCCGGACCGTGGTCTGCTCGTCGGGCGTGACCCTTGATCTGTTCCGTCCCTTCATCCACGAGCTTGCCGCGGCCAGCGCGGAGGTGATCCTTCCGTATTTCGCGAACCGCGAGTTCGGCCTGGAGATGAAGGCCGATGAATCGCCGGTCACCTTGGCCGACCGGAACGCCGAGCTCGCGATGCGCCGGCTCATCGAGCACAAGTTCCCGTCGCACGGGATCGTGGGCGAGGAGTTCGGCACGGTGCGGGGCGACGCGGAGTTCGTCTGGGTGCTCGACCCGATCGACGGCACGAAATCGTTCATCACCGCCGTGCCGTTGTTCGGCACGCTCATCGGGCTCCTGCACGAAGGGCGTCCTGTGCTCGGCTGCATCCATCAGCCGGTGCTCAAGCAGCTGATGATCGGTGACGGGAAGCAGACGACGCTGAACGGCACGCCGGTGCGGTTCCGGCCCGCGCCGAAGCTCGACGCGGCGACGCTGCTGACGAGCGATCCGCTGTTCCCCGCGCGCTACCAGGACGGCGCGGCGTTCGACACGCTCGCCCATCGCGTCCGGCTCTACCGCACGTTCGGAGATTGCTACGCCTACCTGCTGCTCGCCAGCGGATGGGCCGATATCATGGTCGATCCGATCATGAACCCTTGGGACCTGCTGCCCCTCATCCCGTGCATCGAAGGCGCCGGTGGCAAGATCACCGATTGGCAAGGTCTCGACGCCGCGCGGCCCGGGGCGACGTCCGCTGTGGCCTGCGCCCCCGAGCTGCACGAGGAAGTGATCCGCTTGCTCAACCGCTGAGCGGACCGGTGAAGCCCGCCTGCACCCCGGAACCGGCTTGCCACGCGGTGATCCTTACTTCGACCCGCACCGACGGGGACCGCGGCTAGGGCGCGGTGGCGGACCGCAGGGTCGAGCTGGGTGCGATCGGGAGTGGCGGACACGGCTGCGGAAGTAGCGCAGAGTTGCACTCTGCTGTATCGCGGATCTGCAATCCGCAGACGCTGCGGCCAGTGAGCGGGCGGGCATTGTCGACGCCCTGCCGAGTGCAACTCGGCGAAACAGCAGGTTTCAAACCTGCGCTACGAGTGTCCGCCACTTCTGATCGCACCCCATCACGGTGAGCTGCTGGACCGGCGAGCGCGGCCCACCCGCCGTCGCCGCGGGACGCCGCGGCCCGGGCACCGCTGGGTTCATTTCGCGGCGAGGTCGAAGCAGATGATCTCGCCGTCGTTCCTCACGTAGATGCGCCGTCCGGCGAACGCCGGATGCGACCACACCACCGGGCGTCCCGGATCGTGGTTCGCCGGATCGATGAGATGGGCGCGGCCGATCTCCTCGTAGCCCTTCGACGACAGCTTGGCGATCGCGAGGTCGCCCTTCTCGCCGAAGAGGAAGAAGCGCGAGCCGTTCTTCACGGTGAAACAGTTGCCCCAGCGCTCGGATCTTCCGCTGGTCGGCGCGAAGGTCTCCCACACGCGTTCGCCGGTGTCGGCGCGGATGCAGCGGTATTGTCCGTAGCTGCAGGCACCGTAGATATGGCCGTCCTCGATGAACGGCGTGTTCATCGTGCAGTTGAGGTGCGTCGTGTCCCGCTCGCTCATCTTCTGCGTGCGCCAGGCGACGACCGGCGCGTCCTTGCCCGCCTCGAATCGCAGCATCAGCGAGCCGTTGTAGAAAGACGACAGGTACAAGTTGTCCCCGACCTTCCGCGGCGTGGCGATGGCCATGCCGTAGTTCAGCTTCCAAGGCTCGGTCCACAGCACGCGGCCCGTCTCCGGGTCCAGGCCGTTCACCGCCTCGGCGTGCCAGATGACGAGCTGCCGACGGCCGCCCAGCTCGAGGATCGTCGGCGGGCAATAACCCGGCTCTTTCGCGGACAGCGCGCGCCACAGTTCCTTGCCGGTGTCCTTGTCGAACGCGACGGCGACGGTGCCTTCGCCGCCGACCACGCAGATGAGCTTCTGCCCGTCGAGCAGCGGGTTCGCCGAGACGCCCCAGACGGGGATCTTGAGGCCGTAGTCCTTCTTGAAGTCGCGCTGCCAGAACACGCGGCCGTCCGAGGCCCCGAGGCAGGTCAGGTCACCCATCGTACCCAGCGTGAAGACGCGTCCGCCCGCGACCAGCGGCGTGGTGCGCGGACCGGCCGCGTAGCTCACCGTGTAGGGACAATCGTGTTCGTGGCTCCAGACGAGGCGACCGTTTGCGGCGTCGAGGCAGAGCACGCGTTCGTTGCCGGGGATCTGTGAGGCGTCGAAGGCGTTCTTGGGTTTCGGTCCGTCCTTCGGCACCTGGCGGTCCATGACGTAGACCCGGTCTCCGACGACGGCGGGACCCGAGTAGCCGGCGCCGATCTCGGTCCGCCAGACGCGCGGCGGTCCGCCGACAGGGAAGTTCTCGATGATGCCGGTCTCTCGCCACACCGCGTCGCGCTGCGGGCCGAGCCACTGCGGCCAATCATCGGCGGAGATCGGCGACGCGGCGGCGCAAAGCAGCGACAGCGACGCCAGCGCGCGGAACAGGCGGGGCAGGGAAGGCAAAGACAACCTCATGGTTCTGGCAACCACACCGGAGCCGACCGCTCGTGCGCAAGCGCGAAGGTCCCGGCATCGGGCCGTCGGCGGGGGCGGACGCGCTGACACTCGCGGCTGCGGTATCGAGGTGCCCCATGATTCCGATCAAGGCTTTGTGCGCGGCGGCGACCGACGGCATCTGCTCTGATCCTGTCGGCCACAGTCGTTCGAGCTTGGAAGGTACCCGTTGAGCCCGATCCGCGTGCGGACGCGATGTGCTTCGGTGTCAGACTTGACCGACCGTTGTTGCCGCCTTTCCGGATTTTCCGCCCTCGCCGACTCCAGATTGCGTCCTCAGCCGGAACCATGCCGACAGATCCGGTTGGAGCGGGCAACTTGGCCGTGCTCGGCGGCACCTTCCCGCCGAGTCTCGGAACCGCTATTGTACCCACTAAACTGGCATTCCCGGCGGACCCAGAGCTGCGGGCGAGCCGCCCGCCAAGATAGGCCGTTGGTCCGTACCATCCAGACTTCTACTGCATCGTTCCCGCTCAGGAGCCCCTTGGAACAACTGAGAAGGCGTGCAGAGTGCGCGTGCAGGTGACGATGATTTTCAACGCCACGAGGGGGCGGAACCACTGCTCCTGCGGCACCGGTGATTGAAACAGACGGAAGCTGTCTCCACCACGCCGCAGGAGCGACGAGCGGCTGAAACCAGAACGGCCGCTGCCGTCACCTGCGCAGAATCCCATTGGTCATATGTGAATCCGGCAGCGGTCCATCCGGCCGAAGTGAAAGGATGCTTTCAATCATCGCGTTCCCGGTGACGCCGGTCTCGACGGCTATCCGTTGGATGATCGTTCTCCTCTGCCCATCAACCACCTTGCCCCAGACCTCCATGCCGCGCTTAAGCAAATATATATAGTCTTCTCGTGCCTCCTTGGATTGGGGGATTGCATCCAGTGCTTCGGTATCGTTTAGGTCATGCTCGTGAGTAGACCGGAACTCCTCGAACATGGTCAATCTTAGAAGGTCCCCATAGACACTCGGTGCCACGACCCCGGCGGAAGCGATGTTCACGCCACCCCTCATGAGATTGCTGACGATTTCAGCGTAGACCGCAGGTGCTCCTTCTTGTAGACGTTTCAGGCGCTCCAAGACCACGGACCCTTGAGGTCCGACTGGACGTACTCTATCATCGCTGCGCTGCCCATGACCAGGTCCATCAGGCGGATGACGGATCGGCGATGCCTCGCCCTCATCACTGCCATGCGCGGCGAAGACGGACTGCGCACCTGATGATGCGTGGTTGGCTTCTCTTGTCGGCAGCCCGAGTGGAGAGGGCCCTCCCGCCTTGCGAGACTCCTTGTGCTGGACCCATGAACGAAGGTCGTGGACCAGCCAGGCAGCGAGCGCGACGGGTAACATCCAGGCAGCGATAAGATTCCTATTCATAGAACGGCTCCCCATTGGCGACCGTGGTGTTGATGACCCCGAAATCAGTCGTGGGATGAAGCCGCTGCAGCTCTTGGATGAATTCCTGGGACGTGTTCCCGTAGCCTCGTTCCAGATGGAGCAGGAAGTCCGTGTCGAGCATGCCGATGCGGAAGGCGGCATCTGGACTCACCCTCCCGTTCTGGCTGGGAAAAGTCCGCTCGTGATCCGCCCTTTGCCACGAGTAGAGATAAGCCATCGGAATCAGATCAGGCCCATAGCCGTATCTCTCCACAAGATAGCTGACGGCCCTGAGGTCATCAGAATCACGGGCCTTGGAGTTGAGGAGTGCGCGCAACTGCACATGTCTTCTCACTCGGAGCTGGTATTCCAGATCGGTACTGATCCGCGAAAGGTCCATGGCTCCGTTGGTGCGGATCGTTCCCCACGCGATCCCGGGAGAAGCGCTGGCATCGGTTGCCCGGGACGGCGGAGAGGATCCCGCGCGCGGGCCTCTCGCAACTTTATCCAAGCCTGCTTGGAGTGGAGCATCGGCAGGGACAAGCAATTCCGCCCTGTCTGCGCGATGCACAAAGATGATCGCCGCAACCAGGACGATGCATGATGCGAATATTGCCTTCATTGATAAGATATGAAAGAATAGTCGATGCTCATATTTTCTTGGGTGATCACGAACGTCGTCCACGAACCCCGACCAATCGATTTCTCGGCCGACCCCCACTTCCAGGCCACGGGCACTTCGGGACAGGAAAATCTTTGTGCTTCACCGGCATAGAAGAAACGGGGGGGATGGCTATTCACAGCATGGGCTCCTTCTTGGAACGTCCACGGCGAAGGGCACCGGAAGCTCCGGATCCTCTCCGTCGGATCCAACCGGCAAAGGTCGGATACTTCACCCCGATCAGCCGCGCGAACTCCACACCGCTCGCTCCAATGGAATCAAACTCCCGCAGGATCTCCGCCCGCTTCTCAGCCGGCGACCAAACCCACCCCTTCACATCGATCTTCAGCAGCGGCGCTCCTCCAGGCATCAACGTCATATCCCACACACCATGATCCTCACGCCAACCGGTGCATACCGGCGCTGCACGTGACGCTTACCGGACAAGACCGGGCGAGGATGATGGAAGGCGTCCCGCAAAAACGGAGGTCGAGCCCGATCAGGCCTCAGGACTTGTCTATTCTCGGAGGATCCCATTGGTCATGTGCAGGTCGACCGGGAACCCATCGGGACGCATGGCGAGGATCTTCGACAGCACTTCTTCGTTGGTGACCCCGGTCTCCGAGATGATCCGCTCCAAAACGACCCTCGCCTGATTGGAGGCGGCGTTTCCCCACATCTCGAAACCTTGATCCAACATCTCCAGGCGCGAGATCTCGGACATCCGCCCCTCCTCGGTGCTGACCCATGCTTCATCCGGGACCCGGTTCGTGTAGGTGGATTGGAAACCCTCGTATTGGCGCAACCGTAGCAGGTCACCGTAGATCCGAGGTGCCACGACTCCTACCGAAGCGGCATTTACTCCTGCGCTCATCAGATTGCTCGTGAGCACATGATAATCCTGTGCGGTCAGATCCCTGAACGCCGCCATACGCTCAAGGATGACAGACGCAGGCGTCGGATGTGCCCGTTGTTCGGGGACCGGAGAACCGGCAGCAATCCCCTGATTCCGCGACTTCGATGGCTGCCTGACCGCCTTTCCATCAAAAATCTCTGCGGCTTCGCCAAGATTCTCAGGACGCCTCCGCCTTTCGCCCGTGGAAGAATCCAAGACGAGCCATCCTGACAGGCATATCACGACAAGCCATCCGACCTTCTCGGGCCTACTCATACAACACCTCTCCTTGGGCGATCACGGTTCCGATAAGCCCGAATGGAGTCGTCAATGACAGCCCTTGTAGTTCTCGGATGAACTCCTCAGAAGTCCTTCCGTGGTTTCGTTCCAGCAGAAGCCGGAAATCGGATTCGGCCATCCCCATACGGAAACCGTGTTCCGGGTTCGGATTGCTGTTCTGGGGCGGAAAACGACGCTCCAAATCCTGACGCTGCCAAGCATATCCATAGGCAGCTGGGATCAGGTCGATCCCAAAACCGTACCGTTGCACGACCGCATCCACGGTCCGGAAGTCTTCGGAATCCTTGGCCGGCGAATTCATCATCGCCCTCAATTGGACATGCCGTCGGATCTTCATCTGATATTCAAGATCGCTCGCGATCTGATCAAGTTGGATCGGGTCACCTGATTTGATCTGCAGAAGAGCCGGGACGAATGCATCCTTCGGCGCCGGGAACACCCTCGCGGGAGAAGCAGGTCGCCTCACGGGACCCGCGACCGGTGGACCGGTGGGACTTGGAACGCCATCTACTGGAGCGGGCGAGCGGTTCCTTAAACGTGACGACACCAACCCGACCAGAATCGCAAGCGACAATGCGAGCACGTATTTCATTAGTAAGTGATATATGAGTAATCGATCTTCCAGTTCCACCCTGGCACATCGACCTCGGTGTATGAGCCTCGACCGATCGTTACGGCGCTGCCACCCACAGCAAAGTCAGTCGGGGCATCGCCGCAATTGGACGGAAGGCGGGGCCCTGTCCAGATCACCACCGCAGGATGCACGTTGACCGCATGGGCTATGTTCTGGGTGACCACCACGCACTGCGGCCTATACTTCATCGTGGTCACCAAGTTCCATTCATTCCCGGGACTTGGAGCGCAGCGATATGACCTCACTTGTTCTTCGAACCAATCCGGGTCCTTGCTGACGACACCCCCATTGACGGAAAGCTTATAACTAACATTTGACCACAGGTCGACCCAACAGGTAAAATTCCGGCTTGGCCAGCGGTTCCAAACGTAGATTCCCCACGTCCGTTCATTGTAGTAGCATAACCCGGATAGGAGGTTGTATTGCTCTGTCGGCAAAGGCACGCCTCGTTTCACCGCTTCTTCCGTCGCGGTCTTGATCGCTTGTTCTCCGGCGATTCCCGCTCCATCTTTGAAGAGTTTCTGCATTATTCCACGGCCGAAAGCTGTATCCCCTCGTCCGGATAAGCCCCCACGTTGTGCATGGGCAGTGCCGGACATGCACATCGCGATACACGCGATACCCAGGATGTATGTGTTCATTGTTGTTTTGTTCAATTGTCTTGAATGTTGGTGTTGGTGTCCGTGCGGACAAGGCGGAAATATTGAAGCGGGGCGGCAGGTTATGGAACGGGGATATAAGTGTTTGGAGCGCGCAGTTCACCAAATGGAATGGTGGATGCGGTGCCGAGGCGACGGCCTTGTTCTGGGTTCAATGGACGGTGGAGCGTCCATTACTCGGCATGTATCACATCCGCAGGGACGGATAACTGGACGGAACCTTGTGTGGCATGTCTATGAACTGCGGCTCACATGAGTTGACCCCAGAGGCGATGCCTTTGATCAAGGGATTCAAGTGATGGGCTTTGACTGCACCTGGAGTGGGAGGGCAAAGAGGTTATCGGCAAATAAGGAAAAATCAGAAGGGAATTAAGGTGGAGTACGAGTACTTTCGAGATGAAGGTTGTGCAAGAAAAAAGATGTATGTTTGTAAGAAATGTCCATAGACCCGTTCTGAATAGATCCCGGCAACGTGCGCTGGTCATTCCAGGACTCGTTGTCGGGGAAGGGTTTCGGGGTGACTGCGATGCGGGGCGGCATCCGGCCGTCGACGGATTTCGGTCTGCTCGCAGGTTTGTCGGGCCCTCCGTGTCCAGGTCCCGTGTCCACCCCACCCATGAGATCCAGGATCCTGATGGTGTTCTCTTTCGCTGTCGGAGGGTAAGCGTCACGCCTAGCACCTGCGAGGTGTGACGCTTACGCATCAGCAGGAACTACCCCCCACCGGAGCGTCCGGACGAGGCGCTCTCGTCATCGTCCCTCGAAATTACCCAGAACCAGGCGATCGGTCCAAGAGTCCGCGCGGGGCCCACGAGGGGCGGAATCGGGCGTCTCCACTCGTGGCTTCCTGTCGGTTCCGCGGTGCCTTTTGGAAAGACACGGCCCGGTCTCGGGCGGCTTCCTTCACTCCGCGGACGGGCGGCGTCGGTTGGCCTTCTTGTCGGCTTGGCGGGACTTGTCGGCCAGCATCCGGCGCTTGGCGTTTCGGCTCGGCGCGCGCTTCTGCCGGCGCAGCTTTTCGGCCTGCGACCGCGCGGCGTCGGCGATTTCACGTCGTCCGGATTCCAGCTTCGCGAGCAACATCTCGCGGGCGAGCAACCGGTTCTGCGCCTGGTGGCGGGTGGTCTGGCACTTCACCGAGATCCCGCTCGGCTTGTGCAGCAGCACGACGCAGGTGGCGACCTTGTTGACGTTCTGGCCGCCGTTGCCGCCCGAGCGCACGAAGGATTCTTCCAGGTCCGAATCGCGCACACCGAGCGCCGCCATGCGCAGCGCGATCGGGTCGGACGGATCCGGTCTGACCCGCGACGCGCTCACGGGAGCTCGCGGACGCGGATGCGCCGGTACTCCATCAGCCCGCGGTCGCCTTCGAGGCCGATGCGGCCGGTTGCCGGGACCTTGAACGCGGCCTCGAGCACCTCGCCGTTGCAGGTGCAGCGGGCGACGCCTCCGGTCACGGTGACGATCATCTCGTTCCACTCCATCGGTCGGAAGCTCTTCAGGTTCTTGTACGGACCCGCGATGGGATAGTCGCGGCACTGGAGCTGGGGCTGGCGGATGAAGACGCCGCTGTCCGCGTTCGGGCTGGCGCGGAACTCGAGCTTGAGCACGAAATCTTTGGCGAATTCCCGGGTGGTCCACATCTGCTGGATGCGACGTCCCTCGGCGGGCGGAGTGACCAGGATGCGACCGTGCTTCGCCACGTAACGACCGTCGATGCTCCGGGTCAGGCCGTCGAAGGTCACGGCCCGGTCGATGACGGGCCAAGGCGGGGCGCTGGGATCGTTCTTTTTCCAGTTGGCCGCGGAGGCGATGTCGGATGGCGGTGTGACCTGGAAGCTCCAGCCGGTGAGGTCGCGTCCGTTGAAGAGGCTGGTGAAACCGGGCTCCGGCGCGAACCGGTCGTCCTCCGATTCCAAGAAGCCGAGCATCGCCAGCGTCGGACGCAACGCCGCCGCCCATTTCGCGTAACCGGCCTTGTTCGGATGCAGCAGGTCGGGGAACTCGGCGGCGACGGCGTCGCCTTGCGCATCGGCGAACAGCGGCCAGGTCTCGACCAGCGTCACCTGCGGGTCGTCCTTGATCGCCGCGGCGTAGAGCTGGTTGATCTTCTTGATGCTCGTCGCCGGCCGCTTCTGCGAGGCGGAGCTAGGGAAGACCTCGCACAAGACCACCGGCATCTTGGGGTCATACCGTTTCAGTGCTGCGAGGATGAGCTTCAGGTTGCCGGCGATGGTCTCGGGGTCGGCCTGGTCTTCGAGGTCGTTGGTGCCGAGGAGCAGCGCGACGCCGGTCGGATGCAGCGCGAGCACGTCTTCCTCGAGGCGCAGCAGCATACCGCGGGTGGTGTCGCCGCTGATGCCGCGGTTGGCCAGCTTCATACCGGGGAAGCTGCCGCCGAGATCGTCGCCCCAGCCTTGGGTGATGGAATCGCCGAGGAAGACGAACGCATGCTGGTCGAGCTCGGCGCGGGCGGCCCACGCGGCACGGCGCTCGGCCCAGAGGCCCTTGAACCAATCGTGACGCCGGATCGGGCCGGTCCCGGGCAACCCGTCGTCGGTCGCCGGGATCTGGAAGCGGGAAGCGGCCGCGGGCCGTGCCGTTTGCGCGGACGTGCCCGACGCGAACAGCGCGGCGGTCAAGACGAACGGGAGGAACGGGGAGTATCTCATGGGCAATGTGATGGCCAGCGTGAGCGGAAGGCCGCTCTCAGCCAAGCAAGGATCGGGGACCGGCGGCACCGATGTCGCCCTGATATTGCAGGTTTGCGCGCCAGCGGGTCGCGTCGCTAAGTTCCTGCCACCTCGCATCCCGCATGTCCTCTCGCACCTGCCGTCCCGTTTCTTCGCCGCCTCCTCGCTTTCGTTCCGCCCTGTGCGGCGCGATGGCCGGAGCGCTCGCTTTGCTGACGACGTCCTGCGGAAAGGCGCCCCCGATGTCGTCGGTCCCGTACGAGACGCTGGCGCCCGGTGTCGGGTACGCGAACCAGCGGATGACCAACGTCCCGTGGTCGGTCCACGTCGTGCGTTTTGACCGGACGGATCCGGCCTTCGAGGTCCGCTCCGTCCACGCCGGTCAAGGCGCGCTCGGGCTCGCCACGTTGACCGACCAGATCCAGCAGTTGCCGCCCGGGTTCGGCGCGCCGGTCGCGGCGGTGAACGGTGATTTCTACCAGCGCGACCGCGCCTACGCCGGCGATCCGCGCGGGCTCCAGATCCTCGACGGCGACCTCGTGAGCGCCCCGGTGGGCGGCGTCGCGTTCTGGCCGGACGCCGCCGGACAGCTCCACGTCACCAACGTCGTGTCGCTTTTCCAGCTCGCTTGGCCCGATGGCACGGCGACGTCGTTCGGAGTGAACCAAGACCGCGCACCGGATGCCTTGGTGCTCTACACACCGGCGATCGGAGCCTCCACCCGCACGGCCGGAGGACGCGAATGGGTCATCGAAGCCGCGTCCGGCGCAGCGTCCGCCATCTTGGCACCCGGATCAGATCTGCAGGCCCGCGTCGTCGAGGTCCGCGATGCCGGCGACACCGCGATGAAGCCCGGGCGGTTCGTGTTGTCGGCCGGTCCGCAGCGGCTCAAGACGCTGCCGAAATCCGCCGTCGGTGCGATGTTGCGGATCTCGACCGCGACGGTCCCGGCGCTCCGCGACGTCCGCACCGCGCTCAGCGGCGGACCGGTGCTGGTCCGGGACGGCAAGGCGCTGAAGATCCAGCCGCCGGCATCCGGTTCGTACGAGTCCAGCTCCATGACCGAGCGGCATCCGCGTTCGGCGATCGGCTGGGATGCGCGCCACTTTTATCTCGTCGAAGTCGACGGCCGGCAGGAACACCTCTCGGTCGGGATGACCTTGGAAGAGTTGGCCGAACACATGGCGCGCCTCGGTTGCACCGACGCGATGAACCTCGACGGCGGCGGTTCCGCGACGCTGTGGTGCGCGGGAAAGATCCGGAACAGCCCCTGCGACGGCCGCGAACGTCCGATCGCCAACGCGTTGGTCGTGTTGAGGAGGCCTTCCGCGACGGCCGGATCCGGCCGATGACGATGATGGCCGTCCGTCGTTTGTCTTGGCGCGGGAACTGCATAGGTTCGTTCACGATGTCTCTTGCGCCGTTTTTCGGCCGATGCCCGACCCGGATCGTTCCGGTCCTTTTCTGGGCCGCATCGATGGTGTCGGCGTCGTTGCCCGTTGCCAGCGGTCCGGCCGACGGTGCCACGCTTGGCGATGCGCCCGTCCAACGCGACCATGGGTACGCCTATATCCACGACGAGGTGAAGGAGGTCCCGTGGTCGGTCCATATCTTCAAGGTCGATCGTTCGCGCCGCGACCTGGTCTTGGGCACCAGCTCGGGCGAGGGCGCCGCCATCGGTATGGGGACGATCGCCGAGCAGGTGAAAGCGCTGCCGTCCGCGCTCGGCACCCCCTTGGCCGCTGTGAACGGCGATTTCTACCTCACCGACCCGCGATACCCCGGCGACCCTCGGGACCTCCACATCCGTCAAGGCGAGCTCGTGAGCGCGCCGGCAGGGCACGCGTGTTTCTGGATCTCTGCCGCGGGCGAGCCGTGCTCCACGAACGTCGTCTCGCGCTTCCGCGTCCGATGGCCGGATGGATCGAGCATGCCGTTCGGGTTGAACGAGGCGCGTCCGGACGACGGCGCGGTCTTGTACTCCGCGGCGGTGGGCGCCTCCACCCGGACCACCGGCGGCACGGAGATCATCCTGGAGGACGCCCATGACGGGCGTTGGTTGCCGTTGGCCGTCGGGCAGACGGTCCGCGGACGTGTCCGCCTGGTGCGCGACGCGGGCGATTCGCCGCTCAATTCCGACACGTTGGTCCTTTCGCTCGGGCCGAAGCTCGCCGCCCGCACGCCCCGGCTCGCGGCTGGCGCCGAGCTGAGGATCGTGACCGAGACCCTCCCGGATCTGACCGGCGTCACCACCGCGATCGGCGGCGGGCCGACCTTGGTCCGCGACGGCAAGGCGATGACCTGGTCGGGCCTGCGGATGCGGCATCCGCGCACCGCGGTGGGCTGGGACAAGGACCACCTCTATCTCGTCGAGGTGGACGGTCGTCAGAGCGATGTCTCCGTCGGCATGACCTTCCCCGAGCTCGCCGCCTACATGGCGAAGCTCGGCTGCGAGCAGGCGATGAATCTCGATGGCGGAGGCTCGGCGACCCTGTGGGTTTTCGGACAGGTGATGAACAGTCCGTCGGAAGGGCGCGAGCGGCCGGGCGCCAACGCGCTCGTGGTGCTCCGCCAGAAACGTCCGCAGGAACAGGTCCGCCGCCAACCGTGAGCCCCGATTCTTCTTCCAGAGGTTTCGCGCTGCGGCTCGCCGTGATGGTCGCCGGAATCTCTTCGGCCTTCGTGGTCCAGCGGGCCTCGGCCGGGGCCTCGGACGGGCTGGACTCCGGTCCGGCGGTCCACGCCATCCGCATCACGCTCGGCCCGGATGGCGCGGCTGCGCTGCGCAGCGACCCGCGGGGATACGTCCGCGCCGATGTGGCGGCCGACGGCGAGGCGTTCCGCGGCGCGCGCATCCATCTGAAAGGCTCGACCGGTAGCTTCCGGTCGCTGGACGAGAAACCGTCGCTCACCATCGACCTCGGAGCGGTCGGCGACGGGCGCGCGTTCCGTGGCGGCGCGAAGTTCCACTTGGACAATTCGGTCGAGGACCCGAGCTATCTTTGTGAGCTCGTCGGCAGCGAGATCTTCCGGTCCGTCGGGATCCCGGCGCCGCAGGTCTCGCACGCGCGCGTCGCGCTCGATGGCAGGGACCTCGGGCTCTACGTGCTCAAAGAAGGGTTCACGTCGGACTTCCTCCGGCGGAGCTTCCCGGGCGTCGACAGCGCGCTGCTCGAACCCGGCCCGGGCCAGGACATCGACGGCCGCATGCAGGTGAAGTCGGGCAAGCCGGCGGCGCGGATCCAAGCGCGACGGCGCGCGTTGGCGGCGGCCGCCTCGGAGACGGAACCGTCGGTCCGCTGGCGACGGATCGAAGAGACCTTGGACGTCGACCGGTTCATCACCTCGATGGCGGTCGAGGTGCTCGTCGGACATCGCGACGGCTACGCGCTCGCGAGGAACAATTTCCGGCTGCACATCGACGTCGCGAACGGCAAGGCCGTCTTCTTGCCGCAAGGGATGGACCAGTTGTTCGCCCCGGTGGACCTGCCGCTGGCGCCGCAGATGTCCGGGCTCGTCGCGCGCGCCGTGATGGATTCGCCCGAGGGTCGTCGCCGCTACGAGGCGCGGATCCGCGAGCTCGCGCCGCAGGTGCTCGATGTCGAGGCGCTGACGCATCGGGTCGATGCGGTGGTCGCGGCGCTGCACGCGTCGGCGACGCGCGCGGAGATGGAAGGCATCACCGTCGCCGCGGCCGGATTGATCGAGCGGATCGGGCAACGCGCGGAGCAGGTCCGGCGGCGATCGGACCGCGATCGGACCGCGGCCGTGGAGTTCGTCGATGACGTCGCGTCCCTCGCGGGCTGGGAGGCGGATGTCGCACCCGAAGGCGGTCGCCTCGACCGGTCTGCTGCGCCCGATGCGATGCCGGCGCTGCATATCGTCGCCGGTCCGGTGACGTCCGCCGCATGGCGCACGACGGTGAGGCTGCCGGCCGGGCGATATCGTCTCGAAGGCCGGGCCCGCACGGCCGGTGTGACCGCGTTGCCGTTCGGCGCCCACCACGGGGCCGTGTTGCGCATCGGCGGCGACCGCCCGAGGTCTTCGGCGTTGCTCGGCGGCTCGTCGTGGAGCGGACTGACGGCGGAGTTCGAGGTCGGCCCGGGCGGAGGCGATGTCCTGCTGTTGTGCGAGCTCCGCGCGAGCCGGGGCGAAACGTGGTTCGATGCCGGGTCGCTACGTCTCCGTCGCTTGGGCTGAGGCCCTGCCTGGTCAGAACGTCGCGATAGGATTGATCGGCGAACCGGTGCCGCCGGGCACGGCCAGAGGCGCGACGACGAGCAGGAAATCTTGGCGCTTCTGTTCCTCGGCGGCGGCGCCCAAGGCTTCGAGGTCGCAGTTGTCGAGGATCCACGTGCCCATGGCGACCAGGCACAGCTGATGGATGGGCATCGGCACGCCGTCGACGCCGGACGGCAGGACATCGCTGGCCGCATCGCTGCCGAGCACGGCCACGTCGCGTTGCTTGAGCCAGCGGGCGCACGATGCGTGCAGCCCGGCGAATTTCCCGTCCCACGGGCCCACCGCCGCGCGGCGCGCCCAGCGACCGGTGCGGACCAGGACGATGTCGCCGGCGCCGATGCGGGTCCCGGTCTTCTTTTCCCACGCGTCGAGGTCTTCGGGATGGATCGCCGTGCCGGGCTCGAGATACGGGAGGCCGCGGAGCCTCGGGATGTCGACCAGCACGCCTCGGGTGACGATGCCTTGCTTCAGGTTCTGGATGCCCAGTTTCGCCGCGCCGGCGGAGGTGACCTCCGTCTGCGAGAAGCCGTTGTACATCCGGCCCGCGTGGAACATGTGGCACAGGCTGTCGATGTGCGTGTGCGCCAGGCCGTGGTACGAGACCTTGTAGGTGTCGGCCACGGAGAAGCCGGGGTTGTTCGTCCCCGCCCGGTCGACCACGTGGAAGAAAGGCGAACCGTTGTCCACCGCCTTCTCCTTCTCGACGTCGCGGGCGAGGGAGACCGATACCCCGGAACGGACCAGCGCCATGGCCGCCTTGCGCTTGGCCGGCGTCACGAGGTTGAGCGCGCCGAGTTGGTCGTCGGCTCCCCAGCGGCCCCAGTTCGAGAGCTCGACCAGGGCCTTTTCGAAGTCCGGACGGCCCCAAGCCGGGATGGTCCGCGCCGCGTCCTGAGCGGACGCGGCGGTCGTTCCGCAGGCGAGCATCCATGCCAGGCCGATGGCGCGCGCGGCGCGGCCGGACCGGAGGAAGCGCGCGATCACGCGTGCCAGCCCCGGCGGTAGTCGCGGCGCAGGAACTGCGTCGCCTCGCGGCCGCCGCTGGTGAAGCGGAACTTCGGCCCGTCCCAGACCAGCGGCACGCCGGCGCGGATGGCCACGTTGCCGAGCAGGATCGTCTCGGTGAGCAGCGATGAGTACTCGAAGTTGGAGAAGGCCTTGGGACCGCCGCGGATGGCCGCGACCCATTCGTCCTTCATGCCCTGGTCGCCCTTGCCGTTGCGGGCGAGCATCGGCGTCGGGTTGGGCATCTCGGCGAAGCGGTCGCCGGGGAGCAGCTTCCAGCTCGCGCCGTAATCCGACGGCGAATACATCACGCCCTTGTCGCCGACCATCAACGAACCGCTGTCCGACGGCTTCTCGCCGTGGAAGAGGTCCAGCGGCGGGAGGTTCTTCTTCCCGTCCGGCAGCTTGCCTTCGTACCAGGTCATCTTCACCGCCGGCATGTCGCCGCGGGCGGGGAACTCATAATGGACCGTAGCCCAGCCGGGATAGGTCTCGCGGTTGAGCGTCTCGCTCTCGGCGCGGAGGGCGGTGGGATGCTCCAGCTTGAGCGCCATGAAGGGCAGGTTGGCGGTGTGGCAACCCATGTCGCCGAGCGCGCCGGTGCCGAAGTCCCACCAACCGCGCCATGCGAACGGATGGTACGACGGATGGTACGGCCGCATCGGCGCGGGTCCGATGAACTGTTCCCAGTGGACGGTCGAGGGGATCACCGGCCGGTCGGCCGGTCGTGCGATGACGGACGGCGCCTGCGGCCAGACGGGGCGGTTCGTCCACACGTGGATCTCGCGCACCGGGCCGATCGCGCCGGCGCGGATGACCTCGACTCCGTGGCGCAGGCCGTTCTCGGCGGTCCCTTGGTTGCCCATCTGCGTCGCGACCTTGTGCTTGCGGGAAAGGTCGCGCAGCCAGCGCGCTTCCCACACGTCGTGGGTCATCGGCTTCTGCACGTAGACGTGGATGCCGCGCTTGATGGCGAGCGCGGCGGCGATGGCGTGCGTGTTGTCCGGCGTGCTGATGGTGACGGCGTCGACCTTGCCCTCCATCGCGTCGAACATCTTGCGGAAGTCGTGGAAGGTCCGGGCGCCGGGGAACTTCTTCAGCTTGGCGTCGAGCTTCGTGTCGTCGCAATCGCACAAGGCCACCACGTCGCCGAGGGTGCCGGCCTGGTCGATGTCGCCCGAGCCCTTGCCGCCGACGCCGACGCCCGCGATGCGGAGACGGTCGTTGGCGCCGAAGACGCGCGAGGGCAGGAAGGTGAACGCGAACGCCGCGGAGGCGCTCGTGCCGATGAAGCTGCGGCGGGAGTAGTTCTGGGAGAAGGTGGGGCGCATGGCGTCGGGATATGTGGACCGAGGGGACGAGAGGATATTGGGACGTTCCGCCGTGGCCGACAAGCCTTCAGCTGGGCTCGGTCCTGATCCGGAGTGGCGCACAGTGCAGCGGGGAGCGCGCTGGATCCGTTGGCCCAAGAGAGAGAATCTGGAAAGCAGGAAAACCGGGGATTTGCCGGCTTCCGTTCCTGCTTTCCTGCTTTCCAGAATTTCTCCTCTTCTACAAAGCCGATGGCTCTAGGCCGTATCGAAGGGCTGGGATCCGTGCACGCCGCGTCGTGCCGATCGCCAAGTTCGCTCCTCACGCCGGATCCGGCTCGGCGGAACAGCGGGGTGCCACCCTACGAAAACCGATCACCGTATCCGATCGCGTCCGCTGGACACGGTTGACCTCCGGAGATCCCGGTGCTGAGACTGCGGCATGGCCGCCACCGACCTCCAGATCGAGAAACTTGTCACCGGGAACGGACCCGCCGCCCAAAAGGGCAGGCCCGTCACCGTCCACTACACCGGTCGGTTCACCGACGGCCGCAAGTTCGACAGCTCGGTCGACCGCAAGGAACCGTTCGTGTTCGTGCTCGGCGAGCGGCAGGTCATCGCCGGCTGGGATATCGGCGTCTCCACCATGTGCGTCGGCGACAAGGTGAAGCTCACCATCCCGCCGGACCTCGCCTACGGCCGCGCCGGTTATCCGGGAGCGATCCCGCCCGATTCGACCTTGGTCTTCGAGGTCGAGTTGATCGCGGTCGGTTGACCCGCGGCCGCCGCCGTGGCGGTGCCGGACCTCAGCCGCGCCGTTTCGCCCAGGCCAGCAGCGGCGACGACTCCCCGCAATCCGGGCACGGTGTCGTGGCCGCCACCGACATGCAGGTGGCGCAGGTGCCGTGGGTGGCGAAGGCGTCGGAGGTCCCGCCGCAGGTCGCACAGGTCCAGATCGGGCCGATGATCGGCGCCGTCCCGCATGCCGGGCAGGCATAGCCGTCCCGACGCGGGATCTTGGCCAACCGCATCATCGCCCGGGCTTGGAGCCAGCCTTGGCGGCAGTTCAGCAGGATGAAGCCGGACATCACCCCCATCCAGATCGACCGGTTGTAGATCGCCAGCGCGACCAACCCTGCCACGCCGGCGAACCCGATGAACGTCGATGCCAACAAGCTCTTCGCTGGTCCGACGACGAACCAGAGCAGCGACCGGAGGATCTGTCCGCCATCCAGCGGATAGATCGGCAGCAGGTTGAACATCAGCAGACCGGCGTTGAGATAGACCATCGCCCAGAGGAATCCGTACGCGTCCGGTGCCGAGCGTTCCCATCCTTGGCCCGCCGCGACCGACGCGAGCACGTAGAAGACCGGCAGCAGCACGACGTTGACCAGCGGGCCCGCCGCGATGCTCCAGAGGTTCGCTCCCGGTCGCGGCGGCGCCGCGACGTACGCCACGCCGCCCAACGGCCAGAGCACGATCTGGTCGGCCCGGCCGCCGACCTGACGGCAGGCGAGCGAATGCCCGAACTCGTGCATCAGCACCGTGACGAACAGGGCGAGGTACTCGGCGATGTTCCAAGCCATCGACGAGTACTCGTGGGAACGGTTCTGGATCGAGATCCACGCGACCAGGAACCAGGACCAATGGAGATACACATCGATCCCGGCGAAGCGGAACAGGCGGAAGGAACCTTCTCGGGTCGGCGTCACCGGCGGAACGTCGCGGCAAAGTCGGCGACCGGCAAGCCCGGTAAGCCCGGCGACCCGGGGCGATGCGATCGCCCCTGCGGATCACGGGGTCGCCGACGAGGTGTGGTCGTGGACGATGCGCCAGCCTTCCGGCGTGAGCAGGAAGAGCAACGTGAACAGGCCTTCGGGCCGGTCCTTCTCCCGCTCCAACCGCCAATGGCCGAAGACCAGCGCGCTCGTCGGTGAGATCTCCGTGACCTCGACGTCCGAGAAGGCCAGCCGGCCCATCGCCGCGCGGTCGCCGTAGCGCTTCACGTAGCGGTCGAAGACGGTCCGCCAACCGCGGGTGACCTCGCCGCCCGAAGCGAAGCGCGTGCCGTCGGTGCGGGCATAGCCGCGCATGAAGCCGTCGATGCTGCCGGCGTTCCAGTCCGCGACCTGCTGGTCGAGCACCGCGCGGACGTGGCCCTCGGGCGTGGTCGGCCGGGCGCCTTTGCCGTGCTGGCAACCGGTGGCGAGGAGGATCGCGCCCAAGAGCGGTGCCAGGAGGGCGGTGCGGACGCTCATGACAAAATCCCGCGGACGACCTCGCCGTGGACGTCGGTGAGGCGGCGGTTGATACCGTTGTGGTAGAACGTGAGCTTCTCGTGGTCGATCCCCAGGAGATGCAAAATCGTGGCGTGGAAATCCGGGACGGTGACCTTGTCCTCGGCGGCGAAGTACCCGATCTCGTCGGACGAGCCGTGGTGGTGTCCGGGTTTCACGCCGGCACCGGCGAGGAAGCAGGTGAACGCGGAGGGATGATGGTCGCGGCCGGGAGAACCGATGCCCTGCGTCGCCGGGCTGCGGCCGAACTCGGTGGACCACACGAACAAGGTGTCTTCCAAGAGCCCGCGCTGCTTCAGGTCCTGGATGAGCGCGGCGACGGGCCTGTCCATCGTGGCGGCCTGGGTGTCGTGGTTCTCCTTGAGGTTCTCGTGGCCGTCCCAGTTGATGCGCGGGCTGCCGAAGGCCCCGCCGTTGATCACCTGCACGAAGCGCACGCCGCGCTCCAGGAGCCGCCGGGCCATGAGGCAGTTCCGGCCGAACCCTTTGGTCGCCGGGTCGTCGATGCCGTAGAGGCGCTTGGTCGTCTCCGTTTCTCCGTCGAGACCGGTCGCCTCCGGGATGCTCGACTGCATGCGCGCCGCGAGTTCGTAGGACCGGAGCCGCGCGGCGAAACCGGCGTCGCCGGCGTTGGCCTCGGCGAAACCCCGGTCCATCGCGGCGAGCATCCCGAGGTCGGCCGCGCGGGCCTCGGCGGTGACGGACGCGGGCGTGCGGAGATCGGCGATCGGGTCGCCGGACCGGGTGCGGAACGGCACGCCCTGGTGGTTCGCGGGCAGGAATCCCGAGGTCCAGTTGATCGAGCCGCCGGCGGGCAGGCCCCGGGGGTCGGGCAGCACGACGAAGGCGGGCAGGTTCTCGTTCTCGGTGCCCAGCCCGTAGCTGAGCCACGCGCCCATGCAGGGGAAGCCGTTCAAGGTGAACCCGCTGTTCATCTGGAAGGTCGCCGGCGTGTGGTTGTTGCTCTTGGCCGTCATCGAATGGATGAAGCACAGGTCGTCGGCGCAGCGCGCGAGGTTGGGCAGCAGGCTGCTCACCCAGCTCCCGCTCCGGCCGTGCTGGCGGAACTCATAGACGCTCTTCATCAGCTTCCCCGGCTGGCCGAAGAAACCGAGGTTCTCGCCTTTCCCTTCGAGCGACCGGCCGTCCATCCGCACGAGCTCCGGCTTGTGGTCGAAGGTCTCGATGTGGCTCACGCCGCCGCAGCAGAAGATCTGCACCACGCGCTTGGCCTTGGGCGCGAAGCGGGGAGGACGGGACGATGCCGGCGCGGGGGCAGGGATGCCGGCACGGGCCTGTTCGCGGCTGAGCAGCCAGGCGAGCGCCACGCTGCCGATGCCGTTCGCGCCGGCCGAGAGGAAGTGCCGTCGCGACAGGAGCGGCGACATCGCGCCGAGGTCGGGCGGCCGGTGGAGGCGTTCAGCGGACATAGACGAATTCGGTGGAGTTCAGCAGCACCCAGCAGACGTTCGCCAGCCCGCGTTCCTGGGCGGCGGCCACGGCGAGGGCCTGTTCGGCGGGTGTCGCGGCGCGTCCGAGCGCGAGCCGGTAGGCGACGCCGACGGCGCGCGACAGATCGCCGCGGGCGAGGCGCCGCGAACGCTCGGCGAGGCCGCCGGCCTGGCGTTGGACGAACGAGCTGTTCATCAGCCCGAGCGCCTGCAAAGGCGTGGTGGTGATGCCGCGGCGCGGTGTCTTCACCGACGGGTCGGGGCAATCGAACGCGTCGAGCAGCGGTTCCTTCCCGGAGTGGATGTTCATCCGGTACACCGTCCGCCGGTTGTTCTCCGCGTCGCCCTTGTCGAAGAGATGGTAGAACATCGCTCCGTACTCGCTGGTGGTGAACGGACGGAAGCTCGGGCCGCCGAGCTGGAGGTTGAGGTCCCCGCTGACCGCGAGCATGGAATCGCGCACGGCCTCCGCTTCCAGACGTCGCGGAGGGAACCGCCAGAGCAGCGTGTCGTCGGCGTCCTTGGCCGCGGCTTCGGGCCGGGACGCGGATGATTGGCGGTACGCCGCCGAGGTCACGATGATCCGGTGCAGCGCCTTCAAGCTCCATCCGCCGGCGACGAAATCCGAGGCGAGCCGGTCGAGCAGCTCCGGATGGCTCGGACGCGCGCCGCTCGCGCCGAGATCGCTCGGCGTCGTGACCAGGCCTTGGCCGAGATGCGCCTGCCAGACACGGTTGACCATCACGCGGGCGGGCAGGGGATTCCGCGGATCGGCCAGCCATGCGGCGAAGCCGATCCGGCGTCCGGCTTCCGGCGCGTCGGGCGCGAGCCCGAGGTCCGCGGGCAAGGCCGCGACCGCGGAGAGCGCGGACGGCGCGACGATCTCGCCCGGGCTCTTCACATCGCCGCGCTTGAGCGCTTTCGTCGGCGCGGGTTGCTCGCGTTTTCCGGCGTAGGCCGTCATGACCGGCTTCGCGCTGGAGGCGATCGCGGCGCGGGCGGTCTTGGCGCGGGACATCGCATCTTCCCGCGCGCGGCGCCGGGCCGGGTCGAGGCCGGCGAGGATCATGTCCTGCGTGATCGAAGCGCCCTCCGCGCGGAACGAAGCGGCGACCTCGTCCGCGCTGAGCGCGCGGTCGTACAACGCGGCGCGGCCGATCGCGCCGGTCAGCCACGGCGATCCTCCGCCCTGGTGCCGACGCCCGAGCGCGACGCGCGCGTCGCCGGCCTTGAAGGTCCGCAATCCGCCGGACGGCTTGTAGGGCGCGCCATAGGGCACGCCGTCCCGGTAGAGCGCGATCCGGTCGTCCGCGGAATAGACCGCGGCGAGATGGACCATGGCGGCCGGTCCGGCTTGTTCGTCGGGGACGTCGAGATCCTGGGTGCGGACGTGGCCCTCGCTGCCGGCCATCCAGCGCCGCGGTCGGCGTTCGCCGAACACGATCGCGTCGAACATGCTTCCGTCGGCGGTCTCGACGGAGATGGCCGCGCCGCCCCGTTGGTCGAGGTCGGCGAGCGCGACCCACGCTTCCAGCGTCTTCTCGCGCAGGTCGCGGTCCAGGGGGGAGGACCGGAGGAACGCGCCGGCCGCGGGCAACAGGAGGCGTCCGCCGGCGACGACGGCCCCGCCTTCGAGCTTCCCGTCGCTCACCTGCGTCGTGTCGGCACCGAAGGTCCAGCGAGCGAGCGCCGCGGGCCCGGGCGGCCGTGTGCCCGCGGGGAGTTTCGCGGCCGCGGCAACCGCGCCTTCCGCCTCGATGCGGGCGATGGCGGCCTGCGCCTCGGCGAGGTCGGCGCGGGCCTGGGAACGGGCGGCCTCGCGGACCTTGGCTTCTTCGGCGCCTTCAACGGGGCGTTCACCGTGGCGCACGCCGTCGAAGACCGCTTTCACGCGGTAGTAATCGGTCGAAGGGACCGGGTCGAACTTGTGGTCGTGGCAGCGGGCGCAGTTGATGGTGAGGCCGAGGAAGGTCTGCCCGACGACGCTGACGAGGTCCTCCATCTCCTCTTCGCGGGTGATGGCGCGCTGGGTCGTGTTGGCCTGCGAGTTGCCGGCCTGGTCCCACGCGCCGCAGACGAGCAGGCTGGTCGCGATGATGCCGTCGGCCGTCACCGGCTCGAGGACGTCGCCGGCGATCTGCTCGCGCATGAAGAGGTCGTACGGCTTGTCGGCGTTGAAGCTGCGCACGACGTAGTCGCGGTACGGCCAGGCGTTGTCGCGGAGGCGGTCGTACTCGAAGCCCTGCGATTCGGTGAACCGGACGACGTCGAGCCAATGGCGCGCCCACCGCTCGCCGTGGCGCGGAGACGCGAGCAGCCGGTCGACCAGGCGTTCGTAGGCGTCGGGACGCCGGTCGCGTTCGAAGGCGTCGGTCTCCTCCGGTGACGGCGGCAGGCCGGTCAGGTCGAAGGTGACGCGCCGGACCAATGTGCCGCGGTCCGCCGTCGGCGACGGTGACAGGCCGGCCTCGTGCAGCCGCGCGGACACGAACGCGTCGACGGGATTCCCGGTCCATCCGGGCGGCGCCTGCACCAAGGGCAGCGCGGGGCGCACGACGGGCTGGAGCGCCCAGCGCGCGGAAGCGTCCTGCACCGCCGGAGCCCCGTGCAGCAGCGGGGTCAGGGCGAGCCACGACGCCATACGCGTCCAGCGAGCGATCTGGTTCCCGAGGGGCTTCATTCCGCGACTTTGGTAACAGCGCGGCGGATTGGCACGATAAACTTGCTTGGTCGGGCCGGGACCGGCGGACGTGCGGCGCGTCTCAGAAAATGTTCGCCCCGCCGGATCTTCTCTGGCACGTCAACCGGTCCGCGCGGCGCGGGACATCAGAGGTCCCGGGATGTCCGCGCGGAAGCCAGACGAACGAAGCATTCCCGCCGATGAGCAAGAAGTCCGCAACGCCCGCCTCCCCGGTCCTGAAGCTCGGGCTGCCCAAAGGTTCCCTGCAGGACGCCACCTTGGAGAAGATGGCGAAGGCCGGCTGGAACATCACGGTGTCCAGCCGCAGCTACGAGCCCTACGTCGACGACACGGAGCTCCAGATCCGCCTGATCCGCGCGCAGGAGATCAGCCGCTATGTCGAGCTCGGCTATCTCGACGCCGGCATCACCGGCCTCGACTGGATCCAGGAGAACCACAGCGACGTCCACGAGGTCGGCGAGTTTCTTTTCAGCAAGTCCACGCGCCAGCCGACCCGCTGGGTGCTCGCGGTGCCCGAAGAGTCGACCATCAAGTCGGTGAAGGACCTGGAAGGGAAGCGCATCGCCACGGAGGTCGTCGGGCTGACCCGGCGCTGGTTGAAAAAGAACGAGGTCAAGGCCGAGGTGGAGTTCTCCTGGGGCGCGACCGAGGTGAAGGCCCGCGAACTGGTCGACGCCATCGTCGAGGTGACCGAGACGGGCTCGTCGCTCCGCGCGAACAAGCTGCGGATCGTGGAGACCCTGCTCGTCTCCACGCCGCGTCTCATCGCCAACCACACGGCGTGGAAGGACAAGTGGAAGCGCCAGAAGGTCGAGACCTTGGCGCTGCTCCTGCGCGGCGCCATCGAGGCCGAGGCGAAGGTCGGGTTGAAGATGAACGTCCGCCAGGCCGACCTGCCAAAGCTGTTGCAATCGCTCCCGGCATTGCGTAATCCCACGGTGTCCAGCCTGAGCCTGGCAGGCTGGGTTGCTGTGGAGACCATCATCGACGAGTCCGTCGTCCGAGAGTTCATCCCGCAACTCAAGGCCGCCGGAGCCGAAGGCATCATCGAGTATCCGCTGAACAAAGTGGTTTACTGACACCGTCAGGACAGCAGCAACATAACACGCTATGGGTTCACTCAAGAAACGTCGGAAAGCTAAGATCAACAAGCACAAGCGGAGGAAGAAGCTCCGTAAGAACCGCCACAAGAAGCGCACTTGGGGCCAGTGATCGGTCACGACCGTCCACTGTCGTCGAGTCCAACGATGCTTCAACGACGCGGCTCCGATTCGTCGGGGCCGCGTTGTCTTTTTTCCGGGGCCCACTTTCTCATGCGGCGCGGTCTGATCATCCACGGCCTCTCGGTCGCCGGGGCCTTGCTCCTGCTCCAAGGCTGCGCCCAAGCCCCCGCGAAAGGCGCGGTGTCTTCTTGGAAACCGCATCCGAGGACGCCGGCGTCGGACCGGTCGTCCAACCGGCCTGCCGGCACGCCGGAGATGTCCGAAGCGGAGCTGGAGCGCCGGGCCCAGGCGCATGCGACGTTCGCTGCCGGCCTGGTCGCGCAGGACAACGACGCGCCGGAAAAGGCGTACGAATTCTTCGAGAAATCGGTCGACCACGATCCCTCCAACGAGCCGCTGGTCCTCGACGTCGCCCGGCATCTCCTCGACCGCAAGCAACCCGGGCGCGCGGCGGCGCTGTTGAAGCGCGCCGCGGCCCAGCCCGGCGCTTCCGGCGCGGTGCGATCGCTGCTCGGCGTCAGCTATGCCCGCCTCGGCCGGACCACGGAGGCGATGGCCGCGTATCGCGAGGCCTTGCGGGTCGCGCCGGACCTGCTCCCGACCACGCAGGCGCTCATGGACCTTCTCCTGACCGGGAAACGTGCCGACGAAGCGCTCAAGGTGCTCGACGACGCGGCCCGACAGGGTGCCGGCAACGCCGTCTACCAGGTCGATCTCGCGGACCTGTTCGCCCAGCTCGGCCGCCGCGAACCCAAGCTCAAGGATGCGGCGCGGACCCGCTCGCTCGCGGCGTTGTCCAAGGCGGCCGCGGCCGCACCGGATGATCCGGGCCTGCTGCAGCGGATGGGCGAACGCTTCGAGTCCGTCGGTGAAACGGCCAAGGCCGAGGAGCTCTTCAAGACGTTGCGCGACCGGTTCCCGCGGAATCCTGTCCCCACGGCGAAACTGGCCGAGCTCTACCTTCGCAACGGCCGGACCCAGGAAGCCCGTGAGCAGCTCGAGGCGCTCCGGCGCGACAACCCGGCCAACCCGCTCCCGTTCTACTACCTCGGGCTCATCGCGCTCGAGGACAAGGAATACCCCCGTGCCGTCGAGCAGTTCGAACGGGCGCTGCTGCTCGATCCCGGCTTCGAGCCGGTCTACGCCGATCTGGCGGCCGCCCAACTGAGCACCGAGCAACCGGCCGAGGCGTTGGCGACCTTGGAGAAGGCGAAGTCGCGCTTCGTCCCTGATTTTCGCCGCCTCTATATCGCCGCGCTCGCCCACGGCCGGCTCAAGCGTCCCGACGAGGCATCGGCGGATTTCCAAGCGGCCGAGAAGGCGGATGAAGGGAAGATCCCGAGCCTGGTGGACCACCGGTTCTTCTTCCAGTTCGGCGCGATGCTCGAGCAGGCGGGCCGGTTCGAGGCGGCGGACACCCATCTCCAGAAGGCGCTCGCGATCCAGCCTGATTACGACGAGGCGCTGAACCACCTCGGCTATTCGTGGGCCGACCGCGGCATCCATCTCGACCAGGCGCTCGACATGATCGAGCGCGCCGTGAAGGCCGAGCCCGAGAACCCCGCCTACCTCGACAGCCTCGGCTGGATCCGCTTCAAGACGGGCAGGTTCGCCGATGCGGTCGAAGCGCTGGAGAAGGCCGTGAAGCTCCTCCCGCAGCCCGATGCCACCGTGCTCGACCACTTGGCCGACGTGCTTTCGGCCCTTGGACGGAAGGATGAAGCGAAGGAGCTGTGGCGCCGTTCGATCGCCATCGAGGCAAGCGACGCGGTGAAGCGGAAGCTGGAGGCGGCCCCGTGAAGATGACCACGCGCCGGTTCACCCAGCATTACACCGTCGCCGAGGCCCGAGCGGTCCTGCCGCAGGTCCGCGGTTGGCTGATGGAGCTGCGGCAGCTCGGCCCGGCGCTGGAGCGGGCGGACGAACGCAACGTGGCGCTGTTCGCCGAAGGACGCGACCTCGGCGGCGGACGCATCAACGACCTGCTGCGCAGCCAAGCGCGATTGATCGAGGTCCAGGGCGAGATCGCGGCGCGGGAGATCCAGATCGAGGACCTTGAGCGGGGTCGGGTCGGGTTCCCGTCGCTCCGCGGCGACCGCGAGGTGCTGCTTTCGTGGCAAGAGGGCGATGAAGGCATCGGCTACTGGCACGAGGCCGACGGCAGCCGCGAGGGACGCGAGCAGCTCTGACACCCGGCGACCGGCGGTTCACTTGTAGTGCGGCTCGTTGTCGCGGTTCCAGAGGCGCGCCGCGTTCTGCCGGGCGCCCGGGTCCTTGAGCAGTTGCCCGACGAAATCCGTCCGCTTCTTCCCCTCGACGTGCCCGTCGCAGAAAAGCAGCTCGGCGCGGCCGGAGTGCAGCTCGAGCGGCCATTGGCGTTCCTCGTACATGCCGATGAAGCCGCTCCAGTCCCGGTCGCCCTTCTTCTTCAGGTCCCAGTTGCTGTCGCCGAACGAGATCATCGACGACGGCCGTAGCACGGCGGATTCCTTGGTCTCGCCCCAGACCGGGTCGCCGAGGTAGACGCCGAGGCCGGTGTTCGGGTTCTCACCGGCGAACGCGCCCCAGACGTTGTAGCCGTAGCTCATGAAGAACGTGCCGCCCGGCTTGAGCCGCACCTCGTCCTGGAGATAGCCCAGCTTGGCCGGCTGACCGCTGCCGAACTTGGGGATCCACTGCGATTGCTCCGGCGCGCCGGGGCAATGGAAGACCTCGGTGTTGCGCCCGTCGTACAGCGTCTTCCGCAACAGGGTGGGCCAGATCCAGGTGGCCCCGTTGTTGCCGTCGATCCCCACCGGGTAGACGCCGTTGTCGTTGATGTAGATCGTCGTCGCGATGCCCAGCTGGCGGAGATTGTTCAGGCACTTGGTCCCCTTGGCCTTGGCCTTCGCCTTGCCCAACGCAGGAAGCAACATCCCGGCGAGGATCGCGATGATGGCGATGACCACGAGCAGCTCGATCAGCGTGAAGCCGCAGCGGCCGCGGAGTGAAAGGCGGAAGGGGAGAACCATGGCGACAGGTGGGGATGTGGGGACGTCCGTTTGTCCTCCCGCACGGCCGGGGTGTCAAATCGCGTGTGAGGTCCGGATGCCGCGACCGGCGAGGACGCGCGCGGGTCGCGGCGGGAAAAATCCCGTTGGCGCGAGGGGAGGGGTTCCCTAAGTTTCGGCGCACTTTCGCCGCATGCCGACCGTTTTCATCAAGACCTTTGGATGCCAGATGAACGAGCGCGACAGCGAGGCCGTCGCCGCCCAGCTCGTCGCGAAGGGCTACGTCCTGGCGCCCTCCGAGCTCGTCGCGGACGTCGTGCTGGTCAACACGTGCAGCGTGCGCGACCTCGCCGAGCAGAAGGCGCTGGCAAAGATGGCCAACATCGTCGGTGTCGCCCGCAAGAACGGCCGCGCCCCGCTCCTCGGGTTCATGGGCTGCATGGCGCAGAGCCGCGGCCGCCAGCTCGTCGAGACGTTGCCGGATGTGGACCTCGTGCTCGGTACCCAGAAGTTCCACCGCGCCGCGGGCTACATCGACGACCTGCTGGCCGGGCGCCGCGACCAGGTGGTCGACACGGACGAGGAGCCGGGGAGCCAATCCGCCATCCGCGAGCACCTGCTCGCCGGCAACTCGGGCAAGGCGGTGACGGCGTTCGTGAGCATCATGCAGGGCTGCAACCAGCACTGCACCTTCTGCATCGTGCCTTCGACACGGGGCGCCGAGCGCAGCCGGACCCTCGACGACATCGTGTCCGAATGCCGCGAACTGGTGGGGCGCGGCGTGCGCGAGGTGACCTTGCTCGGGCAGATCGTCACGAGTTTCGGCAAGCGGGAGATCCCGGTGAAGGACGGCAAGAGCGCCTTCGTGCAGCTGGTCGAGGCGGTCCACGCGATCGACGGACTGGAGCGCGTGCGCTTCACCGCGCCGCATCCGAAGGGCTACGGGGACGACCTCGTCGAGGCGTACGGCCGGTTGCCCAAGCTGGTCGAGTGCGCGCATCTGCCGGTGCAGAGCGGCAGCGACCGGATGCTGAAGCTCATGCACCGCGGCTACTCCCGGGAACGTTATCTCGGGATCATCGAGAAATTGCGGCGCGTCCAGCCCGGCATGGGTCTCACCACGGACATCATCGTCGGGTTCCCGGGCGAGACGGAGGCGGATTTCGAGGACACGCTTTCGTTGGCGCGTGAGGTCGGGTTCGACCAGGCGTTCGTCTTCAAGTACTCGCAGCGCAAGGATACGCCGGCTGCGGCGATGCCGGACCAGTTGCCCGAGGAGCTCATCGAGGAGCGCCATGCCCGCTTGTTCGAGATGATCAACCGCATCGCCGCCGCGAAGTACGAGGCGCTCGTCGGTCGGACGGTCGAGATCCTGGTCGAAGGCCCGAGCCGGAAGAACGCCGGTCGCTTCCAAGGCCGCACCCGATCCAACAAACTCGTGCTGTTCTCCGGCTCTGAACGTCATCGCGGCCGACTCATGGACCTGAGGATCGAACGGACCGGCTCCTTCACGCTCTATGGTGATCCCGCGGTGGTGGGCATGGATGATGCCACGGAGTCTGCGGTCACGACCGAGCCTGGTCTCGCATAGCCTGCCCCTGAACCCTTTTTGATGAAGCTCTCCCAACTCAGCCTGGTCCTCGGAATCGGAATGGTCCTGACGCACGCCTTGGCCCTGCTCCAGGTCCCGGCGACGACCCGGTGGCTGCGCCGGTTCCCTCGCAACGTCCCGGCGGGCATCTTCCTGATGCTGGTCGGCACGCTCTGGTTCGAGTGGAACCTGATGGCCGAGAACCTCGAGGACATCGCCAAGTACAAGACCCTGTTGCAGATCTTCTTCGCCGTGCTCGGCGTGGCGTGCTGCTTCTTCGCCCAAGATTATCTCGCCGTCCGAGGGCTCACGGTGGTGCTGCTGATGGCGGCGTTCGTGATGTGCGAGACGGCGCGATGGCACCAGAGCCTCTGGCGCGACGCCATCACCGGCTGGGCCTACGTGTGGGTGCTCGCCGCGCTCTGGCTGTCGGTGCAGCCGTGGCGTCTGCGCGATTGGATCGGCTGGGCCACCGCGTCCGAGGGCCGTCTCAAGCTGGCCGCTGTCTCGGGCGTCGTGTGGGGCCTGTTCGTGATCGCGCTGGGCTTCACGGTCCTGCGCTGAACCGGTCGGACGGAGCGCAGGCCCGGTGCCCGCGCTCCCGGCAACGGGTCACTTCGTCCCGAGCCCGATCTCTTCGCGGAGGAAGCGGATGCTCTTCTCGAGCTCCTGCTTCTGGCGTTCCTTGGAACCGCCGTCGTACTGGGCGATGGCTTTGCCGCGCTTGGCGACGGCGAGGAACTTGGCGAACTCGGCTCCGGATTTCTTCGGGAACGCGCTCCAGAACGACGGGTCCAGGTACGGGAACTCCACCACGAAACCGCCGATGGTCTCGACGTTGACCGGGACGCCCGGGCAGAGCTGGGCGTAACGGGCGAAGTACGCTTTGAGGTCGCACGCGGTGCCGTCGCCGTGCGCGGTCCACTGCACCTTGCAGCCCTTCTCCGTCTCCCAGACCGTGCCGTCGCGGAGGCTGGTCGAGGCCGCGTAGGCGCCGAGCTTCTCCAAAGAATCCATCGGATCGTCGAGCGTCCAGAGCGCGTTGCCGGAATCCATGTTGGCGCCGACGTGGTCTTTGCCGGCCTGCTCGATCAGCCCGACCAGTTCGGTCGCGGTCATGTCGCCGGCGTGGTTCTCGACGGTGATGCGGACGCCGGAATCGATCGCGAGACCGCGCCGGGACTTGAGCACCTTCACCGTGTCGGCGATGCGCGCCTCGATGCCGCCGGGGGTCTTGCGGTCGTCGCGGGATCCGAGCACCACGCGGAAGACGTCCGAACCGACGGCTTTGGCGAGCTTGATGCCGAGCTCCAGATGCTCCTCGGCGGTGCCCCAGTCCTTTTTGAAGCTCTTCGAGGTCGGGCAGATGCTCCATGAGCCGAGCTGGATCCCGATGCCTTTGTCGGCGGCGTAGCGGCGCAGCTCCTGCGCGGGCGCGATCTCGAGCGAGCCGAGGCCGGGCAGATCGGTGATGAAGAGCGTGTCGAGCTTGAGGCCGGCGGCGTAGTCGACGAGCTCGCGGCCCTTCCAACCGCAGGCGCGGACCGCGAAGTTGTCCATGCCGAGCTTGATGCGGGCGCCCTTGGCATCGGTCAACGGCGCCGCGGCGGCGCGGGCGGGAAGCTGCGTGGCGGCGAGCCCGGCGGCGGCGAGCGTCGTGGTGGCGATGAAATCTCGGCGGTTCATAGGTGGCGGGTCGGTTTGTCGCACGCGGACCGCGCGGTGCGCAAGCGCCCGCCTCGGGTCGGATGAGATCCGCACGCGGCGGCAACATCGGCGCTCGGGCCGTCGGCGTTGCGCGACCCGGTCTTCGCGCTGCCGCGGTCGGAGATCCCGTACCGCCTGATGCGGTCCTACAACCGGCGGCTCGCCCGGATCGGGCGGCATCGGCGTGAGCGCGGGACCTTCGTACGGAGGAACCACGGACATCGGTTCCTGCCCGACGGATTCCCGCCCGACAACTCGACCGGCAAGCCCGTGCCCAAGGGGATCGCCGCGTGGCTCGGGCTGGAGCTGCGGGAAGGCTGGCGGACGTGGTTCGCGCCCGAGGAAGCACCGAGGCCGCGTCTCACCGACCGGACCGCGGCGGCGTGACCCGGCCGCGGGGACGGCCGGTCACTTCTTGGTCCGGAACCCTTTGGGAAGGTTCGACGGCGGGTCCGATGGCGAAGCCGGGGCGGAGGGCGCCTCGGTCTCCGGTTCCGGGATCTCCTCGCCTTCCACCGGCTCGGGCAGGCCGAGGCGTTGGCGCGCCTTCTTGGCGGCGCCGGTGTCGGGATATTCCTTCACGATCCGGTCCAGCACGCCGAGGGCCTTGGCCGGTTGCTTGAGCTTGCCGGAGTAGATGTTCGCCAAGTGGATCGCGGTCCAGCCCCACTTTTCACGGGGAAGTCGCTTGGTCAGGACCTCCTCCAGTTCGAGCGCGGCGGCGAGGTAGTTGTGCAGGTCCTTCTCGTAGATCTCGGCGATGCGGATGGCGGCGTGCTGCTCGTTGGGGTTCCGCTGGAGATAGCCGCGCATCAGGTTGATGGCGTCGAGATGGTTGCCCTTGGTCCATTCCTCCTCGGCCGCCTCGTAATCCGGATCTTTGCGGATCACGAAATCGCTCGCCATCATCGAGCGCTCGGCGCGGTCGCCGAGATAGCGGGAGAAATCGAACGCCGCGAGCCCGCCCAGGGCGAAGAGCGTGAGCACGAACAGACCCAGCCACATGAACGAACCGGAACGTGGGTCCGAGGCCGTCCGTTTCGCGGGAGGGCGGGCGGCGGGAGCGTCGGCGACGGTGTTCGTCGAGGCGACGAGGTGGGTGGCGACGAGATTCGTCGCGCCGGCCGCGGTGTTCGTGGCGGCGGGATCGGCAGGGTCGTTCGTCGGGGTCGCGTCCGCCGCGAGCTCCGCCGGTCCGACCGGCGGGAGCTTCTTGTAGGCGACGCTGAAACGATCGAAACACGCCGCCGCGGCGACGAGCAGCGCGATGTAGAGAAGGATGCGGAAGACGGACTTCATCGGGACGATGGGCGTCGTTGTAGGCGGAACCGCCCGGCCGTGGAAGACGATTCCCCGGGAAGCACCGACAAGACGTCCCTCGCAGATCGAGGTCTCGGCCGCGGGTCTTGATTGGATGGGATCCGTGCGGGAGACCACGACCGCCCGCGCGAAGAAGACCAGGATGGGAGGGGAGCGACGCATGACCGCACACTTTCCAGCAGCTCGGAGCGGCTCAAACGGGAAGGCGGATCGGACCGCTTCCGGAGCGGCCGAAGCCGCCGGATGTCCATGAGCCCCGCCCAATGATGGCGACAAAACGTGGCTTGCCTTGCTCTGCCTCGTTTTTCAGTGTCTGCGCCCGGCCGCTGCCGGACCTCGCATGGAGACGGAAGATGCAATCCAACTGATCGGGACGGTGTCCCAGGTGTCGCCTGACGGCACGTTCCTCGTGCGATTGCCCAACGGGCACGTCGTCTTCGGCCACATCTCGGCCAAGATGCGGGACGATCTCACCGGCCTCGGCGTCGGCGACCAGGTCCAGGTCGAGATGTCCCCCTACGACCTCGGCAAGGCGCGCATCACCTCCCAAGTGAAGTGATGCGGGCTCGTCGGCCCTCGGCCCGGTGCACGGAGACCATCAGCCGAGATCCGGAAGGCCGGGCACGACCAGCTTGAAACGAGGGATGCGCGTGAACACCCGCCGTCCGTTCTCGTCCAGCCCGAGGTAGGCCCCCTCCGCCTCCGCCGTCTGCGTGCCGATGATGTGCCGGCTCTCGTAGCTGAACTTCTCCTTGGGCGGGATGCGCGGCGTCTCGCCCACCACGCCGTCGCCTTCGACCACCAGCTGGGTGCCGTCGTCGTGCGTCACCACCCATTTGCGTCCCTTGATGGTGACGGCCACCGGGCTGTCGTTGTGGATGCTGATGCGGTAGATGAACGAGTGCGGCCGGTCCGGCGATTGCTCGGGGCTCAACCGCTGGTAGCGCAATCGGTCGATCGTGACCCGAAGGCCTTCCAGTTCCAACGGGGCGATGTCCATCGGGAGCGACCCTATGAACGGGCACCGGCGGATACAAGCGACGGCTGGGGCAGGGAGGTGATCGGTAGTGGCGGACACGCGGGGCGCAGCAAGGTTTGCAACCTGCCGTATCGCCGAGTTGCATTCGGCAGGGCAGGGATGATCCCGACGCGCTCACCTGCCGCTGCGCCTGCGGATCCCAGATCCGCGATACAAGAGTGCAACTCTGCGTTACGTCCGATCGCACCCGCGTACTGAGCGGGTCACGGTCATCGTGACGCTGCCGGAGAGAGCGATTTGGACTGGCGGGCAGACATAGCGGGAGGGCGTATCGGGCGGACGTAGCGCAGGTTT
>CAIWVP010000114.1 GCA_903916195.1 uncultured Verrucomicrobiota bacterium | reverse complement strand
GCGGCAGGGGTGAGGAGACCGGCCGCGATCAATGCCCCGGTGAGGGCCGAGAAGCCGCCCGGGTATTGGCCCCGTCGGCGCTGGGATGTGTCTTTCATGATGATGTGTTGCTGCGACTGACGTGGAACACGACGACGCGGGATCGCGATGTCCTTCTCGCCGGGGATCAGTTCCGACCATTTCGAGATCGGGATCGTCCTGCCATGCCGAGAAACCACATGCCCAAGCCACATCAGGGCGACCGGCATGAGCCGATGCACCCGGATGCGGGCGGTGCGAACGCTACTTCGTCGGGGGTTACTCTTCTTCGATAACCGATGGCGACCCGGTACGACCATGAGTTATCACGTAATTCGCAGGAGGTTTTTCACCCTGACGTCCTGTGGTTCCTGAGTACGAAGACCTCCGAGGGAGGAACGAAACGGCGCTGACCGGGCTCGGGAACCCAGCGTTCCTCCTAAGAACCTGTCTGGAAAGTAGGACAGTGCCTCTGGCCTGTCTGTCCCGGGGCTTCCAGCCCCACGCCAGTCAGCGGTGCCACGGGCTGGAAGCCCGCAGGCAGACAGGCTGGAAGCCTGTCCTAATAGGCCGGCCAGCCTTTTCAAACAGGCTCTAAGGAACAGCGCACACGCCGCCCCATGGAAAGGAGGGTCTTGGGGTGGGCGCGGCGGAGCTGTGGAGGGGTTGCAGCGGGTCGGATTCTGCGGAGTCGGCGGAAGGGTCGGCGCCGATGAACGGTGTCCAAGTGGCGTGGCTATGGCGAGGCATTGGATGCGTACGCCGTTCAGATGAGGACACCGATCTCTTTCAAAGCCGGCGACCGATGCGCCCGGTTCAGGCCTGGAGCTGTGCCAGGACCTCGGGATCCCGCACGTCCACCCAACGCCCGGCGATCTTCAACCCGGCGATGGTCTGGCCGGCGGAGATCATCGCGGAGATCGCGTCGGTCAACTCATATTCGCCGCGCGGCGATCGCTGGAGACGTGCGGTGAACCCGAACACCGAGGGACGGAACAGATAGATCCCGGCATTGTACCACACCGGATGCCCCGGCTTCAGCCAACCGGTCGCCGTCAGCTCCGCGAGCTGAACTGCGTCGGGTTTCTCGACGAGCCGGGTAAGATTGAATCCATCGTCGAAGAAGTTCAGGCCGCCTTGGGTCACATCTTGGCCCTCGGTCACGGTGATCAATCCGGCGAAATCGCCTTCACTCCAACGTGCGACCATCTGCTGATAGGTCTCCGGCCTCACGAGGATGTCACCGTACGTGAGCAGGAAATCCGAGCTGCCGATGAAATCCTTCGCGTGCTCCGGCGCCTTGCCGGTGCCGTCCTGCACGACCTGACGGGCGTAGCTGATCTTCGCGCCGAAGCGGCTGCCGTCGCCGAAATGTCCCTCGATCACCTCCGCCTTCCACCCGGTGATGATGCAGACCTCGTGGATGCCCGCGGCGAGCAGTCCTTCGAGGATGTGCTCGAGGATCGGACGCCCTTGGACGGGCAACATCGGTTTCGGCAGCTCGTGGGTGAGCTCCCGCATCCGGGTGCCTTTGCCTGCTGCGAGGATGACGGCTTTCATGCGGCGCGAATCGAAGCCGCAAGCCGCCGGTGAAGGCAACCCGGCTCTCGCTCGGATCTCATCGGGAGGACAGGAAGGCGAGAACAGCAGTATCGGCTACCTGCTTTCTCGATCAACGGCCGGGGTGCCCACGGCTGGAATCACTTCTTCAACGGAAGCCGCAGCAAGCGAGGTCCAACGCAGGCGAACGCGGTCTGGAAGTGCGCCGAACGGGCGAGCGGACCGAGGAACGGCCGCGCGCCGAGCTCGCAGCCCGCCGCCCAGGGCGAGAACGCCGGTATCACCAGCAGGTCGTCCGCGACCAGGAACGCCGGGCACTTCGCGGAGCTCGCCACGCCGTCGCCCAGGGTGATGGCCGGATGTTCGTGGCCGATGATCGCACTCGGCGCGTTCGC
>CAIWVP010000113.1 GCA_903916195.1 uncultured Verrucomicrobiota bacterium | reverse complement strand
GGACTGCGGCAGTCCTCTGCCGCTTTGGCAGAAGAGCATCGCCGCGAAGGAACGCGGAGAATCCCAACGGCTGTTTCTGACGCTCTCGGCGTTCTTGCGTGGCCGACGCGAAAGCGCCAGAGGACTGGCGCAGTCCAAGACGCTCCGCGACGTCGCCGAGCGTGTGGCCGCCGACATGAAGAGGCGGAAGGCCACCTTGCGGTGGGATGCCTCGGGGGATCCGCCTCGTCACCTCGGCGGCTACGGGCTTAGCAGCCGCTGGAACACGTCCGCCACCGGAGCGTTCGCTCAACTGGATCCCCAGATCATTGAGCGCGCTCCCGCGCCGGGCCGCGTCCTCCCCGAAGTTCAGGTTGCTTTCCGGTTCCAGTTTGCGGAGGTCCGGCGTTTACTTACGTCGTGCTCCTCACTTCCGCGGAACTGAACTCGCTCACCAGCTTGGTCCACCGTTCGCCGCACACGTTGCTGGGGATGCATCCGCTCGGGGACGGCTCGGGCGTCGTGGCACGCGCGCACCTGCCCGGCGCGGCCCAGGTCGAACTGGTGTCGGTCCACGACAAGGCCCAGCCGAAGCTCGTGCTCCAGCAGCTCGGCGACACCGCGGTGTTCGAGGGCTCGACGAAAAAGGTCGCGACCGTCTACGCCTACGACCTGGTGGTCACCTGGGCCGACGGCACGACGACGCAAGGGCGCGATCCGTATTCGTTCTGGCCGACGGTCGGCGACACCGACCTGCATCTCTTCGGCGAGGGCAACCATCTGCGCCTCGGCGATGTCCTGGGCGCGCAATTGCTCACGCTCGACGGCGTGGTCGGCACCGCGTTCGCCGTCTGGGCGCCGAACGCCCGGCGCGTCTCGGTCATCGGCACCTTCAACGACTGGGACGGCCGCCGCCATGCGATGCGGGTGCTCGGATCGTCGGGGGTGTGGGAGATCTTCGTGCCCGGCGTGGGCGAAGGCGCGCTGTACAAGTTCGAGATGCTCGACGCGCACGGGAACCTGAAGGTGAACACCGATCCGTTCGGCGCCTTCTTCGAGCTGCCGCCCAAGCAATCCGCCATCGTATGGGACACGCGGAAGTTCGCCTGGAACGACGCGGCGTGGCTGGAGAAGCGCAAAGCGGCCGACCCGCTCCGCTCGCCCATCAGCATCTACGAGGTCCATCTCGGTTCATGGCGCAAGAAATCGGCGACCGAATCGCCGGGCTACCGCGAGATCGCCGGGCCGCTGGTGGACTATGTGCGGCGGATGGGCTTCACGCACGTCGAGTTCCTGCCGTTGGCGGAGCACGCCTACTATCCGAGCTGGGGCTACCAGGTGACCGGCTTCTACGCGCCGACGAGCCGCTATGGCACGCCCGACGAGTTCCAGTTCCTGGTGGACGCGCTGCACCAGGCGGGCATCGGTGTGATCGTGGACTGGGTGCCGGCGCATTTCCCGCGCGATGAATGGGCGCTGGCGAAGTTCGACGGGACGGCGCTTTTCGAGCACGCCGATCCGCGTCAGGGCGCGCACCAGGACTGGGGCACGTTGATCTTCAATTTCGGCCGGCACGAGGTGAGCAACTTCCTCATCGCGAACGCGCTCCATTGGTGCGAGCGCTTCCACATCGACGGCCTGCGCGTGGACGCGGTGGCGTCGATGCTCTACCTCGACTATTCGCGCAAGGAGGGCGAATGGGTCCCCAACCCGTTCGGCGGCCGCGAGAACCTCGAGGCCATCGAGTTCCTCAAGCACTTCAACCACGCCGTCCACACCGAGCATCCGGGCGTGGTGACCATCGCCGAGGAGAGCACCTCGTTCCCGATGGTGTCGCGTCCTCCGTGGCTCGGCGGCCTCGGCTTCAGCCTCAAGTGGAACATGGGCTGGATGCACGACACGCTGGGTTATTTCGGGCGCGATCCGATCCACCGCCGCTTCCACCAGAACGACCTGACCTTCGCGATGCTCTACCAAGGGCACGAGAACTTCGTGCTGCCGCTGTCCCACGACGAGGTGGTCCACGGCAAAGGCTCCCTGCGCCGGCGCATGCCCGGCGACGATTGGCAGGCCTTCGCCAACCTACGGGCACTGCTCGGCTACCAGTGGCTCTTCCCCGGCAAGAAGCTTCTCTTCATGGGCGGCGATATCGGACAGCCCGAGGAATGGGACGCGAACTCCGAGCTCAGTTGGGGGCTGCTCGACGCGGGCCCGTTCCACATCGGCTGCCAGAAGTGGCTCGCCGACCTCAACGCGGTCTACCAAGCGACCCCGGCGCTCTGGCGCGGCGACTACGAAAGCGATGGCTTTTGGTGGGTCGATTGCGGCGACCACGTGAACAGCGTGCTCAGCTTCATCCGCCACGACCGCCAGACCGGCGGCCAGGTGCTCGTCGTGTTCAATCTCACGCCCAACCCGCTGCTCGGATACCGGATCGGCCTTCCGCTCCCCGGCGTTTGGCGCGAGGTGCTGAACAGCGATGCCGCGGCCTACGGCGGCAGCAACCTCGGCAACGCCGGCGGCGTCACGTCCGAGGACTATGCGGTGCACAACCAGAGCCATTCCGCGTTGTTCTCGCTGCCGCCTCTGAGCGTCATCGTGTTCCAGGCGGAACGCTGATCCGGTCCGGTGCGGCATCCGGTTCCCGATAGGATACCGCCGCCGCATCGGCCGGTCATCTGTCGCCGAACGTCTGGGTGCCGACGGTCGGCCGATTGGACGGGGGCGGGACCGGGAGCCCCCCGGACCCGGTGCCGCAGCGAAATCCCGCTTGCCGCGCCGGGGGCGCATCCCTTGACTCCGCGCGCCCGCTTCCGGGTGTCGTCCCGTTCTCGCCGTCCCATCTTCTGCATTTCCCCAGGTGCGCCCATCCCCGTCCAAGACCGGCTACTACGTCCTCGAAGGTCTGAACTCCTTCGCGACCGCCTACTACTTCAACTACCTGATGTTCCTGCTGCGCGATGCGCACGGGTTCGGGAACCTGCAGAATCTCACGGTCAGCGCCGTACACGGATTCATCTACATCGGCGGTTCATGGTACGGCGGCCGGTTCGGGCAGCGGCACGGTTACTTCACCTCGTTGCGCATCGGGTTCGGAGGGATGGCCGCCGCGGTGGTCGTCGGATGGCTGGTGCCGGCGCTCTGGGGCCAGTTGCTGGCGCTCGGGCTGTGGACGATCACCATGTGCTTCACGTGGCCGATCCTCGAGGCCTTGGTGAGCGAGCACGAGACGCCGGACCGTCTGCCGGACCGCGTCGGCCTCTACAACGTCGTCTGGGCCGGGACCGCCGCGCTCGGGTTCTCGTGCGGCGGATGGCTCTTCGAGCATCTCGGGCACCCGAGCCTCTACTGGCTTCCGGCGGTGATCCATGTCGGCCAGTTCGCGGCGACCTGGTCTCTCCAGGCAAAGCACGACGTCTGGGCCGCCTCGGCGACACCAAGGCCGGCCAGCAGGGAGAACGGTGCAGCATCGGGCCGTCCGCGTTGCTTCCAGCGGCTGGCCTGGGCGGCCAACCCGTTCAACTACATGGCGGCGAACACGATCCTCGCGGTGGTGCCCGGGATCGCGACGAACGTCGGGCTGGGGATCGCTGAAGCCGGGCTCGTCATGTCGGTCTGGTACTACGTCCGAGCGCTGGCGTTCTTGAAGCTGTGGTTCTGGGGCGGCTGGCACCACCACTTCGGCTGGTTCATGACGGCGTTCGTACTGCTGGCGGGCAGCTTTGTGACCGTGATGCTGGCGCCCTCGGTCTGGCTGCTGGTGGTGGCGCAGGTGGCCTTCGGCTGGGCCTTCGCATTGCTCTACTGTTCGTCCCTCTACTATGCGATGGACGGCAGCGATACCCATGGCGAGCACGGCGGGATCCACGAGGCGCTGATCGGCATCGGCATCTGCGGCGGTCCCGCGGTGAGCGCGGCTGCCCAAGCGCTCACCGGCAACGTCACCGCGCCGGCGTGGGCGGTGACCGCGTTCCTTGCGGCAGGGATGGTGGTCGTGCTGCGGATCCGGGCGAAATCGCGGTGAGCGGTCCCCGCGACGATCTCCACCTTTCGGGTGAAACATCGGATCACCTCCAATTATCCGCCTGAGGTGGCCCTCCAAGTCCAAAGGGGCATCGGCGTCGCCGTGAGAGGCGCGATGGTCGTCGCCGATCACAATCCGGTTTTTTGGGAGGGACTGGCTTCCGAGCAGAAGAGCATCCACACCGACCTGAAGAAACTGGGCGACCTAGTCTCGCTGACGTGGGCGGGGTGCGAGGAAAATGTAAATCCGAAAGGTTATCGATATCGGATTGATTTCTCCGCGGCTCGCGTGCTTCAGCCGTGCGATTTCGACAGGCAAGGCAAAGTGGCGCTAATCCGATTGGAAGCGGTCGAACTCAAAGCCCGAGGGAATTGACCCCTAGGAAAATGGGCATGAGGACACTCCGTTTCGCGCCCAGAACGCCGGGCGTACATGCGGCTTGTGGCGCGGTTTGCTGTAAAAGTGGGGTGGTCGGGACCTCCGATAGCAGGGCAGGGGACGTTTTCTCCGGCTTCATCCGATACTTCGCGCTTCGCGGGCGGCGGTGGGTCCGGCACGCTGCCGGCCGTGAAATCCTTCCCCGTGTGCCGCGTCGTGGCAATCGTCTCTCCGTGGTTGGCGGCATTCTGTCTGGTCGCCGAGCCTTTGAAGCCCGTCGCGCTCTGGCCGGCGACCGCGCCTGGTGACCAAGGCGGCCTGTCGGAGGAGAAGGACATGAGCGAACCCGGAAAAGGCCTGGTCGCGGGACGTCCGCTGATCCGGCTCGGCAACGTCTCCACGCCCACGCTCCAGATCTTCCGCCCGCCCTCGGACAAGGACACAGGAGCGTCTGTGTTGGTGTGTCCTGGCGGCGGCTACTCGATCCTCGCCCTCGACCTCGAGGGCACGGAGGTCTGCGAGTGGCTCAATTCCATCGGCGTGACCGGAGTGTTGGTCAAGTACCGCGTGCCGAAGCGGAATGGCCAACCGGCTCACTCGGCACCGTTGCAGGATGCCCAGCGGGCGCTGGGCCTGACACGGTTCCACGCGAAGGAATGGGGCCTGGATCCAGCGCGCATCGGTATCCTTGGGTTCTCTGCCGGCGGGCACTTGGCCGCGGTCGCCAGCAACAACCACCGCGAGCGGTCCTATCCGGTCGTCGACGACGCCGACAAGGTCAGTTGCCGGCCGGATTTCACGGTGCTGATCTATCCGGCCTACCTGACCGACAAGGACAAAAACGACCAGTTGCGACCGGAACTCCCGGTGGTTTCCGACACGCCGCAGACCTTCATCGCGATCTCCCAAGATGATCCGGTCCGCGTGGAGAACGCGTTGGGCTACGCGACGGCTCTGCAAAAGGCCAAGGTCCCGATGGAACTGCACATCTACCCGACCGGCGGGCACGGCTACGGCCTGCGCCGGACCGCCGAAGACGTGACGACGTGGCCGGCCCGCCTCGGAGATTGGATGAAGAGCCGCAAGCTGTTGCAACGGGAGTGACGCCGGACGCCCCCGCCTTCTGCATGCCTGGAGCCTCGCCTCCGGCTATGCCGGCCTGAATTTTTGGCGTGGAAGACCGTCTCACCACCGCCTTGTGAAAAATTTCACGAACACGCTTGATTCAGTCGGGTCGGCTGTTAGCGTCCCTCTGGTTTTCGCAGGCAACACACACGTCACGTTTATGAACACCACGCTCCAGTTCGCCGCCGCCATCGTCGCCACGGCCACGCTCGCCAACGCCGCCGAACTCACCGGCAAAGTCACGCTCAAGGGCACCCCGCCGCCGGCCAAGCCCATCCCCCAGGTCAAGGCCGATGCCAACTGCGGCAAGACCCGCACGACGGACGTGATGACCCGCACCTATGTCGTCTCGGCGGACGGCGGCCTCGCCAACACGGTCGTCTACATCAAGGGCGGCCTTGAGGGTAAGACCTTCCCGGTGCCGGCCGACAAGCCGCTCATCGATCAGGTCGGCTGCATGTACGAGCCGTACGTCTCCGCGGTGATGGCCGGCCAAACCTTCCAGGTCCGCAACTCGGACGCGTTCATGCACAACGTCAACGCGACCCCGAAGGTCAACAAAGGCTTCAATTTCGCCCAAGCGACCGCCGGGCAGGTGAACGACAAGATGTTCGACAAGCCGGAGCTCGGCGCGAAGTTCGTCTGCAACGTGCATCCGTGGATGATCGCCTACGTGAGCGTGATGGAGAACCCGTTCTTCGCCGTCACCGACAAAGATGGAAAATTCACCATCAAAGGCGACCTTCCGGACGGCAAGTACACCGTCGAGGCCTTCCACCAGAAGGCCGGCGCGGTGGCCGGTGAGGTGCAGGTGAAGGGCGGCAAGGCCGTTCTCGACCTGAGCCTCGAGGTCAAACAGTGATCTAGACCCGAGAAGCCGGGGAGGCGCGAAGGCGCCACCCCGGCTTTTTCATATCTTCGCCTGTGCCCACTTCTGACCGATCCGACCGATGGCTCCAGCGTTTCGCCGCGCTGACGGCCCTCTGCACGTTGGGCTTGGTCTGCTTGGGCGGGCTGGTGACCAGCAAGGGTGTCGGCATGTCCGTGCCCGACTGGCCGACCAGCTACGGGTACAACATGTTCGCGCTGCCGGTGTCCACTTGGTTCACCGGCGGCGTCTTCCATGAGCACACGCATCGGCTTTGGGCCTCGACGGTCGGGGTCTTGGTCGTCGCGCTGACCCGTTGGCTCGGCGGATCCGCCTCACGTCGTCCGCTGGCCCTCATCGGTGCCGGCGAGATCCTCGCCGGGTGGGTCTTGTTGAAGCTGGGCGCGGATTGGAAGGGCGCCGGGTATTTTCTTTCCGGCATCGGCGGGGTGGTCTTGCTGGGCGCGGTGGTCTGGGCGAAGAACGGGTCCACGGTCCGTCCGCTTCCGTTGCTGGGTTGGCTCGCGTTCGCCGCGGTCCAGTTCCAAGGCCTGCTCGGAGGCCTCCGCGTGGTGTTGGACAAACAGGTCGTCGGCGACCTGCCGCTCGGTACCGTGTTCGGCTTGGTCCACGCATGCTTGGGCCAGATGTTCTTGGCGCTGCTCTGCGTCATCGCGCTTTCCCTGACGGCATCTTGGCGTCGGCTCGCACCGACCCTCGACAAGGCCCGGGTCGGTGCGCTTCGTTGGATGCTCCCGACCGCCACCGCCTTGGTCTTCCTCCAACTCGTGCTCGGTGCGTCGATGCGTCATCAGCATGCCGGCTTGGCCATCCATGATTTCCCGCTCGCCTATGGCCAGGTCTGGCCGGACACCGATCCGACGTCGGTCGAGCGCTACAACAACCGCCGGGTCGAGGAGGTCCCCGTGACCGCGGCGCAGATCCGTCTGCAGATGTTCCATCGCCTCGGTGCGGTCGCTGCGGTCGCGATGGTCTTCGCGTCGTGGGCCGTGGCCAAGAACCGGCTGGGCTGGGGCTCGCCGGTGACCCGGTGGGCGTCGGTTTGGAGCGCCATGCTCACCGTTCAAGCCGCCTTGGGCGCGGTCACGATCTGGAGCGACAAAGCGGCGGACATCGCCACCTCGCATGTGGCGGTGGGCGCGATCTCGTTGGTGACCGGGGTCTGCTTGACCTTGGTCGCGCGCCGGGTCTCCGTTTCTCCCGTGGTTTCGTTCGCGAAACCGCGTGATCCGTCGGCCGCTTTCGCGTTCGCCGATCCATCCGCCCGCTGAACCAGGACCGATTTGAAAGCGACCGCCCCAGCCTTGACCACCGAAGCCGTCCCAGCGGACAAAAGCCGCGTGGCCATCTTCACCGAGCTCATCAAGGCGCGTCTGACGCTCTTGGTCGTGCTCACGACGCTGGTGGGGTTCTACCTCGGGTCCGGTTCGCCAGTGGACTATCTGCTGATGCTGCACACGGTGTTCGGCACAGCTTTGGTCGCGTCCGGCGCCGCCGCGCTGAACCAGCTGATCGAACGCGAGCACGATGCCCGCATGCGCCGCACCGAAAGCCGGCCGCTCCCTTCCGGGCGCATCACACCGAACGCGGTGCTCTTGCTCGGCGTGTTGCTGAGCGTCATCGGGCTGGCGTGGTTGCTCTTCGCGGTCAACGCGCTCACGGCGATGCTCGGCGCGGTGACCCTCGCCAGCTACTTGTTCGTGTACACACCGCTCAAGCGGGTCACGGTGTTGAACACCGCGGTCGGCGCGGTGCCGGGCGCTCTCCCGCCGTTGATGGGTTGGGCGGCGGCGACCGGCACGGTATCGGCCCACGGATGGGCGCTCTTCGCGGTGCTTTTCTTCTGGCAGATGCCTCATTTCATGGCCATCGCGTGGCTGTACCGCGACGATTATTCAAAGGCCGGCTACCGGATGCTCTCGGGCGTCGACCCCGATGGACGTCGCACGGCGGCGTCGGCCATCCGCAACACCATCGCGTTGCTGGTGATCAGCCTGTACCCGTACCTGCTGGACCTCGCGGGACGGGCGTATCTGGTCGGGGCGGTGGTCTTCGGTCTGGCGTTCTTGGGCTGTGCCATCGTGTTCGCCCGGGATCCCTCGCCGAAGACCGCGAAGCGCCTCTTTTTCGCCAGCATCCTTTATCTTCCGCTTTTGCTCGGCTTATTGGTCGCCGATAAGGACACCAAAAAATTGACAGCACCGCGTCCAGTTTCCCAACAATCGGAGCTGCCTGCCCTCCGAGGCTAGGCGGAGACGATCGGCGCGCCCGGAATCTCAATCGACCGCACAGAACACTATGCACACCGCCACGACACACGCGCAGGCCCATGGCCACGGCCACGGCCACGAGCACGCGCATGAGCACCACGAGCCGGGCTTCTGGGCCAAGTACATCTTCTCCACCGACCACAAGATGATTGGTATCCAGTACGGGATCACCTCGCTGGTGTTCCTGTTCTTTGGATTCCTGCTGATGCTGGCGATGCGCCAGCAGCTGGCCAACCCCGGCCAACCTGTCCCGTTCGTCGGCAAGCTGCTCGAGAAGACCTTGGGCGCGGACGCGGCGTCGGGCGGCGTGATGCAGGGCGACCTTTACAACGCGTTCGGCGCGATGCACGGCACGATCATGGTGTTCTTGGCCATCGTCCCGCTCGCCTTCGGCGCTTTCGGCAACTACGTGACGCCCCTGCAGATCGGTGCGCCGGACATGGCGTTCCCGCGGCTGAACATGGCCAGCTACCACCTCTATTTCTGGGGCGGCGTGGTCATGCTGGTGAGCTTCTTCATCCCCGGCGGCGCGGCGAAGTCCGGTTGGACCAGCTATTCCCCGTTGGCGACGCTTGCGGACATGGACCACTTGGTCAACGGCCAGACGATGTGGCTCATCGGCATGGTCCTCCTGATCACGTCCTCGCTGCTCGGCGCGGTGAACTTCATCGCCACCATCATCCAGCTCCGGGCCAAGGGCATGACCTGGATGCGCCTGCCGTTCTTCGTCTGGGCCCAGTTCGTGACCGCGTTCCTGCTGTTGCTGGCGTTCCCGCCGCTCGAGGCCGCAGGCCTGATGCAGCTCGCGGACAACGTCCTCAAGACGTCCTTCTTCCTCCCTACCGGTCTCGTTACCTCGGGTGGACCGGTCCCGGCGAGCGGTGGCGGCAGCCCGCTCCTCTGGCAGCACTTGTTCTGGTTCCTCGCCCACCCCGAGGTCTACGTGCTGATCCTCCCGGCGATGGGCATCGTGTCGGAGGTCATCGCGAACAACACCCGCAAGCCGCTCTGGGGCTACAAGTCGATGGTATACGCGGCGCTGGCGATCGGGTTCCTCGCCTTCATCGTCTGGGCGCACCACATGTACCTCACGGGCATGGGCACCAAGATCTCCACGTTCTTCCAGACGACCACGATGATGATCTCCATCCCGTCGGTCATCATCCTGACGGCGCTCTTCATCTCGCTCTGGGGCGGCTCGATCCGCTTCAACACGCCGATGCTCTTCGCGCTGGCGTTCCTTCCCATGTTCGGCATCGGCGGCCTCACCGGCCTCCCGCTCGGCTTCAACGCCTCGGACATCTACCTCCACGACTCGTACTACGTGATCGGGCACTTCCACTACGTCGTGGCGCCCGGGACGATCTTCGGCCTCTTCGCCGGCGTGTACTTCTGGTACCCGAAGGCCACCGGCCGTTTCATGAGCGAGTTCTGGGGCAAGGTCCACTTCTTCGGTTCGTTGGTCTGCATGAACCTCATCTTTGCACCGATGTTCGTCCAAGGTCTGCGCGGTATGAGCCGGCGCATGTATGACGGCGGCGCGACTTACTTCGGCAACGGTGTCGATCCCGGGGTCCTGTGGCTGAACAAGTTCATCTCCCACGCGGCGTTGGGCCTGCTGATCTTCCAGTTGCCTTTTATCTGGAACTTCTTCTCCAGCCTCTTCATCGGCAAGAAGATCGAGTCCGACAACCCGTGGCAGGCCACCACCCTCGATTGGCAGACGCCGACGCCTCCTCCGCACGGCAACTTCGCGACCGAGCCGGTCGTGTACCGCGGCCCCTACGAATACAGCGTCCCGGGTGCTGCGAAAGACTTCATCCCGCAGGGACAGAAATCCTGAACGGTCCCTTGGCCTGAACCTCCCACTCTTCTCGTCCATGGATATCCCCTACACGGTAAAACCCCGTCCTGACACGGGCCTCTACAACGCCAAGGTCGGCATCTGGCTGTTCCTCGCCTCCGAGGTGATGCTCTTCGGCGCGTTCTTCTCCTCCTACATCCTGCTCCGGGTCGGTGCGCCCGACGGCTTCTGGCCGGATGTGGCGACCGCGTGGCCCCACGGGTTGCTCAACATCCCCATCGGCACCTTCAACACCGCGGTGCTGATCATCTCGTCTGTGACGGTGCTGCTCGCTTGGGCCTCGCTCAAGGAGGGCAACTTGCCGAAGTTCAAGAAGTTCATGGCGGCGACCATCCTGTGCGCGCTCGGCTTCTTGGCCATCAAGAGCTACGAGTACAACGAGAAGTTCACCCACTACGTCATCCGGTTGAAGGACGGCACGGCGGTGACGGGCCATCTCGACATCGACGGCAAGAGCCCGCGCTTCTGGAGCCTGGCCACGGTCGAGGCGAAGAAGCTCGAGTCGATCAAGGTGCATGTCGATGTGCCGAACCAGTTCCGCTACCCGGTCGGCTTCAAGCACGAGTCCCACGCGGAGGCGGAGGCCAAAGCGGGCGGGCACGGCGCCGGCGAGCATGCCGCCCGCGAGATCAAGACCGCCGACATCGCGCTGCTCCAAGCGTTCATCCCGAAGACGGGGACCTTCTTCGCGATCTACTTCACGATGACGTTCCTGCACGGCTTGCACGTGCTCGGCGGCGCGATCGTGATGGCCTACATCGCCTTCGTGGGCGACGGCATGTGGAAGACCGATCCGGAACGGTACACCAACCGCATCGAGGTCGCCGGCCTGTTCTGGCACTTCGTCGATCTCGTCTGGATCTTCTTGTTCCCCGTCGTGTACCTCCTCTGAAGCCCCGATCCCCCTTCTCCATGAGCGATCCTACCCATTCCGGCGCCGCAGAGGCGCACGACCACGGCCACGGCCACGACCACGCCGGGCACAACAAGATCTACTTCGTGATCGGCGCCGCGCTGTTGGTCGGCACCATCGTGACGGTCCTGGCCCGTTACTGGGAATTCAACAGCGTCGCCTTGACCATCGCGGTCGCGTTGTTCATCGCCAGCATCAAGGCGTTCTTGGTCGCCGGCTATTTCATGCATCTCTTGTCTGAGAAGAAGATGATCTATTTGGTCTTGGCCACGACGGCCGCCTTCCTCGTCGGCATGGTCGGGCTCATCCTCTGGAGCGAAGCCGACCTGCCCCGCGGCTCCACCCAAAAGATCCATTATGTCCCTTAAGGCCTTCCATCTGGTCTTCGTCACGGCGTCGGTCCTGCTCATGCTTGGTCTCACCGCGTGGTGCTTCGGCAACTACCGCCGGAGCGATGCGTCGATGGACTTGGTGTGGGGAGCCGTCGCGCTCGCCTCGGCGGGCGCGCTGCTGGTCTACGGGCGCTACTTCCTGAGGAAGCTCAAACACATCAGCTACCTGTGAAACTCCGGTCCGCCTTCATCGCTCTGGGCCTCGCCGCGGTCGTCCCGCTGCGCGTGCTGGGCTGCGCCGCCTGCTTCGGCAGGTCCGATTCCGCCATGGCGGTCGGCATGAACTACGGGATCTTTTCCCTGCTGGTCGTCATCACGACCATGCTCGGCCTGATCGCCACGTTCTTCGTGTACATCGTCCGCCGCGCGGGCCAGATGCCCGATGCCTCGCTGCCAGAGCCTACTGCCGTCCCCGAATCCTGATCTTTTCCCCGCCCGTCCTATGGAATTCTTCTCGAAGCTCCTTTTCCTCCCCGAAGTCGCCTCCGCCCACGGCAAGGGGCTCGACGAACTGCTGATCTACGTCCATCTGCTGATGGCGGCTTTGTTCGTCGGTTGGCTGGCGTTCTTCGTCATCGCCGTCTTCAAGCATCGCCGTTCCGCCAACCCGAAGGCCGATTACGTCGGTGCCCGCTCCCACTTCTCGACTTATGCCGAGATCGGTGTCGCCGCGATCGAGGGCCTGCTGCTGCTCGGTTTTGCTGTGCCGCTCTGGGCCAAGTCCGTCGACAAGTTCCCGGAGGAGAAGGACGCGACCGTGATCCAGATCATGGGCCAGCAGTTCGCTTGGAACGCGCACTACGCCGGTCCGGACGGCAAATGGGGCAAGCAGGAAGTCAAGTTCGCCAGCTCGACCAACCCGTTTGGTCTTGATTCCGGTGATGCGGGCGCGAAGGACGACATCACCTGCCTCCGCGAGAAGTTCCTCGTCCCGGTCGGCAAAGAGGTCATCTGCAAGATCTCCAGCATGGATGTGATCCATTGCTTCAAGCTGCCGACGATGCGGGTGACCCAGGACGCCATCCCGGGCATGAG
>CAIWVP010000112.1 GCA_903916195.1 uncultured Verrucomicrobiota bacterium | reverse complement strand
CCCCGCCTCGGCCCGCAGGACAGATGGGGCCGCGCGGCAGCGCGGGCCCTACCCACGAGGGTAGGGACGGGCTGCCGCCCGTCCGTGACTTCTCCCCGCAACTCCGCGCCACATCCGCCGACGTGGCCGCCACTTCCGATCACACCCCATCCAGCTTGTCTGCCTGCGGGCTTCCAGCCCGTGGCACAGCCTGTTGGGTCGGGCTGGAAGCCCCAGAAAAGACAGGCCAGAGGCGCTGTCCTACTTTTCAGACCGGCTCTAAGCATTCAATCCAATCTTAGCATGAACCTTCTTGTCACCGGCGGAGCCGGTTTTATCGGCTCGAACTTGGTCCGCCATATCATCGGTCGTCCCGAGGTGTCGCGTCTGGTCAACCTCGATTGCCTGACCTACGCCGGCCATCTCGCCAACCTGCGGGGAGTCGACCAGGACGCGAAGTACGTCTTCGAGAAAGTGGACCTGCGGGACAAGGAATCGGTCCGTCGCGTCGTCCGTGAGCATGGCATCACCCATGTGATGCATCTCGCCGCCGAATCCCACGTGGACCGGTCGATCAGCGGCCCTGGAGATTTCATCCAGACCAACATCGTCGGCACCTTCAACTTGTTGGAAGCGGTCCGCGAGGCCTGGAGCGGGGTCGACGGTGGGCGGCGTTTCCTGCATGTCTCGACTGACGAGGTCTACGGATCGCTCGGTGCGACGGGCTTGTTCACCGAGACGACGCCGTATGCGCCCAACTCGCCTTATTCCGCGAGCAAAGCGTCGAGCGACTTGCTGGTCCGCGCCTATCACCACACCTACGGTCTGCCGACCGTCATCACCAACTGCTCGAACAATTACGGGCCGTTCCAGTTCCCCGAGAAGCTCATCCCGGTGGTGATCCAAAAGGCCCTCACCGGAAAGCCGATCCCCATCTACGGCGATGGCATGAACGTGCGCGATTGGCTCTACGTGGGCGACCACTGCGAGGCGCTTTGGGAGGTGCTCGGCCGCGGTCGTGTAGGCGATACCTACAACATCGGCGGGCACAACGAATGGGCGAACCTCCGCATCGTGGAGTTGATTTGCGACCTCGTCGACGAAGCCCGCGGTCTTCCTTCCGGGGCCTCCCGGGGTCTCATGACCTTCGTCAAGGACCGGCCCGGCCACGACCGTCGATACGCCATCGACGCGTCGAAGATCGATCGCGAGCTCGGATGGCGCCCGAAGCACACGTTCGAAACCGGCATCCGCGAGACGGTGGATTGGTACCTACGCAACGAGGCGTGGGCCGACGAGGTCGTCCGCCGCGGGGCGTAGAACTGAGGTAGAGCCGCTCCACCGCTGCCACGCTCCCGTAACCCAACACGGCAATCTCGATGAAAACCACGAAACCCACCGTCACCCTGGAACGAGTCCGTTGCGGAGTGTGCGGTAGCGGGGCCTCGACGCACCAGTTCGACGCACAGGACTTTATCTACGGCAATGCGGGTATCTTCCCGGTAGCCCGTTGCGAAGGTTGCGGTGTCGTGTTCATGAACCCCCGCATCCCGCCTGCGGAGATTGGAACTTTCTACCCGCAGACGTATTATACGAATCTGGCACAGCGCTTCGACACCGCGGCATGGAAAGCGCAGGCGATGGCGTTGCTGCTCCGGAAGGAATACGGGTATCCCGTCACGGTCCCTGTCTCCCTGCTCGCTCGGGTTGTCGCGGTATTGATCGGCCCAGTTTGGAGCCGTCTCGCGTGGTTCCGCCACAACATCGCGAACGTCCCGGGCGGCTCGGTCTTGGATGTCGGTTGCGGCAACGGTGCGCTGCTCACAATCTACCGGCGCCTTGGCTGGAAGACCTCCGGCACCGAGGTGGGCCCGGATTCCGCGGCGGTCGGGAGGCAGGCAGGTCACGAGATCTTCCTCGGAGAGTTGGCCGAGGCGAAGTACACGTCGGGAAACTTCGACGTGGTGACGCTCTGGGACGCGTTGGAACACATCCACAACCCGGCCGAGACCATGGCGGAGGTGTTCCGCGTGTGCCGACCCGGCGGCCATGTCTACGTGTACGTGCCCAACTTCGGCAGCGGCTACGCCCGCCGGTACCGCGACAGATGGTACATGTTCACGGCACCTTTGCACTACTACCATTACTCGTCGGAGACCCTCGGACGGTTGCTCCGGCAGGCCGGGTTCGAGGCGGTCGATTTCCGGTACCCGCTTGGCGGCGCGGGCCTGCATCCCACTTTATGCGCCGCCACCGGCGGACTGCTCAACAGGCTTGTGGCTTACGGCCCACTTGCGGCGCTGCTCCGCTTCGCGGACCGGCTCATGCCCCGCGGTCACCTGCTCGCAATCGCGCGCAGGCCGGCCTCGTCCTTGCCGTGACGACGGTGCACGACCGCGGTCCTTCCTCGCGACCAGGTACCTTCCAGACCAGTCTCCAGATCGTGTGGGTACCTTGGCGAATGGGACCAAGGCCTCGCCCTAGTGCACTGACCACTAAGTCCCATGCTCCAAGGTCTCCTGTTTCTGACGGGCGCGCTGGATTTTAGCGAGGATGTCGGCCCCTTTTGCGCGCCACTCGTACCGGGTGGGGTTCAGGT
>CAIWVP010000111.1 GCA_903916195.1 uncultured Verrucomicrobiota bacterium | reverse complement strand
TCCGGCAGAGGTCGGCCTCGGCAGTCGCCGAGGAATACCTCGCGCTCTACCGCGAGCGGATCACCGCGCGTCGGCGGGCCGGCTGATCAGGCGCGTTTGCGGATGACCGCGGCCACGGCCTCGCCGGACTTTCCGTCGCGCAGGCACTCGACCGTGGCGATCCCGGCCAGCTCGGCGCGGCACGACCGCGGTCGCCGATCGCGCCCGGTGACCACCAGGTCGCCGCCTTCTTCGTCGAAGTTCCACTGATGCATCCCGGCGAAGCCCTCGCGCACGGCCTCGTTCCGGTAATGCCACAGGAAAACGACGCAGCCGGGCTTCACGACCTCCACCATCTCGGCGACGCACTTCATCGGGTCGCGGCTGTGGTCGATGGCGTTCGCGCTGGCCACGAAGTCGAAGGAATCTTTCGCGAACGTCGCCGAGAGCTCCTCGCCGAACGCCTTGGTCGTCCGCACCGGCGGCACGATCCCCAACTCGCCGAGCACCTGGTCGAAGCTCTCCGCCAAGCAATCCACCGCCACGATCTCCAACGTCCGGCCCGGCCACTTCTTGCCGAGTGTCGTCAGCGGTCCGGCGCCGACGTCGAGGACACGGAGCGAGGTCCGGTCGGCCGCGGCGGAGGACCCGATGAAGTCGCGGTGCTGCTGGTGGAACGCGGCCTCGGGATCGGTGCGGAACGCGAACGCGCCCTTGTCCCAGCGCTTGCCCTGGTCGGCCAATGCCCGCCGCCAGAACCCGAGCTCGTGGTCCATGCCGTCCTCGTACGAGGCGGATCCAAGGCCGAGCACACGGCTCTTCAGGCGACGAAGGAGGGACAGCATGGCGTGCGCGGGATGGACGATAGAAGCGTGCGGACCCCCGGATTCAGTCCGTGCCAGCGACCGAGGGGAAGCCCTTTCTTCGCCGGCTCACCGCGTGGTGGTCGCCGCGCGCGACAGCTCGCGCAGCTTCTCCGCGTCGGGATGCGCCTTGTAGAACGGATCAAGCGGGAAGCATCCGCTCACCAGACCGTTCCTCGGACCGGTCGTGCATTCGCTGAAGGTGCGGCAGATCTCGCGGCGGCGCAGCGGACGCCCCGCGATGACATCGCGCGGCAGCTCCGCGTAGCTGAGCACGGTGCGGCCGAGGCCGATGATGTCCACGTTGCCCGCGGCCAGCTGCGCCCCGGCGACCGCCGGCAACCATTCTTGCAGATAGCTGTACGCGGTGCCCACCAGCAGCAGGTCGGGGAACTCTTTCTTCACCCGTGCCACCGCGGTGATCTGGCGCGCGACGCCGACGAGCGGATCCTCCGGCGGCAGATAGCCGTCGCTCGGCGGGACCGAGGCGGGACGTTGCAGATGCGGGTTGTAGTACGGGCTCGCCGCCGTGAGGCAGACCATGCGGATCCCGAGCCCGCGCATCTGCCGCAACAGAGCGAACGGCTCGTGCCATGCGATCCGCGACGGGTCCGCCGGATCGCCGCCGAACGCGTACGGATACGGCCCGCTCCACGGCACCGGCACACCGCGGCCGTCGGGGCCCTTCTGGTACGGCAACTGGTCGAACACGCTCAAGCGCACGCCGACCTCCAGCCCGGGCGCGTCACGACGGATCCCTTCGACGATCTCGCGGAGGAAGCGCATCCGGTTCGCCAACGGTCCGCCATACGGACCCGGCCGGTCCACCGCGCTGAGGAACTCGTGCCCGAGATAACCGTGGCAATGCTTCACGTCCACGAAGTCGAACCCCGCCTGCTGCGCCCGCACCGCCGCGGCGACGAAATCTCCGACAAGATCGCCGATCTCGCCGTCGGTCAGCACCGGGTCGTCCGAGACGACGCCCACCCGCGCGTCGAGCAGCGGATGCCGGTAGGCGACGCGCGGGGCCGGGCGCTTCGGGTCGTCGGGACGCGCCCATCGGCCCGAATGCGTGAGCTGGAGACCGATACGTAGGTCGTCGGTCGGGCCGGACTTCGCATGTTCAGCGACGAGCAGCTCGCGCAGCTCCGCGATGCCGGCCCGGTTCGCCTCGGTGAGCACGAGCTGACGCGGGTTCGCGCGCCCGTCGTGCCGGACCGCCACCGCTTCACCTCCCCACACGAGTTTGGCGCCGCTCTGGCCGAACCGCTGCCAACGCCGACGCACGAGATCCGTTGGGCGTCCGTCCGCCGTCGCATCCCACCCTTCCATCGGCAGGATGGCGAACCGGTTCCCGATCGGCCGCGGCGAAGCGGTCGCGGTCTGGCACGGGGCCCCGAACACATCCGGGCGCACAGGATCGGCGACCGGCAGGTCGAGCCCGAGCTCGGCGATGCGGCGGACGAGGTCCTGCGGCGTCTTGAACGAGGCCATCTTCGGGAAATCCATCGGGTGCGATTCAACCCGAGGCGGCCCCGGAAGCGAAGCCCAAGCCTGCCTTCCGACACATGCCTTCCTGCTGTTGCCCGCCGCGGCATCGACCGCCCATGCTCCACGCGTGACTGATTTGCCCGTCCTCCTCGGCATCGAATGCGGCGGCACCCGCACCGTGGCCATCGCGGCCGATGCCGCGATGCGTCCCATCGCGCGGGCCGAAGCCGGGCCGGCCAACCTCCGCCTGCTCACCGACGAGCAGCTCGCGGAACGTTTCAGCGGGCTGCGCGCACAGTTGCCCCGGCCCGACGCCATCGGCGTGGGCATGGCCGGCGCGCGCGACGCGGCGGACCGGGCCCGCGTCGGCGACGCCTTGGAGGCGGTCTGGCCGGGAGTGCCGCACCACGTCGACCACGACCTGGCATCCGCGCTCGCGGCGGCGGAACTCGACGCGAAGGGTGGGCCGCCCGCCGCCCGCGTCGTGGTGCTCAGCGGCACCGGTTCGTGCTGCTACGGCAAGAACGCGACCGGAAAGACGGTGAAGGTCGGCGGCTGGGGCCACCAACTGGGCGACCGCGGGAGCGCCTACGACATCGCCCTCCGCGCGTTGCGGGCCGCCGCGCGGTCCTTCGACCATCGCCAGGTCTGGTGCCGTTTCGGTCAACGCGCCTTGAGAACGGTCGGCGCGGGCGCCCCGGACGCGCTCATCACGTGGCTCCGATCCGCCTCGAAGACCGAGGTCGCCGCCCTCGCGCCCGAGGTCTTCTCCGCCGCGGCCGAAGGCGACCGCGTCGCGCGGACCGTCCTGTCGGAAACCGCCGGGATGCTCGCGGACGACGCGCTCGCCTGCGCCGGCCGTTTGGCGGGGAAGAGATCCGCCGTCGCGTTCGTGCTCACCGGATCCGTGTTGCTGCGACAGCCGCGCTGGGCCGGCGAGGTGGCCAAGCGGATCCGCGCCGCACGACCAGGATCCACCGTCGCGCCGATGGCCAAGGAATCCGCTTGGGGCGCGGTCGCGATGGCGCTCGCCGCTTCCCGGCAAGGAAAGGCGACGACGACGACGCCCCGGCCGTCGCCCGGGCCCGGGCCCGCCGACGCCGTCCCGAAACGCCCGGAGATCCCGTCATCGCGCGCGATGTCGCCCACGGAACGGCGCAACCCCCGTTCGATGCAGCTCGACCGGATGACGGCGGCCGCAGCATTGGAGCTGATGTGGTCCGAAGAAGAGACGGTCCCGGCCGCGTTGCGGACCCAGCGGAAGGCCGTCGAACGGCTCGTGCGCAACGTGGCCGATGCGTTCGCCGCCGGCGGCCGGCTCTTGTACGTCGGTGCCGGGACGAGCGGACGTCTCGGCGTGCTCGACGCGAGCGAATGCCCGCCGACGTTCCGGACCTCGCCGGAGCAGGTCCAAGGGATCATGGCCGGCGGCGTGAAGGCGCTCCATTCGGCCGTGGAGGGAGCGGAGGACGATCTCGCGGCCGGCGCGGAGACGATCCGGTTCCGCGGCGTCGGCAAGCACGATGTCGTCATGGGGATCGCGGCCAGCGGGCGGACGCCTTTTGTCTGGGGCGCGCTCGCCGAGGCGAAGCGTCGCGGGGCCCGAACCGCCCTGCTCTGCTTCAACCCGCACCTCGTCTTCGCGCGCGGGCATCGGCCCGAGGTGGTCATCGCGCCGGATCTCGGACCCGAGGTCCTGACCGGTTCGACCCGCCTGAAGGCCGGCACGGCGACGAAGCTGGTCCTCAACGCCGTCACCACGCTGGCGATGGTACGGAGCGGCAAAGTGGTCGGCAACCTGATGGTCGACCTCAACCCGTCCAATGTGAAACTGCGCGACCGCGCCGTGCGCATCGTGTCGGAGCTGACCGGATCAGATCCCACGACGGCGAAGGAGACCTTGGAGAGGCACCATTGGATCGTGGCGGATGCCGCCGCTGTCCTCCGCTCCGGAAGCCTCGGCACGACGGGTCGAGCCGCACGGAAATCCCCCTTCCCATGCCCCGGAAAAACCGTCTCTATTGGTATCAATACTTAGGCTATGGATTCCCATTCATCCGAAAAACCGTCCTCGGCCGACCGGACGGCTGCGGGTTCCGTCGCCGATAACACATCCGACCGGCGCCGGGTCCGGACACGGAAGCGGAAGGTTCCACGCGCGGTGCAGACGAATTATCTGCTCCACCTGCTCTTCTACGAGACGAAGTTCAGGTGGGCCGTCATCGCTTGCTTCACCCTCTTCATCGTGATGGGTGTGATGCTGCCGAAGGTCTACACGACGTCTCCGCCCCAATACGACCATACGATCAAGGTGAGCGGTCTCGACCTGCTGCAGGCCTCGGCGCTGCGGCGTTCGGCGAAAGCGGCCGAAGCCGGAGGCCGGTTGAACGAAGCGCTTCCGATATGGCTGGCCGCGCTGGCGAACAACCAGGCTTCTATCGAGTCCGCGCGCGGCTTCGTCGGCGCCCTGACTCAACAACCGGTCCCGGACCGGGCTTGGCTCGCCCACGGCCGCTGGCAGTCGCTGAGCCTGCTCCGGCTCACCCGGACCAACGCGGCGGACCTCGACCTGGCGGTGCGGTTCCACGCCTTGTACGACCAGCAAGAATGGATCGTGGCCACGCTGGAGAAATCCGATGCACCGATCGGTCCGTCCACCACCACGGCCTACTTGGAGGCCCTGTTCTTGTCCGGCCGGATGGAGAAGTTCGCGCAGGTGTGGAAGCAGCGCGGCAGCAGCGTCGCCGGCGACACCGCCGCTGCGCTCTACAATGCCGCGTGGCAGGCCGGTTGGGGCCCGGCCGGCGAGGCCCCCGGCGGACGCACCCGACTCGAGTCCGCGCTGGCGGACGCGGCGTCGCGCCACCTCGCTTTGAGCCTTCTGGTCCGCGTGCACCACAAGACGCTCGACCTGGTCTCGTTCGAGAAGCGCTTGGCGGAGCTGGCCGACCTCCACCACGACACGATCAAGGACCACATGCTTCATTGGCAGTTGCTCGAGGTCGTGGGACGCAAGGCCGACGCCGCGGCCTTGGCTCGGTCCTATACCGCCCGTCCGCAGACGCCGGTCGAAGCAGAACAGCTCCTGGTCGTGTTCACCCGGCTTGGATTGTACAACGAAGGGCTCCAGTTCTTCGGCCAGCAGATGGACGATTTCAAGCAGCACCCCGTGATGTGGGTGCGCATGGGCGAGTTGTTGGCGGCCGGGAGGCTTTGGGACAACATGCGGAGCATTGCGATGGAGGTCCGGCAGGACGAGCGGTTGAAGGAGGTCCTGGGCAACTACGGCGGGTTCCTCATGGGCGTCGCGGAACATGGCCTCGGACATCTTGGGATGGCGAAGGATGCCTTCGACCAGTTCGTCGCTTTGCCCCCGCCCAACCCGATGATCTCGTTCCAGTCTGCGGTCACCCTGAACCGCCTCGGCTATCCTGAAGCGGCCGCCGTGCTGCTCAAGCGCCTCGAGTCGGTGGCCGGCAACGACCTCGCTTTCTGGAAGCAGGTCCAGCTGGCCGCCTTCGAGAGCCGCCAGGCGGAACTCCTGCTGGCCGCCTGCGAGAAGGTGCATGCGATGGCCCCGGACACGGTCAGCATGTCGAACCTCGCCGCGGCCCTCCTCATGATGCGGGAGCGACCGGCAGACGCCGTGCAGTTGACCCTCGACGTGATCGGCCGGGCACCGAACTCCCGGATCGCCCAAGTGAACCACGCGCTGGCCTTGGTCCAGAACGGCCGGACCGCGGACAGCGAGCGGATCCTCCGGTCGGTCTCCGCGACGGGGATGAGCGACGGCGACCGCACGATGCTCGCGTTCAGCTGGTTCCAATGCCACTTAAAGGCCGGACGGACCAACGAAGCCGTCACCGTCGCCGAGAAGGTCGATCTGCGGCATCTTTTCCCGCCGCAGGTCCGGTGGTTCGGGACGGCACAAGAAAGCCTCAAGAAGGGCTGAACCTTCCCGCCCCGACTGTTTCCGGCATCGCGTTCCGAAGGGATGTCGTCGAGCCATGGCCGAAGATCCTCCAACGGCGGACATAGCGCCGCCGCCCCTGCCGATCGGGCGTTGGTGGATCTGGACGTCGGAGGATATCTTGCACCGGTTGGCGGAGCGGCCCCTGCTCCGTCATCTCTTGTTCGAGCGCCGCTTCCGGTACGCTTGGTGCGGTTGCGCGCTGGTCGTGCTGCTCATCTCGGCCAGCCTTCCCAAGATCTGGATCGTGACGCCACCAGGAATCTCGCCGGTCATCCGCGTGAGCTGGATCGACATGGCCGAGGCATCGGTCCGGGCGGGCATGGCCCGCAACGCAGAGACGCATCGCCGGTTCGATGAGGCGGCCTACCACTGGCGTGCCGCGGTGCTCCTGGATCCGGGCGACCCGGCGCTGCTGCGCCGATCGATCTCGAACCTCATCCGGTTGCCGCCGCGCGACGCCGCCCGCTTCTCGATGGCCATCGGCGACACCTTATGGCTTCTCCGCCTCACCTCGACCAACGCCGCCGACCTGGACCTCGCGGTCGAGGCCTGCGAGCACTACCGGGTCGACGACCTGCTGCTCCGTCTGACCGGCGCCCTGCAGCGGCCGACCCCCCGCCAACAGGGCGCCCGGGTGAAAGCCTTGCTTCGACGCGGCTCGGAGGCCGCCTTCACCGAGGCGCGCGCGAAGTTGCCCCCGGCCGCGGCCACCGAGGATCCCGAGCTCGGGCTATACGATTCGGCGGCACAGGCGAACTGGGGCGGGGCCACTGCATCCGCGGGACGCCGGGTGCTGGAAGAAGCCAAGCGTTCCGGCCCCCTGGCCCTGCGTGAACAGGCGCTCCGTTTGCTGCTCTCGGCATCGTACATCCGTCGGGATCTCGCCGCCTACGACGTCGACCTGGCCGGCCTGCGCGACCTGCATCGCGACCAACCGCTCGAGCACGCGGCGCATTGGGACCTTCTGCACCGAGCCGGTCGGCGCGACGAAGCCGTCCGGCTCGCGCTCCGCTTCGCCGACCCGCCGGTCAGCTCCACCGAGGTGCTCGGCCTGACCGAGGCCTTCCTCCGGCTCGGGCTCGAGGACCACGCGATCCGGCTTCTGCGCCGTTTCGTGCCGACCTTGGGCGTGACCAGCGACGTCTGGCTCGCGCACACCGAGCTGCTGGTCCGGCAGCAGCGTTGGGAAGAGCTCCACGAAGTGGCGTTGGAGATCCGCCGGAACGATCTCACCCGGATCTCGCTCGGTGGTTTCAGCCATTATCTCGACGGATTGGCCGAGATCTCCCAGGGACGCACCCACACGGCGATGGCGGCGTTCGCGAAGGTCCCCTCCTTGCCCATCCGCGACGAGGCCGTCGCCCTCCGGACCGCGCGCGACCTGCTCGCCCACGGCGCGTCGGCGCCCGCGCGGGAGCTTCTCCGTGACCACGAGCCGGCGCTCCGCTCGGACCCGGGGTATTGGCAGACGATGCTGCAGGCCGCCTACCGGACCCGCGACGCGACGCTGCTGCTCGAAGCGGCCCGGCGGCACCATGCACTCGCACCCGACCAGCCCGGGGCCGCCAACGACCTCGCCGCGGCGTTGATCATCAACCGGCAGGACCCGGCCCTCCTCCTCGGGTTGACGCGTCGGGGGCTCGCCGCCTCGCCGACCGCGCTCGCCACCCGCCTCAACCACGCCTTCGCCCTCCTCCAGAACGGGCTCCCCGCCGCGGCCAGACCGATGTTGCTCGCGATCGACGAACGCGGCCTGGGCCTGGTGGAGCTGACGATGGTGGCGCTCGCTCGCGCGGAGCTCGCGGCGTCGGAGGACCGTCCCTCCGAGTGCTTGCAGGCGGTCGACCGCGTCCAGCGCCGGTTCCTCCTGCCGCCGCAGACCGCGTGGCTCGACCGGATGCGGATCCGCATGCAGGAACGCGCGGCGGCCCGGTGACGCGCCGGTCGCGAGGACCGGTGTCCGCGACGATGACCGAGCCACGGTTTGACGGCGCGCCGGTCCCCGGCTAGATCCACCCGCATGAGGCGTGGATTGCTGCTGCTGCTCGGATGGGTGTCGTTGCTGCCGTTGTCGCCGCTCGGCGCCGAGGCCGGTCCGCGGCCCTCGGCGGACGACATCATCGAGCGCTTCCTGGAACGTTGCCGCACCACACCGGAGCGGCTCGCCGCCCAGCACCACACCTGCGTCCGGCGCACGGTCCGGGAAGAACTCGGGTCGGACGGCCAGGTGAAAGAGCGCAAGACCAAGGAGCACACCGTCGAGCTCCGCGGCGAAGAACAGCGCGTGCGGCTGCTGAAGCTCGGGACGCGCCCGCCGACCGCCCCCGAGAACGATCGCGAGCGCGCGACGGAGACGGAGGAGCGCCGGCGGTTCGCCGAGCGCAAGGACAAGGCCCGCCAGCGCGGACCGGATTTCGTCGACGAGAAGCTCGTCCGCCGTTTTGACTACGAGTTCGCCGGCACCGAACCGGTCGACGGTCGCCCGGCCCACGTCCTGAAGTTCACGGCCAGACCGGGCCGGACGGCGAAGGACACCTCGGACCGGGCGCTGGACCTGCTCGTCGGTCGCATCTGGATCGACGCGGAGGAATCCGAGCTGGTGAAAGTGGACGCGCATCTCAAGGAGCCGCTGAGCATCCTCGGCGGCATCGTCGCGACCGTGGACCGGTTGGACTTCACCATCGAGCGCCGGCGACAGCAGGACGGCTTCTGGTTCAACACCGGGCTCGGCAGCTACGCCGAGGGACGCAAGCTCTTCTCCGGCTTCCGCGTCCGCACGCGCATCGAGCAGGAGAACTTCCACCGGCTGCCGGAGCCATGACCGGCCTGCCCCCGCCGGATCTTCCGGGTCCAACGTCCCGCCCCTGCCCCGATATCTTTCCCGATCCGGGTCTCCGCCATCGTGACCACGCCACCGGGGCCGCCGAGAGCGCTGGCCGAGACAGGGCGGAAGCTTGTGGAACGCGCCGAAGCAAAGGGACCGCGGGACGGTTTCCGGCAAACTCGGTGCTTGCCTGACGCGCCGGCCCGTCTAGTTTTTGTGCGTCAAACATTTCCATATGCGCCCCACGAAGTCCTTGTACGCCTTGGCCGGTCTCGCAGTCTTGCTGACCGGTTGCGCCAGCGCCGAAAAGAAGCTCGGCCGCGGCCTCAACAACATTTCCGAGCCTTTCCGCATGGGCGAGCTCACTCGTTCCTACGAGCAGAGCTATCTTTGGGACGGTTCGGATGTGGCGGGTTCGCGGGGTCTGATCCACGGGATCAACCGTACCATCGGACGCACCGCGGTCGGTGCCTTCGAGGTCGTGACCTTCCCGATCCCGAGCGATCCGTATTTCTACCCGGAGCATCCGGTCTATCCCGAAAGCTACAAGCCCGGTGCGCTCGACAACCCGGCCATCCAGACCGACACGCGCCTCGGTTTCGACGGCTCGGACATCGCACCGATGTTCCCGGGAAGCCGCTTCAAGGTCCTCGGGGACTAGTGTCCCGGATCAATCTTCCCCTGCGCGCCAACCGACCGTTGGCGCGTTTTTTTTGATGCGCATCGAGCGGCTCTCCCCCTGCAAGGTCAACCTGCTGCTGGATATCCTCGGCAAACGCCCGGACGGGTTCCACGAGCTGGAGACGCTCTTCTTCCCGGTGCCGTTGCACGACCGGCTCGTGGTCGAGGAGGCGGCCACCGGGATCACGTTGACGTGCGATGATCCGGCGTTGCCTTGCGACGGCACGAATCTCGTCCACCGGGCCGCGTCGAAGTTCTTGGCCGCGGCCGGGATCTCCACCGGTGTGCGGATCCACCTGGAGAAGCGCCTCCCGCTCGCCGCGGGGCTCGGCGGCGGCAGCGCGAACGCGGCGGTGACGCTGCGGTTGCTGGACGAGCTGTTCGGCGGACCGCTGGATGCGACCGCGCTCGATACCATCGCCGCCACGTTGGGCAGCGACGTCAATTTCTTCCTCCAGCCCGGACCCGCGCTCGCCGGCGGACGCGGCGAGCGCATCATCCCGTTGGCGCCGTTCACGGCGCTCCGCGGCTGCGCGATGTTCCTCTTCCATCCCGGCTTCGGGATCCCCACCCCGTGGGCTTTCAAGGAGTTGGCGCGGTTCCCGGATTCCCTCAACGGCCGGCCCGGTCGCGCTGCCGAGGTCGCCGGGCTGTTCCTATCGGGCGACCTCACCCGGGCCGGCGCCGCGCTCCACAACTCGCTCGAAGCGCCGGTGCTCGAAAAGTATCCGGTCCTCGCGCTCTACCAGGAGTTCCTGCGCGCGCGCGGCGCGTTCGGTGCTTTGATGAGCGGGAGCGGATCGACGACCTTCGCGATGTTCCCGGATGTGGCTTCCGCAGAAGCCGCGGTGCCGGACTTCCGCGCCGAGTTCGGCGAGGTCGGATGGCTCAAGGTCGTGCCCTTGTGAGGTCCGGCCCCCCTGGCCATACCGCCGTTGGACACCACGCCGCCTTCCATTACGCTCCGCTCCTCGACCTAGTTTGAAAGCCCTTCTCGACACCGCCGGCAAGAAAACCCATCGCGCCTTCCTCATCGGCGTGGAGCTGAAGTCCCGCACCACCTTGGACGTCCGCGATTCGCTCGACGAACTCACCGAGCTGGCCGCAACGGTCGGCGCCCAGGTCGTGGGCGACGGCACGCAGAAGCTGGAATCGCCGCATCCAGGCACCTACATCGGCGCCGGCAAGGCGGAGGAGTTCGCCCTGTACTGCAAGGAGCAGGAGGTGGACACGGTGATCTTCGATGACGAGCTGTCCGGCGCCCAGGGCCGCAACCTGGAGAAGATCTTCGAGTGCAAGCTGCTCGACCGCACCGCGCTGATCCTCGAGATCTTCGCCCAGCGCGCGCGCACCCGCGAAGGCAAGCTGCAGGTCGAACTGGCCCAGCTCCAGTACCTGATGCCGCGGTTGACCCGCTTCTGGACCCACCTTTCCCGGCAACGGGGTTCCACCGGATCCATCGGCGGCGAAGGCGAATCCCAGCTCGAGGCCGACCGCCGCAAGACCTCAGAGCGCATCCTCAAGCTCAAGGACGAGCTGGCCATCGTCCGCAAGCAGCGCGCGACGCAGCGGGCCGGACGCCAGCGCCACCAATGGCCGCTCGCATCGATCGTCGGCTACACCAACGCCGGCAAATCCACCCTGCTCAACGCGCTGACCGGCGCGGACGCGTTGGCCGAGGACAAGCTCTTCGCCACGCTCGACCCCACCACCCGCCGGCTCCGCCTGCCGACCAACCAGAACGTCCTGCTCTCCGACACCGTCGGGTTCATCCGCAAGCTCCCGCACGGCTTGGTCGAGGCGTTCAAGGCCACGCTCGAGGAGGTCGTCGAGGCCGAACTGCTGGTGCACGTCGTGGATGCGAGCCACGTGAACGCCGAGCAACAGATCGAGGCCGTGGACCAGGTGCTGTCGGAGATCGGCGCCTCGGAGAAACCGACCCTGATGGTCTTCAACAAGGTCGACCGCGAGGCCGGCGCCGCGATGGCGGAACGGCTCACGGCCCGGTACCCTCGATCGGTCTGCATCTCGGCGCGGGCCCGCACCGGTTTCGTCGAGCTGATGGCCGAGCTCGGCGTGATGCTGCGGCCCATCCGCGATTTCGTCTCCGTCGCGGTGCCGCACGATGCGCCCGACGTCATCGCCCGGCTGCACGCGGTCGGTCAGGTCGTCGAGCGCGATTACAGCGGCGAAGTGGCGAAGTTCCGCGTCCGGCTCCCGCCGCACCTCCGCTCGGAGTTCGCTCCCTTCCTCGTTGCCGATCCGGCTTGATACGGCCGGACACGGTCTTGTCGACGAGCGGCGACCGGCACCCGCCCTGGTCGCGGGCACCGCGGGTTCACCGTGGCAGCACCGGCAGGCTCGCGGCGGCGACCGCTTGTCCGTGGCGCTTGTCCTTCTCGTCGGGCGTATGGAAGCGCACGCGCTCGGCCAACGCGGGGAACTCCGTCTCCAGCACGCGGCGCGCGGCCGCGAGGATGAGGTCGCCGCCTTCGCCGGTCGTCACCCGGCCCAGCACCAGCACGTGGTCGAACGCGTAGAAATCTGCGTCGTGCGCCAGACCGTGGCCGAGGTAGGTGCCGATCGTGTCGTAGATGCGCGCGGCGCGGACGTCGCGGTCCGCCTTCATCAACTCCTGCACGAGCTTGAGCTTCTCGGGCAACGGCAGCCCCGGATCGCACTCGATCCCCGCCGGCCCGATCAGGCGTCCGACGGCCTGCTGGGAGAAGTACTGCGCGCCGCAGCCCCGATCACCGCTCCACTCGTCGCGCGGCGCCGCGAGGCTGTAATCGGCCGGGTTGAAGGCGAGTTCGTTCAGCCACGACGTGATGTTGCCGTCCGCCGTCACGAACCCCGCCGCCGTGCTCGTGCCCATCGCGATGCCGAGCACCGAGTCCACGCCGAGCGACATCGACGCCGCGAGCGCGGTGACCTCGCCGTCGTTCACCACGTCGAAGGGGATGCCGTCCCAGGCGCGGCGCAGTTCCAGGAAGAGGTCCTTCACCCGTGAGTCGAACAGCGGCTGCGGCACGCCGCGGAAGAGCGAGGCGACCTTCACCCGGTTGTTCACGTACACGCCCGCGGCGCTGCCGCCGATGGCGTCCACGCGCGGTAGATGCGCCGCCGCGCGGCGCAACGAATCCATCACGCCGTCGAAATGGTACTGCGGGTCCGGCTGGAAGTACGGATCCCAGACGATCTCCTCGCTGAAGACGCAACGTCCGTCGATGACGGCGGCCACCTTGCGGTCGCTCCCGCCGAGGTCGAACCCGATGCGGCAGCCGTCCCAGTGGCGTCCCAGCGGCGCCGTGACCGACCTCGGTGCCGGCAGGTCCGCCGGCGTCGGCGCGTGGACGACCTCGATGGGCCGGTCGTAGATGCGTTGCCCGATGATCTCGGAATCGAAGCGCCCGGTCGCCGTGCCGGTGTAGTGGGCACGCAGCGCATCCGCGAGCGCGGCCGGCCCGGCGACATGGATGCGCCAGCCGCCGTAGGCCCAGAGCAGGAACTTGGCGAGGCGCTCGGTGAAGTAGGGGTTGGCCGCCGCGGCGTCGGGATGGGTGCCGGCGAGCACGCGGAACGGATGGTGGAAGACCGATCCATCGGCCTGTTCCAGCGCGAGCGTCACCGGCACGGTGGCCTCCGCAGCGAAGGCCCGCGTGGCCAGCGAGGCGGGACGGAAGACAGGGTCGAGCACCGGCACGCAGCGCGGCGCGATGAGGAAGCGGTCGAGCGGACTCATGGGCGGCCCGAGGCTGCGGATCGCCGTGTCCCGAGGCAAGCCTCGCCTGCGAGCAGGGTGCTATCGGAAGTGACGGACAAGGTAGCCTGGACGGAGTCACGCTGGCTCGGATGAAAACACGGGGCGGAGAGAGAATCTGGAAAGCAGGAAAACGGGGGCTTTGCCGGGTCCGTTCCTGTTTTCCTACTTTCCAGATCCATCGGTTCCGAAGAGTTGATGACGCTCCGCTGCATCGCAGGTCGGCGCGAGCGACGCGGAGGCCGAGGATGGCCTCCGCGTCGGGTTCGGGCTCTTCCCCCAAGAATCCATGGTCGCGGAGGTCGGCAACGACTTCCGCCCCGTGGAAGTCGCCTGAGCGGGACCCGCGGGGACAGATGGGGCCGCGCGGCAGCGCGGACCCTACCCATGAGGGTAGGGACGAGCTGCCGCCCGTCCGTGACTTCTCCTCGCGGCCCCGGGAGCATCTGAGCCCCGTCTCGTCGGGATCCCGGCCCCTGTGACATTCCGGTGGCAAAAGCGGTGCGGATCTTGGTCCAATCGGGCGGTTCGGATCCCCTTCCCCTCATGCACCTCTCCTCGCTCGATTGGACCATCATGGCCGTGGCGTTCGCGATCTACCTCGCGATCGGGTTGTTCGTCGGCCGTTCCGCCGGCAAGGACTACGACAGCTATTTCCTCTCCGGTCGCTCGATGCCGTGGTGGCTGCTGGGCACGTCGATGGTGGCGACCACCTTCGCGACCGACACCCCCAACCTCGTGACCGGCATCGTCCGGCGCGACGGCGTGTTCGGGAACTGGATCTGGTGGTCCTTCCTGCTGACCGGCACCACCACCGTCTTCCTCTACGCGAAGCTGTGGCGCCGGAGCGACGTGCTCACGGACATCGAGTTCTACGAGCTGCGCTACTCCGGCCGGCCCGCCGCCTTCCTCCGCGGCTTCCGCGCCGTCTACCTGGGCGTCTTCTTCAACGTCGTCATCATGGCCAACGTCACCCTCGCGGCGATCAAGATCGGCGGCGTGATGCTCGGCCTCACGCCGCTCCAGACCATCGCCATCGCGTCGGTGGTGACCGTGGCCTACAGCATGGTCGGCGGCCTCACCGGCGTGCTGTTGACCGATCTCGTGCAGTTCATCATCGCGATGGTCGGCGCGGTCTGGGCAGCGGTCCACGTGGTGAACCTCCCCCAGGTCGGCGGCCTCTCCAAGCTGCTCGCCCACCCGGACGTCGCCGGCCATCTCGACCTTTTGCCCGACCTCTCCAAGGTCTCGTCGGAGACCTTCGGCGCCGTGTTCTTGTTCCCGCTGCTGATCCAATGGTGGTCCGCCTACTATCCGGGCGCCGAGCCCGGCGGCGGCGGCTACGTCGTGCAACGCGTGCTCGCGGCCAAGAACGAGAACCATGCCGTGGGCGCGACGCTGTTCTTCAACGTGATGCATTACGCCCTCCGCCCGTGGCCGTGGATCCTCGTGGCGCTGGCCTCGTTGATCGTGTTCCCCGACGTCGCCTCGCTCCAGAAGGCCTTCCCGGAACTCGACCCGCGGATCGTCCAGCACGACCTCGCCTATCCGGCGATGCTCACCTTCCTGCCCGCGGGCCTGATGGGCATCGTCGTCACCTCGCTGATCGCCGCCTACATGAGCACGATGTCCACCCAGGTGAACTGGGGCTCCAGCATCCTGGTGAACGACCTCTACAAACGCTTCATCAAGCCCGGCGCCAGCGAGACCGAGTTGGTGTGGGTCGGCCGCCTCGCGACGCCGCTGCTGATGGGCGCCGCCTGCGCTCTCGCCCTCGTCCTCAAGGACGCCCTGAGCTCCTTCGAACTGTTGCTCCAGATCGGCTCGGGCACCGGATTGCTGCTGCTCTTGCGCTGGTTCTGGTGGCGCGTGAACGCCGCCGCGGAGATCACCGCGATGGCCGTCTCGTTCCTGATGGCGATCGTCTTCTTCGTTTGGAACAAGAACGGCGGCGCCCCGGCCCCGACGATGCAATTGGTGATCGGTGTCGCCGTCACGACCGCCTCGTGGATCTTCGTCGCCTTCGTGACCCCGCCCACGGACGTGGAGACGCTGCGGAAGTTCTACCAGAAGATCCAGCCCGGAAAGCTCGGCTGGGGACCGGTCCTGGAAAGGGCCGAGCACGAGCGCGTCCAGATGACGCACCGCGGCCAGAAGAGCGACATGGCGGCGGGCCTGCTCGCCGCGGCCTTTGCGACGGCCTGGATCTGGGCGCTGATCTTCGCCACCGGCTACTGGCTCTACGGCCAACGCGTCGCCGCGCTGGGCATGGGCGTGATCGTGGTCATCGGCGGCATCGGCGTGGCCCGCTGCTGGCGCCGTTTGTCGCTCCGCTGAACCGGTCGGCCGGACCCGGCCGCGCCGGATCGCGTCGGATCGCGGTTCAGGCCGCGGTCGGGCCGCTCTTCCACGCCGCTCCGTCGGGATACGCGAACGTCGCCCGGCTCGCGGCCAGCATCTCCGTGCTGTAGCCCGGCATCACCGGCGCCAGATAACGCCCGCCCCGGATGCGGCAGGGCTCGATGAAGTGCTCGTGCAGATGGTCCACGAACTCGCACACGCGACCGTCCCACGAGCCGCTGACGCTGATGAAGTCCACCATCGAGAGATGCTGGACGAACTCGCAGAGACCGACGCCGCCGGCGTGCGGGCAGACCGGGACGCCCGCCTTCGCCGCCAACAGCAGCACGGCGAGGTTCTCGTTCACGCCGCCCAACCGGCACGAATCGATCTGGCAGAACGAGATCGCCCGTGCCTGGAGCAGCTGCTTGAAGAGGATCCGGTTCATCCCGTGCTCGCCGGTGGCGACGCCGATGCCCAGCGGCTCCATCGCCCGCGCGATGGCGGCGTGGCCGAGCACGTCGTCGGGCGAGGTCGGTTCCTCGATCCACCACGGCTGGAACCGCGCCAACTCGCGCATCCACGCGATGGCCTGCGGCACGTCCCAGACCTGGTTGGCGTCCACCATCAGCTTGCGGTCCCAGCCGATCTCCTCGCGGATGATGGTGAGGCGGCGCACATCGTCGGCCAGATCGCGGCCGACCTTCACCTTGATGTGCGTCCAGCCCTCGGCGACGGCCTCGCGGCAGAGCCGGCGGATCTTGTCGTCCGGATAACCGAGCCAGCCGGCGCTGGTCGTGTAGGCGGGATATCCCTCGGCCTCGAGCCGCGCGATCCGTCCGGCCTTGGTCGGTTCCAACGCCCGCAACATCGCCAGCGCCTCCTCGGGCGTGATCGCATCGGTGAGATAACGGAAATCCACGCAGCGGACGAACTGCTCGGGCGTGAAGTCGGCCACCAGCCGCCACAGCGGTTTGCCCTCCGCCTTCGCATAGAGGTCCCAGAGCGCGTTGACGATGGCCGCCAGCGCGAGATGCACCGCGCCCTTGTCCGGCCCGATCCAACGCAACTGCGAATCGCTGGTGAGCGACCGCCAGAACGCCCCGGGATCCGCGGCGAACTCCTCCAACGTGCGGCCGACCACCAGATGCTCGTGCGCCCGGATCGCCGCGCAGACGATCTCGTTCCCGCGCCCGATGGTGAAGGTGGATCCATGGCCCTCCAAGGGCACCGAGGCGCCGCCGGTCGCGATGGTGGTCCCGTCGGTGTGCAGGACGACATAGGCCGACGAGTAATCCGGATCCGGGTTCATCGCGTCCGACCCGTCGAGCTCGCGCGAGGTCGGGAAGCGGATGTCTTCGATGGACAGACGTGTGATGCGGGGCATGGCAGGAGAGGGGTCGAAGGATCTGCAGAAAGGCCGATACGGAAAAGCCTCCTGTCAGCGGCCGAGGCCCATCGGGGGCATGCCGGGCATCTTGCCGCCGAACTTGCCGAGCATCTTCTGCATCTTGCCCAGCTTCTTCATCATGCCCTGCATCTCGTCGAAGCGGCGCAAGACGTTGTTCACCTCGGCCACGTTCACGCCGCTGCCCTTGGCGATGCGGATGCGGCGCTTGGCGTTGAGGATCTGCGGGGTGGCGCGCTCCTTCGGCGTCATCGCGCAGAGGATGCCCTCCATGCGACGGAATTCTTTCTCGCTCTTCGAGATATCCACGCTCTTCACCATCTCGGCCCCGCCCGGGAGCATGCCGATGAGGTTCTCCATCGGCCCCATCTTCTTCATCTCGCGGAGCTGGGTGAGGAAATCATCCATGGTGAAGAGGCCGCGACGCATCTTCTCCTCGAGCTCCATCGCCTTCGCCTGGTCGATGGTCTCGGCCGCCTTCTCGACCAGGCTCACGACGTCGCCCATGCCGAGGATGCGCTGCGCCATGCGCTCCGGATGGAACGGCTCGAGGTCCTCGAGCTTCTCGCCCACGCCCATGAACTTGATCGGCTTGCCGACCACGCTGCGGAACGAGAGCGCCGCGCCGCCACGGGCATCGCCGTCGAGCTTGGTGAGCACCGCGCCGGTCACGCCGAGCGCCTTGTCGAAGTGCGCGGCGACGTTCACCGCCTCCTGGCCGGTCGCGGCATCGATCACCAGCAGGATCTCCTGCGGCCGGACGAGGTCGCGCAGACGGACGAGCTCCTGGACGAGCGGCTCGTCGATCTGCAGCCGCCCGGCGGTGTCGAAGATGACCGTGTCGCGGTCGTTCGCGGCGGCGAAGACCAGCGCCTCGCGCGCGATCTTGAGCACGTCGGTCTCGCCCTGCTGCACGAAGACCGGGACCTCCAGCTTCGCGCCGAGCGTGGCGAGCTGGTCCATGGCGGCGGGCCGGTAGACGTCGGCGGCCACCAGCAGGACCTTCTTGCCCTGCTTCTGGAGCAGACGGGCGAGCTTGCCGGAACTGGTGGTCTTGCCCGAGCCGTGGAGACCGCACATCAGGATGCAGGACGGCTTCCCGGTGAGCTGGAGCGCGGCGTTCTCCGAGCCGAGCAGGCCCACGAGCTCGTCGTGGATGATCTTGACCATCTGCTGGCCCGGATGGACCGACTGGATGACCTGCTGTCCGATGGCCTGTTCCCGGACGCGTTCGATGAACTCCTTGGCGACCTTGAAATTGACGTCGGCATCCAGCAGCGCGAGGCGCACGTCGCGGAGCGCGTCGCTGACGTTGGACTCGGAGATCTTGCCGAGACCGCGCAGGTTGCGGAACACGTTCTGGAACTTGCCGCTCAGGGAATCGAACATCGGCGCGAGACTAGGCAGGGGCCGCGCGGAGGACAAACCGTGAATGCAACGTCCGGCCATCCCGTGCTCGTGGCGGTCAGGCCGGTCCGGTCAACGGCCTCATGGCGTCCCGTCCGCGCTGTCGGACGCAAAGTTCGCTTGAGCGGCTCCTCCATTGGCGTATAGCTCTTACCTGCTGTTCATCGAGGATGAAGTGTTCCATCGCCGCCGGATGGAGTTGCTGGACGAGCCGGAACTCTTCGCCCTCATGGACTGGCTCGAGGCACATCCCGGGTCCGGTAAGGTCATCCCCCGCTCCGGCGGGCTGCGCAAACTGCGATGGGCGTCGTCCGGACGCGGCAAACGCGGCGGCGCTCGCGTCATCTACTTCTGGTGGATATCCGACGCGAAGATCTTGCTGTTGGACATCTATGCGAAGAACCAGAAGGAAGACCTCGGCGCGGACGATTTGAAGAAGCTGAGACGGAAAGTGAAACCATGAAACCACGAAGCCTCCATGAGATGATCGCCGCAAAACAATGCATCGAGCGCGGTGAAGCTGCCCCGGCGCGGGTCTGGGAAGTTGTGGTCGATGGCAAGGGCCGACGCAGCCGCCGACCGGTGGATCCTCGGTCCTTCCAGAAACAGCAACATGCGGACTGGCAGACGGCGGTCGCCGCCACGCGGCAGAAGCTCGGACTTTCCCAAGCCAAGTTCGCCGGCTTGCTGGGCATCAGCCTCCGCACCTTGCACCACTGGGAACAAGGCACCCGCAGACCCAGCGGAGCGGCCCAGGTGTTGCTCAGGATCGCCGGGATGCATCCGCACATCGTGCTGGAAGCGGCGTGATGTGAAGACTTCTGGAGACCCGACAGCGGGCGCCGTTTCATCAGGGACAACGACTAAGTTCACGAGCGGCCAGATCGTCGAGCAACCGCTTATTGTCCGGGAACCGCAGACCGGAAAAGACCTGGTCACCCAGATCGACCGCAGGACCGTCGGCTTGTCGTTGAACCTGAGGGCGACGGCGTTCTCGGACGGCTGGCACATCGAATTCGACCTATCGGACAGCGCGATCAGCAACGCGGCCGAACGGACGACGACGTTCACCGGACAGCGCCGCATCAAGGACAACGACGGCTTCTTCCTGCTGACGAGCTTCAACCGGACCGTCCGCGATGGTGCCAGGCTCGAGGTCCCGGGATTCGCCAAGATCCCGCTGGTCGGCAAGGCATTCCGGAAGTCCACCGCAAGCACGCAGAACCGTTCCGTGATGCTGCTAGCGCGGCCGGTGCTGGTTCAGCGCCAGGCGTCGAAGGTGGGCGGGCCTTGAGGGGCTGGCCGCTGCCCCTATCCTGTCCACAAAATCGAGTCAGGCCCAGGATCACGCGGGCAAATGCCGGTTCAGCTTCGTGCCTTGACGGCACTTGGAAGCTTACAATAAAAAACAGGACCAGCCAAATCCGGCCTTTCGGATACACCTCTACATGAACAACTCAATCAAGCCGCTCGCCGTCGGCGCGGGGCTGCTGCTGGCAGCCGCCTCCTCGAACGCGACGGTCATCATCACGGCGCAAAATGGCGGCACTGGCACCTTTGGCGTTTCCAGCTCCGATCTCGGACAGGCCAGCGGGACCACGTTGAGTTTGGATAGCGGATCTGCAAACTTCGGCTCGGCGGCGGGCAAGCTCAACGACGGCAACATCTACGGTGTCGATGGTGCCGACGTTACCACTCAGAGTCTGACTCCATCGGACGGCGCGGTGGTCACCTATCATTTTGATCTCACCGCCAATCCGGCGGGCTATGACTTGACTTCCATCGTGTCACTCACGGGCGCTGCTCAAGGCCGGGCGCAGCAGGTTTTCGACGTGTCGTATTCTTTGGTCAGCGGCGGGGGCTTCACGTCTTTGGCCTCGGTTTTGGGTAGCCTGACGGGCAACAACGCGGCTGGCGAAACGCGGGTCACGCTCAGCAACCTGGGTTTGTCCCAGGTGGCCGACCTGCGCTTCACATTCCACAACGGATCAGGCGGCGAATCCATGTATCGCGAGATCGAAGTTATCGGGTTCGCTTCCGTCCCCGAACCGTCGTCGTTGTTGACCGCCGGGATGTTGGCCGCCGGCGGGTTCGCTGCCGTGCTCCTGCGCCGGAACCGCAAGGCTGCGGCCCGCTGAGCGGCGAGGATGTCTGGCAGTCTAGAGATCGATCCGGCGGACTTGGGGCATCCCCTCGGGTCCGCCGGTTGGTTTTGACGAGAAAAGCCGGTCGTCGCGGAATCGTGATGGCCTACAGGATGGCCTACATGGGAGCGAAGAGGGGTTCCGCCTTGCGACGAAACCCCTGTAAAAGCTGGTGCACCGGGAGGGAATCGAACCCCCAACCCTCTGATCCGAAGTCAGGAGCTCTATCCAATTGAGCTACCGGTGCGACTCATACGCGTTGAAACATGGCGCCGCACCGATGGCGAGCCGGAAATCAGGGACCGGCACCAGCCGCGCCTTCCGCCCTTCAAACCGCGGACGTGACCAGTTGGCGGGCCAGCCGGATCGCCGCCTCCATGCTCGAGGGATCGGCCAGGCCCCGTCCGGCGAGATCGTAGGCGGTGCCGTGGTCGGGCGAGGTGCGGACGAAGGGCAGGCCGAGCGTCCAGTTCACGCCGGTGTCGAAGGCGACCATCTTCAACGGCACCAGGCCTTGGTCGTGGTACATCGCCACCACCGCGTCGAAATCACCGCGGAAAACCTGATGGAACACGGTGTCCGCCGCCGAAGGTCCGTGGCAATCCACGCCGCGCGACCGCGCCAAGGCGACCGCCGGCGCGATGATATCGAGCTCTTCGCGGCCCATCCGGCCGCCTTCCCCGGCGTGCGGATTGAGGCCGCACACGGCGATGCGACGGCGTCCCAGGCCGAGCCGCGCGCAGGCCTCGGCGGCCAACTCGATGGTCTGGGCGACCCCTCCGACGGTGAGCGCGGCGGCAACGTCCTTGAGCGGCAGGTGCGTGGTGGCGAGCGCGACCCGCAACCACCGGCCGCGGTCGTCGTGGCCGAGCAACATCATCGCGGTGCGCGGCGCGGCGGCGAGGTCGCTGAGGAACTCGGTCTGGCCGATGAAGGGTTGTCCGGAGCGGAGCACGGCCTCCTTGCTGACCGGTGCGGTGACCATCCCGGCGAGCTCGCCGGCGAGGCAGAGACGGGCGCCTTCGCGCAGCCAGCGGACGGCGGCCAACGAGGCCTCGGGCGCTCCGGCCGGCAGGTCGCGCGGCAGCGGCGCGGTCTCCAGATCGTGGACGTACACGCGGCTGGCGACCTCGGCACGGTCGCTCCAGCGCGGCAGATCGGCCTCGACGCCGAGCAGGCCGCACAGCTCGCGCACGACGGCGTTGTCGCCGATCAGCACGTAGCGGGTGTCCTCGTCGGCGACGACCTCTCGGGCGACGGCCCTGAGGGTGACCTCGGGGCCGATGCCGGTGATGTCGCCGAGGGTGATCCCGAGCGCGCGCATCGGCCTCAATCGGAGTTCGGATAGGAGCCGAGCACCTTCACGAAGCTGCAGTGCTGCCCGAGCATGGCGATGGCCTTGGCGACCTTCGGCTCCTCGGCGTGGCCGTCGCAATCGACGAAGAAGAAGTATTCCCAGGCCTTCCGCTTGCTGGGGCGCGACTCGATCTTGGTCATGTTGATGCGGAAGCGGCGGAAAGGCGCGAGCGATCGATGGAGCGCGCCGGCCTCGTCGCGGATGCTGAACATGAGACTGGTGCGGTCGATGCCCTTGCCGCCGGGCGGCGGGCACTGGTGGCCGAGCACCAGGAAGCGGGTGGCGTTGGCGGCGTTGTCCTGGATATCCTGCTCGAGCACGGGCAAGGAATACTTCTCCGCGGCGAAGACGCCGCAGATGGCGGCGGCGGTCTTCTCCTTGGCGGCGAGCTCGGCGCTGCGGGCGTTGGAGCTGGTCTCGATCACCTCGGCGAGGGGCAGATGCCGGTGGATCCAGCCGCGGCACTGCGCGAGCGTCTGCGGATGGACGTAGAGCTTCTGGATGCCCTCGCGTTTGCCGGCGCTGACGAGGCAATGGCGGATGGGGAGCACGACCTGTGCGACGATCTTGAGGTCGCTGTCGACGAACATGTCGAGCGTGTGGGTGACGACGCCCTCGGTGGAGTTCTCGACGGGCACGACACCGTAGTCGGCGCGCTTCTTGGCGACCTCGTGGAAGACATCGGCGATCGTCTTCTGGGGCACGTAGCGCAGGCTGGACCCGAACCGCCGCATGGCGGCCTCGTGGGTGTAGGTGGCCTCGGGCCCGAGGTAGGCGATGGCGAGGCTCTTCTCCAGCGACAACGAGGCGGACATCACCTCGCGGTAGATGGCGCGCAGGCCGACGTGGGTGATGGGGCCCTTGTTCAGCTTGGTGACCTTCTGGAAGACGGCGCGCTCGCGCTGCGGCGCGTAGATCTCTTGGCCGGCCTTGACCTTCAACGCGCCGATCTCGAGCACGTGCTTCGTGCGCTCGTTGATGAGCTTCACGATCTGCGCGTCGAGGGCGTCGATGGCCTGGCGGTGCTCTGGCAGGGACATAACGGGCCGATCATGGCGGACCGACGGCGACGCGGCGAGGCGGAAAGGGGCCGTCATCTGACGGCGGTCGTCACCGCGGACGGCGGAGCGAACGGGCTTCGACGTAGTTGCCGACGCAGTGGGCGAGGCTGCCCTTGGCCCCGTGCCAGTCGGTCTTCCCGAGCGCGGCGTAGAGCAGGAGCTTCGCGCCGCGCACGACGACGCCTCCCAAGCTGGGCGAATGCGGCGTGATCAAGCGGGCCATCGCGCGGTGATCGACGCGGCCCTTCCGGTAGAACGCGGCCATCGGACGTCGCGAGATGTAGAGCACCTCGGCGGCGTGGACGGCGGCGATGGTGTGCCCTTGGCGCAACGCCCACAGGTACCACTCGAGGTCTTCGCCGCCGCCGATCTGCTCGTCGAACGGATGTGCCTGCCACAGCTCGCGGCGGTACAGCGAGTTCGGGTTCCCGGCACCGAATCCGAATCCATGGGTGAAATCCCCCAGCTCGTAATGGGTGACTCCCCCCGGCAACCCGCGATCGAGGTCGCTCGCGAGGAGCGGCCCGACCGCGGCCGCGACGTCCGGACGGAAGCGCCCCGCTATCCCTGCGCGGTACAGATCGAGGAAGTCCGGCCGCATCGGAACCGTGTGGGCGCTCAAAGCGAGCACCCATCCGTGCCGAGCCGCGGCGAAACCGAGGTTGAGCGCCCGGCCGTAGGTGAACTCCGATGCCTTGATGGGCACGATTTCCGCTCCGGCTGCACGGGCATGCTCCAACGAGCCGTCGGTGGAGCCGGAATCCACGACGATCAGTTGGTCGTCAGGACGCCGGCAAAGGGCCGCCAGGACCCGCGGAAGCGTGTCGGCGGTGTCGAGCGAGCGGATGACGATGCTGAGGGGCGGTCCGGACGACGGATCCATGCGGCAAGGAGGATTCAGCGCAACGTGCGAGAAAAATGCAACCTGCGCCCCTCGAGGTCGGTCTAGGACTTCGGTCGAAGGTTTACAATGGTGAACGTCATCCATGTCGCACAAAGGCTGTTGGCCGTGATCGTCCGCTCGGGCGCACGGCGCGGGCCGTCGCGGTTCGAGGCCCCTGGGTCCCGCGCAGCCCTGTGCGCGGCGATGGCGGCGACCCTGTGCGATGCCATGGCCTCGGAGCGGGTGCCTTGGAGATCCACGGCGGCGCCGCTGCCCTTCGGTCGGGTCCCCGCCGTCTGGAACCACCATCCCGAGCCCGCGTTCCCGGGCCTCCGGTTCGAGCATCCGGTCATCTTGGTCACCCCGCCGGGCGAGACCAACCGCCTTTTCGTCGGCGACCATTCCGGCCGCATCTGGCAGATCACCCCCATGGCGACCCCGACGAAGACGCTCTTCATGGACCTCCGGGACCGCGTCCACGAGGACAACGAAGGTGGCCTGCAATCGTTGGCGTTCCATCCCGATTTCGCCTCCAACGGGCGGTTCTTCGTCTCGTACATGGGCGCCGAGACGGTCGACGGCACGACCCGCCTCTACGACCGGGTCAGCAGTTTCAAGGTGATGGCCCGTTCGCGGAACCACGGCGATCCCGGCAGCGAGCAGCGGTTGATCGACCAATACGACCGGCATCCGGACCACAATCTCGGCGACCTGCATTTCGGGCCCGACGGATACCTGTACATCTCGATGGGCGACGAGGGCGGGAGCCACGACCAATTCGAGAACGGTCAGCGCATCGACCATGGTTTCTTCGCCGGTCTGCTGCGCATCGACGTGGACTTCCGCAGCGGCAACCGGGTGCCGAACCCGCATCCGTCGGTGGTCCCGGACACGTACCTCGTGCCGGCGGACAACCCATGGGTCGGAGCGACCGGGTTCCGCGGGAACCCGGTGGACCCATCGGAGGTGCGGACGGAGTTCTACGCCGTCGGTTTCCGCAACCCGTGGCGGTTCGGCTTCGATCCGTTGACCGGTGAGCTCTACTCGAACGACACCGGGGACCAGACCCGCGAGGAGGTCGACCGCGTCGTCAAAGGCGGCAACTACGGCTATCCGATCATGGAGGGCCGCAGCACCGGCCCGCGTCCCGCCGCCGGCCCGCCGGGCGACGACCTCATCCCGCCGCTCACCGAGTACGGCCGCGAGGTGGGCGGATCGATCGCCGCGGGGTTTTTCTATCGCGGCGACAAGTATCCCGAGTTCGACGGTGCGTGGCTCGTCTCCGACTACAGCTTCGGGTTCCTCGGGGCGATGCGCTTCAACGCCGACGGCACGGCGCGGCCGATCGACTGGTTCACCTGGGACAACGGCACCGCCACCTACGCGCTCGACCCGTCGAACGGCGACATCCTGCTCGCGAACTTCCTCGACGGCACGATCCATCGCCTGATGCGCACGTCGGAACCGGGTTCGACGCCGTTGCCGCCCACGTTGGCGGACGCCCATGTGTTCGACGACCTCGCCACGTTGCGCCCGGTGGACGGCGTCGTGCCCTACGAGATCAACGTCCCTTTCTGGTCCGACGGAGCGCAGAAGCAACGCTGGTTCTCGCTGCCCGACGCCTCGCAATCATTCGCGTTCAACCCGGACGGCACGATGTATCTGCCGCCCGGCACGACCTTCGTGAAGCACTTCGAGCTGGAGATGATCCCAGGCGTGGAGTCCTCGCGGCGGCGGATCGAGACCCGCGTCACCGTGCTCAGCCCGTCCGGGATCGCGCAGGGCTTCAGCTACCGATGGGACGATTCGCAGACGAACGCGACCTTGGTGCCGTCGTCGGGACTGGACGAGACCTTCGCCATCCAGGACGGCGGCCAGGTGCGCACGCAGCGCTGGCATTTCCCCGCACGCCAAGAATGCGTGTCCTGCCACAACGTCGTGGCCGGCCCGGCTCCGAGCTTCGTCTCCCCGCAGCTCAACCGCGACCTCGTCCTCGGCGACCGCACGGTCAACCAGCTCGTCGCGCTCTCGGACGCCGGCTATCTCGAAGGCGTCCCGGCCTCCACCCGGCGCCTGCCGGTCGTCGCACATGCGACCAACACCGCGTGGAGCCTCGGATGGCGCGCCCGTTCGTTCCTCGCCGTGAACTGCGCGCCCTGCCACCAGTCCCACGGCCTCGCCAACCGCCTCTGGAAGGCGGACCTGGCGACGATGCTCAGTCGGACGGAACTCATCCGGTCCGTCCCTTACGACGACCGGGGCGACGCGCAGAACCTCGTCATCGCTCCCGGCTCGGCCGAGCGCTCGGTCCTGTTCCAGCGGCTCGCGTCCTTGGAACGCGGACACATGCCGCCGATCGGCACGAGCGTCCTGGACGAGACCGGTATCGCGCTCATCCGCGACTGGATCGAGCAGGCGACGCCGTCCTTCATCAGCTACCACGACTGGATCGGGCAGGTCGACGAGGACGCGGCGCCGACCGTCCCGCCCTACCGGCCCTACGACGACTTCGACGACGACGGCGCGAGCAACGAGTTCGAGTGGCTCTCCGGGAAACCGCCCGGCGCGCCGAGCGAGGACCTCGGCCCGCGGATCGAGGTCATCGACGGCGAGGCACGGCTGACCTTCCATCGGCTGGCGGACCGCGACTACGACGTGCAGTGGAGCACCGATCCGGACGTGCCCGGATCGTGGGAATCGCTCGACGACCCCGAGAACGGCTTCTTCCTCCGGTCGGAGGATTCGGAGGCGAGCATCCCGCTCCCGGTCGGCGGCACCGGACGGTTCTTCCGGGTGCAGCTGAACGAGCGTTGAGCCGCGGCGCGAACCGGCGCGTTGCGGTCCGCGGGCGCTCGGGCAGAGTCCGCGCGTGGCCACCGCTTCCCTCTCCCAGATCGTCGCCCACTGCGAACACCGGCTCGCGCCCTCGACGTTCACCGACTACGACCGCGCCTGGAACGGCCTCCAGGCCGAGAACTCCGGCCGGGTCACACGCATCGCCGCCGCCGTCGACGCCTCGCTCGCGACCGTCGAGCTCGCGATCGCGGCGAAGGCGGACCTGCTGCTGGTGCATCACGGGCTGTTCTGGGGACAGACCCTGCCGTGGACCGGCCGCCGCCACGCGCTGATGCGCCGGCTCTTCGAAGGAGATCTCGCGGTCTACTCGCAGCACCTGCCGCTCGACGGCCATCCGGAGATCGGCAACGCCGCGCAGCTCGCCACCGCGCTCGGGTTCAAGCGCCTCAAGCCCTTCTTCGCCAGCAAAGGCGCCTTCATCGGCGTGCAGACCGTGCTCGCGCGTCCGCTGGCCCGGGAGGCCCTGGCTGCACGTCTCACCGAGGTGCTCGGAGCGCCGGTGAAGGTGCTGCCCGGCGGCCCGGAGGTCTGCCGGCGGATCGGCATCTGCACCGGCGGCGCCGGCAGTGAACTGCCGCAGGCCGCCCGCGAAGGCGTGGACACCTTCATCACCGGCGAAGGGCCGCACTGGACCTTCGCGCTCGCCGAGGACGTCGGGATCAACGCGTTCTACGGCGGCCACTACGCGACCGAGACATCCGGTGTGAAGGCTCTCGCCGCGGAACTGGCGAAGAAATTCAAGCTCCCGTGGGTCTTCATCGACCACCCGAGCGGGTTGTGAACCGCGGGCGGCACGGTCGGATCCGGTCTATCGCCCGGTCACTTGGGTCCACCAGCGGCGCGGTTCGTCCACCAGCAGCTCGCGCACGAGCGCATGGACCTCCGCGGCGCGCGGCTCCTCCAGCCGGCGGCACAACGCGAACGCCGCGGCGAACGCCAGCGCCACCAGTCCGAAGAAGACGCTGTAGCGGTTCCAGCCCACGCCGAGCGCCGTCGCCTCCCGATCGCCGATGGCATCGATCAACAGGCCCCAGAGCACCGGCGACAACCCGAGCGTGATCTGCCACACCACCATGAAGAGCGCGAAGAAGTGGTTGCGCCCCTGCTTCGGCACGATGTGCATGGCGAGCCGGTTGTTGGCCGCGGAGAACAACGCGTTGACCAGCCCGAGCATCATCATCAAGGGCAGCGCGAAACTCCACCCTGGCGCGACCAATCCGCCCGACGCGAGCAGGAAGCCGGCGCCGATGAGGAAGCCGATGGCCATGGTGAAGCCCAGCATCGGTTTGCTGCCGAGCCGGTCGAGCCGCGGTCCGGCCAGCCACGGGGACGCGAGCCCGCCGACGAACGACGCGGACATGAAGTAGAGGATCAGGTCCGCGCGCAGACCGGCGCCGTCCTTCAGGTATTTCACCACGAATGTCGTGAGCCCGCCGTACGCGAGCGACCAGACGCAGTTCAGCTCCAGCAGCCGGCGGAAGGGAGGATGCGCCGCGAGCTCCAGCCACGGCACCGGGCCGCGGCCGGCGTCGGGATTGTGCGGCGGGGGGACGTCCGGCACGCGGTCCAGCGCCGGCAAGCTCGCGGCACCGGCGAGGGCCGCCGTGAGGAAGACCAGCGTGAACTGCCACGCCTCGCCGTGCGCGCCGAGCACCAGCGCGGCGAAAGCGAACGACACCATGCTCGCGCCGTTCATGCAGAACTGGTCCCGGGCGAAGTGCCGGCCCCGAGCCGCCGCCGGGATGAGCTCCATGATCCACGGCAACCACGCGCAGCTGGCGATACCGCGGATGGTGTTGAAGACGAAGAGCAGCGCGAGCACGAGCACCAGCCGCGTCGGCGCGTCGAGGAACCCGCTGGTGAGCGGCACCGCGGCGATGAGGAAGACGACCCCGACGCGCGCGCTCCATCCGTTGAGCACGAACCGCCGGTAGCCGATGCGGTCCACGAACCGCGCCGCCGGCAACTGGGTGATGACCAGCAGCGGCATCATCCCCGCGAGGATCCCCAGCACGGTCGCGCTCGCGCCGAGCGATTTCGCGTAGAGCACCATCGGGCTGCTCAGCACCGGCTGGAACGACAGCGCGTTCAACGCCGAGAACCAGTAGAGCGCGCCGAGCCCCTGGGGGATCTGGCCGGAGCCGGGTGCAGCGTTCGGGGCGCGGTCGTTCACGCGCGTCCAGTGTGGGCCGCGCCGCGGTCGGCGCAACCGCGCAGCCGCCACCGATCCCGTCGCGAGCTTGCCGTCCGGAGGTCCGGCGGCCGACGCTCCGCCATGCCTTCACCCGTGCGGCTCGCCATGGCCCAGATGCTCGTGGAAGGCGGCCGCAAGGACGCCAATCTCACCCGCGCCTGCGCCCGCATCGCCGAAGCCGCGGCGGCCGGCGCGCAGATCATCGTGCTGCCCGAGGCGCTCGATCTCGGCTGGACGCATCCCTCGGCGCTCACCGACGCGGAACCGGTCCCCGGCGGCGGGCCGTTCGAACGGTTGCGGGACGCGGCGGCGCGCCACGGTCTGTTCGTCTGTGCCGGATCGACCGAGCTTGCCGACGGGAAGGTCTTCAACGCCGCCGTGCTCATCGGCCCCGACGGCGCCCTGCTGCTGCATCATCGCAAGCTCAACGAACTGGAGATCGGCCGCGCCTTCTACGCACGCGGCGACCGGCTCGGGGTCGCCGAGACGCCGTTCGGCCGGATCGGCGTGATGATCTGTGCGGACGCCTTCGCACCCGGTCAGGTCGTCGGCCGCACCCTCGGTTTGATGGGCGCGGAGCTCATCCTCTCACCCTGCGCGTGGGCCGTGCCCGTCGACCATGACAACGCCCGCGAACCCTACGGCCAATTGTGGCGGGACAACTACGGTCCGGTCGCGCGGGACTTCGGCCTGTGGATCGCCGGCGTGAGCAACGTCGGTCCGATCACCGGCGGTCCGTGGACAGGACGCTGCTGCATCGGCAATTCGCTGCTGGTCGGACCCGACGGAGAGCCGGCGCTCACCGGCCCGTACGGCGCGGACGCCGAGGCGCTGCTCCTCGCCGACCTGCCGCTGGGAACAAGGGCCTGATGCCCCGGCCCGATCATCCGAGTATGGAACGGATGGCCGACTTCTTCCCGGTCCATGCGGTCGATCCAATCCGAACTCGGCGGTCGCCCCCTACTTCTCCGCCTTCTGCTTGGGCATCGGCTCCATCGTGAGCGGGTCGCGGAGCGGCAGCTCGGTCAACCGGCCGCTCGCCAACTGCTTGAGCTCGACGGGATGACCGGGATTCCCCTTGAGGATCTCTTCTTTCTGGCCGACGACGAGGATGACCGCCTTCTCCGGATGCAGATGCTTCTGGGCGACGCGCTGCACGTCCGCCTTGGTCACGGCCTCGATGCGGCCGCGCCATTGGGCGAAGTGATCGGGCTTCTTCGCGTAGCGGCCGGTGAACTCCTCGCGCGCAAACAACCCGGCGACCTTGCCCTTGGTGTTGAAGTTCTCCGGGAAGGTGTCGATGAAGGAGCGCTTCGCCGTGTCCAGCTCCTGGTCGCTCACCGGCGTGGAGCTGATGCGGTTCATCTCCTCGAGCACGATGCTGGTCGCATAGGCGACGGTCGCGGACTTCGAGGCGAAGCCGGCCTGGAAGGCGAGCGGGTAGTGCACGCCGGCCGGGAACGCGCTGCCGGCGCCGTAGGCGAGGCCTTCATCGGACCGCACGCGGTTCATGATGCGGGAGGTGAAGCCGCCGCCGCCGAGGATGTCGTTCATCACCATCACCGCCGGCATGTCGGGGTCGTCGCGGTGCACGCCGGGCAGCAGCACCGAGACGCGGCCCTGGTTCACGTCCTTGTCGACCATGTAGACACCGGGCTCGGCCATCGCGATGTCGGTCGGGACCGGCGGCGGGACCTCGCCCTGGGAGGGCCAATCGGCGAAGAGCGCCTCCAGTTTCGCCACCATGTCGGCGCGGTCGAAATCGCCGCTCACGGCGACGACGAAGTTCGCCGGATGGAACCACCGCTGGTGGAAGGCACGCAGGTCGTCGGCCGTGATCGAGGCGACGCTCTTCTGGGTGGTGTAGCGGCAGGCCCAGAAGTTCGTGCCGTAGGCGAGCATCTCCTTCTCGCGGCCCTCGATCGCGGTGGAATCGTCGTTCCGCTGCTTCATCGCCTGGAGGTTCTGCTGGCGGTAGAGCTCGAGCTTGTCCTGCTGGAAGCGCGGCGCGGTGAGCACCTCGCGGAGGAGAGCGAGGCCTTCGGGCAGATCCTTCGAGAGCAGGTTCAGGTTGACGCTGCCCTGGTCGTCGCCCACGCCCGAACCGAGGCCCGCGGCGAGGAAAGCGAGGCGCTCCTCGAGCTCCTCGGCGGTCTTCGACTTCGTGCCCCCGCGGGTCAGGAGATAACCGGTGAACTCCGCGACGCCCTCGCGGCCCTGCGGGTCGAGGTAGTTCCCCGTCCGGACGAGGATGCTGATGTTCACGAGCGGCAACGTGCGGTCGGGCACCACGTAGGCGACCGGCCCGGCCTTGAGCGGCACGCGGGACTGTGCGGCGCTCGGCGGCTCGAAGGTGAGCGGCGGGAAGCGGAGCTTCTCCGGCCGGTCGGGGATGTCGGCGGCGAAGGCGGGCGACAAGGCGACCAGCACCGCGGCGAGAGAAAGGATCCTCGGGTTCATGTTCATCACGCGTTCAGCGGTTCACTTCTTCTCCAGCTCCGCGATGCGTTGCCGGACCTTCTTCAAGATGAGTTTCTGGAGCTGCTGTTTCTTCGGGTCGCCGGTGGCGGCCTGCGCCTCCATCTTGGCGGCGGTCTCCTTGAGCTTCGCCGCGTCGGTCTCGCCTTTCAGCGATTCGGCGATGCGCCGGACGACGGGCTTCTGCTCCGCGCCCAGGCCGACGAGGTCGGGGTCCTCGTCCTTCGCTCCGGTGCCGGCCTTGCGGTTGTAGGTGGCGACCGCGCGGTTCTCCTTGGTGAAGTACTTCTTCACCACCCGCTGCACGTCCTCCGCGGTGACGGCCTGGATCTTCGGCCCGCCCTCGTTGACCTCGCGCCAGCCGCCGAGGCCTTCGTTGAAGAGCACCTGCTGGAAGATCGGCATGTTCGCCGAGAGCTTGCGGTACTCCGCCGCGGCGAACTGGTTCTTCACCTTCTGCAACTCCTCGCTCGGGACCGGCTCCGCCTTCAGCTTCTCCAGCTCCTCGTAGATCGCCGACTCGACGTCTGCCGGCGTCTTGCCGTCCTTCGCCTCGCCGCTGATGTCGAAGGCGCCGCCCCATTTCTGCGAGTTCTGCTGCGCGCTGGTGTCGGTCGCCACCTCGCGTCCCAGCACGAGCCCTTTGTAGAGGCGGCCGGTGCGGGTGGAGAGCAGCTGCTGCAGGACGTCCAACGGGTAGCTGTCCTTGTGGCCGAAGCCGACCGTGTGCCAGAGGACGTCCACCTGCGGATTCGTCTCCGCCTCGGCATCCATCCGTTTCTCGGCGAGCTGGGGCGGCTCGAGCGTGCCGACGTCGGGCGCCGGCTGCGTGCCCTTCGGGATGCGACCGAAATACCGGCGCACCATCGCCTCGGCCTCGTCCGCCTTGAAGTCGCCGACGAGGATGAGGGTGATGTTCTGCGGTTGGTAATAGAGCGCGTAGAACTCGTCGGCCTGCTTCTTGGAGATGGCCGGGATGTCGCTCGGCCAACCGATGACCGGCCAATGGTAAGGATGGGCCTGCCAGAACATCGAGTTGAACTGCTCGGCAAACTTCCCGAGCGGCGTCGATTCGGTGCGCATGCGGCGCTCCTCGAACACCACGTCGCGCTCGGCGTAGAACTCGCGGAAGACCGGGCGCAACAACCGCTCGCTCTCCATCCACGCCCACAGTTCCAGCTTGTTCGCCGGGACGTTGATGAAGTAGCCGGTCATGTCCTCCGTGGTGAAGGCGTTCATGCCCGACGCGCCGGCCGTCGTGTAGATGCGGTCGAACTCGTTCTTCACGAGCAACCCGCGCTGCTCGTCGATCAGCTTCTTGAAATCCGCCTCCAGCTCCTTCCACCGCTCGGTCTTCGATTCCGGCCGGGCCACGTCCTCGAGCTCGCCTCGGCGCCAGGCATCGCGCATCCGGGCCTCCTCGGCCCGCATCCCGTCACGGATGCTCTCTTGCTCCGCGATGATCTCCAGGTCGCGCTGGGCGTCCTTGGTGCCGAGCGTCGGCGTGCCCTTGAACATCATGTGCTCAAAGAGATGCGCGATACCGGTGATGCCAGGGCGCTCGTTGGCGCTACCGACGTGGGCGACCCATCCGCCGGCGATGCGCGGCTCCTCGTGGCGCTCGACCAGGAGGAGCTTGAACCCGTTGGGCAGCAGCTTCTCGACGACGGGAATCTGCTGGGCGAAGGCGGGCAGCGCGGCGGCGACCAGCGCGAGCGGCAGGAGGAGGTGTCGTTTCATGCTCGTTGCCTCGGACAAGAGCAGCGGAAAGCCGGTCGAGCAAGCGCCAGCTGGGACAGGAGTCTCGCTGATGTCGCGGAACTAGGTCAGCCCGCCTATCGCCGACCCAAATCGAGGTCGAGGGAGACGGGTCAGAGGGGCCGTACTTCCGGCAAGCGTCGGCGGCGTCGAACTCGGATTCCCGGTCGACCGCTCGACGTCACTTCTTGACGTCTTTGAGCAGCGCCTCGAGCGCGTCGGCGGGAAGCGCCTTGAGGGCGAGCTTCAGCTGGTCCGGAGTGAGTGCCGCCATGGCGGGGGCTCCGGCGGCCAGCGGTACCTTGAGAAGCTCTTGCTCTGTCCACGGATCCGAACGCTTCTCGGTCTCCTTCAGGATGGCCGCGACCTGTTCAGTCGACACCAAGCTGGCCTTGTTGCCCCAGCTGTTGCGGACATAGCTCAATGTCGCCGCGATCTCATCCGGCGTCAGTCCGGCAGGATTGTCCGCGGTCTTGAGCCACGGGTTCATCGCTCCACCGCTCCACACGGTGTCTTTTACCTTCACTGGACCACCCAAGCCATGGAGCACGATGCGGACGATCCGGTTCGGCGCGTCGGCCAAGACCCAATCGGATCCGGCGAGCGGCGGGATATTGAGCGAAGGATTGCCGTTGCCGTCGGCCTGATGGCAAGCGACGCAGGTGTTGTTGTACCCCTTGAGCCCCGCCTTCAACACCGCCGCGTTCGGGTCCGCTGAGACGGCCACCGGTTTCGTCGGCCGGCCGTGCGGGACCTCGCTGAACTCGGAGGCGTCGAATCGGCCGCTGTAGCTGCCCACGTAGAGTCCGCCCCATACGAGCAGCACCGTGCTGCCGAGCAGCACGACGGTCTCGATGAGGCCGGAACCGCGTTCGGACCGGGAGCTTCGGCTCGGAGAAGAATGTTTGGCGTCGGCGCTCATTTCGGGGCGTTGGCGTCTTCGACCTGCGGCAGCAGTGCTTCCGGCAATTCCACGGACGTGCCCAGGCTGCGGAGATAGGCCGCGAGCTGCCGGGCGCGCAACGTCGGCACGACCTCGGATCCGACCGGCGGTGCCGCGGTTCCCTTCAGCACCAAGGCCTCAGGCGAAGATCCGCTGCTGCGGATCGGACGTTGCTCGAAAAGGAACGGCACCGGCGCACAGGTCGAGTGGGTCGCGGCCGATGACGGATGATAGAGACGGACCAGCGGGAACGCGTTCGTACCGAGGCGTTCGCCGTAGTTCGCCAAGTCGGGGCCCAAGCGACTGCTGCCGAGCAGGACGGTCGGATCGAAGAGATGGTCGCGGGCGACGGTGCGACGCTTTCCCCAGCCGCGAGCGATGTCGCCGCCGCCGTTCTCGGGACGGACCTGCTGGGTATGGCAGGCGACGCAACCCAGCGAACGGTAGACCTCCGCGCCTTGGGCGGCTTCACCGCTGCGGGCCGCGGGATAGGCCACGATCGCACCTGCGGCATTGGTGCTGATATCGGGCTGCAAGGCGCCGAGTTGACGATGTGGCAGCGCGACGAACCCGGTCCACGACGCGACCAGCGTCGTGACCAGACCGAGGAAAAGGACAGGGCCGTGGTTCATCGCTTCATTTCCCGGCGACGGCCGGGGACGTTTCCGAGAAGAGGGCCAAGGCCGGTTTGCCGAACGGCAACAGGCACTCGACCAGCAGCCAGACCGAGTTCGCCAGCACCGCGGTCTGGCCAAAGGCGAACACCGCGAGCCCGAGCGTATGCAGTTTCAGCCAGATCTGGAGATGCGCGGCGACTTCCGGGAACCCGACCTTGCCGTCGGCCAACGCCCAACCTTGGAGCCATCCGCCGACACCGGAGGAGAACACCATGATGCCGAGTCCGATGACGGTCAGGCCGAGGTGTGCCACCGGCAAGAGCCGGCACGGGAACTCGCGTCCGGCGAGCTTCGGAACCACCGCGTAGTAACCGGCGAACAGGGCAGGCCCGACGAAACCGAACAAGAACAACTCGCGGACAGCGACGGGGAACTGGGTCAACCCGAGCACCTGCTGCGCGCAACGCGGAGACGTGAGAGCGGTCAAGATCCCGACCACGGTGAAACTGATGGCCGAAAGGGCCGCGAACCGCAGCGCGGTCGAACGACCGAGCGCGGAGACCGGGGCGACGAAGTGGAGATTGAGGCTGATGAACGCCACCGGGATGAGCAGCAGCACCGACGCAGCGATGCTCACGGTGACCATCCATGCCGGGACCGGTCCACCGACGAGATTGGAGGCTCCGGTCCAGCTCGCGAAGAAGACCCAAGCCCAGAAGCCGAGCTTCGCGAAAGCCGGAGAGCGCAGCGGACGACCGCCGATGTCCGGGATGTAAAAATAAAGCGAGGCCAGCGCGAGCGGTGCCAACCACAGCAGCAACAGTCCTTGGCCGTTCCAACCATCGATCACCGCTTGCAGCACACCACGCTCCGGAAAAATCGAAAGGGTCACTTGCGAGGTGATCGCGAACAACGGCAACGCCAGCAACGCGGCCAGGACAAACCATTGCGTCGGCACCGTCGGACCTTCGGACCGCTTGGCGAAGGTCGCGAAGCCGAGCAGACAGAGCAGCGTCGACACCACGGTGAGCACGGTGACCAGCTGTCCCGGAAGCTCCAAGGACGATCGGCCCGAAGGCCCTTCGACCAGGATCCCGGCCACTCCCAAGGTCAGCACCGTGTTCCACACCAGACCGGCGATGAAGACGATCCCCGGCGCGGTGATCTGGGTGCCGCCCGTCCGGGCGAGCAGCCAGAGCCCGAGGCCGAGCCCCATCTGGGAGAAGAATCCGTGGACCAGAGCCGTCCGCGAGGCGGCATCCAGCCGTCCATAGGTCACCCACTCACAGCTGGCCAGCAGCCAAGGTTGGTGCTGTTTCAGGGAAGCCAAAAGAGCCAGCCCGAGGCCGGCGAGCAGCCAGAGGATGCTTCCGCCGGTCAGGTAGAGCACCGGAAGGCCGGTCGCGCAACACGATGGGTTCGCGCAGGCGGTGGTTGGGGAAGGTCGGTTCATGCGGCGGATTCCGCGAAGATCACTCGAAAGTCGCCTTCTTCAGCGATTCTTCCAGACGTTGGATCAGCTTGGCCCGTCCGGCGGCGTTGCCATCCTTCCATTCGGTGACGGTGACCTCCATCGCCTTGGCGACAGGGATGCGATAGATACCGTTGTCGGCCTTGACGACGCCGTAGCCGCCCAAGGTCTCGACGTTGGCGGCCTGGAGATCGGTCCAGGTCTTCTTGCGCTCGTCGGCGCGGGCGGAACCGACCGGCGCCGGCTGGTTGACCCGCACGAGGTAGACGGCGAGCGCACCCAGCACCACGAGGGTACCGAGCACGCCGAGCACCGCGGCCGATGCGCGGACGCCGACGGAAGAGCAGCAGGATTCGTCGCTCATAGAAGTGGCTTAGTGATGGGAAGCAGCCGCACCCGGGGCCGGCACCTCGTGGTGGGTGATGGCTTCCTTCAACCGGGGATCCTTCAACGGGAAGGCGGCGGCGGTCTTGAAGTTCTTCCAGAAGATGAACCCGAGGAATCCGGCCATGCCGAACCAGCAGAGCGGGTCGAGCAAGGTCAGGTGCAACCCGTTGGGGTAGAGAACGGGCATGATGTTGAAGGTCATGTCGACGTAGTGCATGAGCCAGGCCCAAGCGATCATCGGGCCCATGACGAGCAGGTTCATCTTGGTGTCGATGCGGAGCAGGACCACGAACGGCGCGATGAAATGGCCGAACAGGATCAGGAGGCCGACCTCCCACCAACTGCCCGCCTCACGCTTCACGTACCAGAACGTCTCCTCGGGGATGGCGGCATTCCAGATCAGGAAGTACTGCGAGAAGTGGATGTACGCGTAGAAGACGGTGAAGGCGAAGAACAGCGTGCCGATGTAGTGGATCGTCTGTTTTGAGATGACGCCGTTGAGCTCCCGATGGGCCAGGATCCGCATGATCCCGTACACGGTCGCCAAGGTGACCCACATGCTGCCGGCGAAGTAGTAGACGCCGTACATCGTGCTGAAGAACTGGTGCTGCAGCGACTTCATCAGCAGGAACACCGCGACCGTCAGGGTAAAGGCCAGCACGTAGATGCCCCAAGCCGCCTGGAAGCGGGCCTTGTGCGTCCATTGCGCCGCACCGTCCTTGTCCTGGGCGACCGACATGCGGCGGAACCGCAGCGCCATGAAGCTCCACAACACGAAGCAGACGATGATCACGCCGATGAACGTCGGCCGGTTGAAGAGGATCTTCTTCACGTCCAACGCGTGGTCGGTCGCGGGGTCGATGCTCATCCAAGGATAGATCGACGGTCCGAACACGAGGATCGGCAACGACAGGACACCCATGTACGGCATGAGGCTGGCAAGCTGCTCGTTGATGCGTCGGATGGGGACGCTCCAGCCGGCGTCGAAAAGATAGTGCAGGTGGATCAGGAAAAACGCGCCGACCACGATGCTCAGGCAGAACATGTAGGCGGTCAGGTAGCTGTAGAGCGCTGCTTCAAGGAACGTCGGTTCCTTGGTCTCGGCGTGGCCATGGTGGGCAGTGGTCCCGACGGGACCGGCGGCATCATGGGCCGCGGCGACGGTCTCGCCATGGGCAGGCGCCGCGGGAGCATGCTCGGCGGCGAGCAGTCGGGCCGACGCGAACGTCAGCATCCCGGCGCACGCGAACAGCGCGAGCAACCGTTTGAAAAGCACGGGGAAGTTCATGGTCGCCTTATTTCAGCTTTTCGAGGACCGGTGCCGGCACGTCGGCTTGGAGCGCGAGGCGGCTCAACTGGAGAGCGCGGAGGTATCCGACGATCGCCCAACGGTCGCCGACCGGCACGTTGCCGGCGTAGCCCATCATCGTGGCTTTGCCGTAGCTGATGGTGTTGAAGATCTCGCCGTCGTTGAGCCGGACGATCCGCTGGTCGTGCAGGTTCGCCACGGTGGTCATCCCGAGTTTCTTGGTGATGCCGTTGCCGTCGCCTTGGGCGCCGTGGCAGGGCTGACAATAGATGTTGAAACGCTCTTGGCCGCGCTTCACCAACTCAGAGGTGACGGGAACCGGGTTGACCTCAACGAACGCGGCACCCTGTTTGCCGGTGTTGTAGGCGTCGTCCTTGTACGTGGAGTTGTCGGCGAAGCCGACCTTCTGGGCGACGGTCCCGAGCGGATAAGGCCGGGAAGACGCACCATCAGCGAAGCCCCCGAACTTGGTGGTCGTCTGCGGGCGCAGCTTGGGCTGGATGTTGAGGTCCGAGAAGATCTCGGCCATGCGGGGCGGTTGGCGGGAGATATCACCCCGGAAACCGAGCACAGCGACCCCGCCGATGACGGCGAGCGCGAAGAGAGCGAGGAAATAGCGCATGTCAGTCCTCCACGAGTTCGATGGCGGCGGCCCCGGCTTTCTCGAGCACGGCACGGGCCTCGGCGAACTTCGGATCGGTCGCCTCGATGCAGATGAAGAACTTGTCGTCCGTCGCCTTCTTGAAGCGCTCGCTCTTGAAGAGCGGGTTGTAGAGCTTCGGCAACCGGTTCAACGCGAGCATGCCGCCCAGCGTCGCGAACGCACCCAGCAGGATGGTGAGCTCATAGCTCACCGGGAACGCGTAGAGCGGGGTGAAGAGCGGTTTTCCGCCGACCACCAAGCCGTAGTCGAACTTGTTCATGAACCAGATCATGGTCATGCCGGTGAAGAAGCCGGTGAAACCGCCGCAGAAGGTGAAGTAACCGACCTTCGAGTTCTTGAGGCCCATGGCGTCGTCCATCCCGTGGATGGGGAACGGCGTGAAGACGTCCCACTTGCGGTAGCCGGCATCGCGGACCTGGATGGCGGCTTCGAAGATCCCGGCGGCCGTGTCGAACTGGGCGAGCAGCCCGTAGGTTTTGGCGTTGGCGCTCATCAGTGGTGCCCTCCTTTCGCACCGCCCAGCGGGTGGTGCGGATCCGCCTGCGGTGTCACGCCCTTGACCTCGGAGATGGCGATGGCCGGCAGGAACCGGATGAACAACAGGAACAATGTCAAGAAGAGGCCGAAGCTGCCGACGAAAGTGAACACGTCCACCCAGGTCGGGGCGAAGTAACCCCAGCTCGCCGGCAGATAGTCACGGTGCAGCGAGGTCACGATGATGACGAAGCGTTCGAACCACATGCCGATGTTCACGACGATGGACACGAAGAACACGAACACCATGTTGGTGCGGCACCACTTGAACCAGAAGAGGTGCGGGCTGATCACGTTGCAGGAGATCATGCTCCAGTAGGCCCACCAGTAGGGACCGAACGCACGGTTCTTGAAGGCGTAGAGCTCGTACGGGCTGCCGCCGTACCACGCGATGAAGAACTCCATTCCGTAGGCGTACCCGACGATCGAGCCGGTGGCCAAGATCACCTTGCACATCAGCTCGACGTGACGGGTGGTGATGATGTCCTCCAGCTTGAACAGGGTCCGCATCGGGACCAGCAGCGTGAGCACCATGCCGAAACCGGAGAAGATGGCGCCGGCGACGAAATAGGGCGGGAAGATGGTGGTGTGCCAGCCGGGAACGTTGGACACCGCGAAGTCGAACGAGACGATCGAGTGCACGGAGAGCACCAACGGGGTGCTGAGGCCGGCGAAGATCATGTAGGCCTTCTCGTAGTTGCTCCAGTGACGGTTCGAGCCGGTCCAGCCGAGTGCGAAGAGTCCGTAGAAGAACCCGCGGACCTTGTTCTTCGCGCGATCGCGCAAGGTGGCGAGGTCGGGGATCAACCCGACATACCAGAACAGCAGCGAGACGGTGCCGTAGGTGGAGACGGCGAAGACGTCCCAGAGCAGCGGCGAACGGAACTGGGGCCAGATGTAGTTCGCGTTGGGCGCCGGGATCAGCCATCCGGGCATCAAAGCAAACCAGACGCGGCCGGTGTGGACGACCGGGAAGATGCCGGCGCACGCCACCGCGATGAGCGTCATGGCCTCGGCGGCGCGGTTGATCGAGGTGCGCCATTTCTGCCGGAGCAGGAAGAGCACCGCGGAGATCAGCGTGCCGGCGTGGCCGATGCCGATCCAGAAGACGAAGTTGGTGATGTCCCACGCCCAATCGGCCGGGTTGTTCAGGCCCCAGACGCCGACACCGGTCGAGATCAGGTACGCGACCAGCGTGAACATCATCGTCATCAGCCCGGCGCTGACGATGAAGGCCGGCCACCACCAGAGGGGCATCTTGCCTTCACAGACGCCGGCGATGCGCTCGGTCAGCCAGCCGAGCGAGCGGCCGTTGAGCACCAGGGGCTCGCGGACGAACTCCTGCGGCGGATCGATCGCGACGATCTTCGGCGGGGCGGCGTGCGGGTCGTGCTGCTTGCCCTTCGGGACGTCAGCGGCGTGGATGGAAGCGGCGTTAGCCATTAGGCTGCTCCTTTCGGCGCGGCACCGTTTGCCGCGGGGTGGCCTTCGTGTCCGTGGCCGGATTCATCGGTGAACGGGTTCTCGTGACGGAATCGCTCGTAGTCGCGCAGCGAATCGGGCGCCGATTTCGAGTCGGGCATCGCCGGGTTCGGGTTGCGGACCCTCGCCAGATAAGTGACGCGCGGCTTGATATCGAGGAATCCGAGCACGGCGTAGTTGCGCGGGTCCTTCTTCAGCTTCGACACCGCGCTCTCAGGGTCGAGCATGTTGCCGAAGTTGATCGCCTCGGCCGGGCAGGCCTGCTGGCACGCGGTCTTGAACGTGCCTTCGGGGACGCGGACATCCGAGCTTCCCTTGGCGATGTTCTTCTGCGCGATCTTCGCCTGCTCGATCCGCTGCACGCAGAAGGTGCATTTCTCCATGACGCCGCGCATGCGGACCGAGACGTCGGGGTTCTTGACGAGCTTGATGATCTCCCAGTTCGGCGCTTCGTTCCGGTCCTCGGCGAGCGGCCCCTTGTAGAGGTTGCCCGTGTTCAAGAAGAACTGGCCCTGGACCTTCGCGTAATCGGGCTCGCGCTTGTTGAAATCGAAGAAGTTGAACCGGCGGACCTTGAACGGACAGTTGTTCGCGCAATACCGCGTGCCGATGCAGCGGTTGTAGGCCATCACGTTGAGGCCTTCCTCGTCGTGCACCGTGGCGTTCACCGGGCAGACGCTCTCGCACGGCGCGCTCTCGCAGTGCTGGCAGAACATCGGCTGCACCGCCATCTGAGGATCGGCCGAGGCGTGCTCGTGCGTGACCTCCAGGTCGGCATCGTGGCTGTAGTAACGATCGATGCGGATCCAGTGCATCTCGCGACCGCGCATGACCTGGTCCTTGCCGACGATGGGGATGTTGTTCTCCGCCTGGCAGGCGACGACGCAGGCCGCGCAACCGACGCACGAGGCCAGGTCCACCGTCATCCCCCACTGATGCACCTCGGACTTGGTCTCCGGGTTCTGTTTGTAGGGATGCTTGTAGATGTTCTTGATCGTGCCGTCGTCGTTGTAGGGGACGTAGTGCGGCAGATGCGCCTCCAGGTCCATGTTCTGGGCGAACTCGGGCTTCGTCTTGAACTGGGCCAGATTGGCTTCGCGGATGATCGGACGGCCTTCCATGAGGCCGTGCTCCTGGGTCGTGGCGAGATACTCCTTCTTGTGGATCTTCTCGGCCTTCGCTCCGGTCACGATGTGGCCGCCGGCCTTCGCGTAGAACGCATAGGCATCGAAGCCGCAAGCGGATCCGACGCGGCCGACCTTGCGGCGACCGTAGCCGAGCGCGAGCCCGATGGTGTCGTCGGCGAACCCGGGCTGGACCCAGACGGCGCCCTCGATCGTACGACCTCCGAGGTCGACCTTGATGATCTGGTTCTTGAACTGGCCGTCGTGCGCGTGCGCGGCGTCGTCGGTGTCGCCCCGTCCATCGGCGGTCTTGGCAGTAACTCCGAGCTTCTTGCCGGTGGCGGGCGAGACGATGACCGCGTTGCCCCAGACCAGCTTGGTCACGGGATCCGGAAGCTCTTGGAGCCAACCGTTGTTGGCGAACCGACCGTCATCGACCTTCGCGTCGCGGTAGAGCACGACATCGTAGCCGGAAGCGACGATGGGCTTGAAGGCGGCCAGCGCCTGCGCGACGGCCGTCGCGTCGAACGCGGCGGTGATCGCCTTGGGCGCGCTGTCCTTGAGGAATCCGTCGTGGAGGAACTGCTTCCACGCCTGGTCGTCCCGACCAAAAGTGGCACGCACGACCTCATACGGAGCGGGTTTCGCTTCCCCGAGCAGGCGCGCGAGCACCTCGATCTCGGTCAGGCCGCCGAAAAGCGGTTCGATGAGCGGCTGGACCGGCACCAGCGTGCCGTCCGAGGTGCGGGCATCGCCCCACGATTCAAGGAAGTGGGCGCCAGCAAGGTGCCACGTGGAGACCAAGGCCGTCTCGTCCTCGTAGTATCCGAGGCGGATGACGGTCTTGGCCTTCTTCACCGCGGCCGAGAAATCAAGCTCGGTCGGGGCGTTGTAGGCGGGGTTGCCGCCGAGGACCACGAGCGTGTCGAGCCCCCCGTTCAGCGCGGCGACCGCATCAGCGATGCCGCCGTCGCTCTTCTCGGTGTCGGGCAGCAGCTCAACCACCGGGCCGACCGCGCCGAGCAGCGAGTTCAGCGCGCTGGCGATGAGGTGGACCGCGAGAGGTTGGGCGTAACCAGCCACCACGACCGCCTCGCCCTTGTGGGCGACAAGGTCCTTGGCAGCTTCGCCGGCCCACTTGTCGGAAGCAGGAGAACCCTTGGAGAGGGCCTTGAGCGCCACACCGAGCTCGCCGCTGGCGACGAAGCTGGCGATGTGGGCGGCGACCTTCACGACATCGGTCGGGCGCACCCGGAGCCGATGGTCGGCGCTACCGCCGGTCAGCGATTGGAGCGATTCGACGACATACAGCCGGTTCATCCCGTCGCCCGGCTTGCGGCCTTTGGCGAACCCGCGGATGTGGTGCGTGGTATCGGAATCCGTGCTGAGGAAATCGCAATCCAGCGAGAGGATGCGCTTCGCCTTCTCCAGATGGACGTGCGGCACGACACGGGCACCGTAGGCGATGCTGGCAGCTTGCGCGGCGACCGCGAAATCCACCGGCTCGTACAGGTACCACTTCGCCTTCGGAAGCTTGTCCGCCAACTTGGCCTGCAACGCGGCCCGCGAAGCAGAGGAACTCCGCTCCGCGAGGATGGCCAAGCCTTCGCCACCGGTCGCGGCGAACTTCTTGGCGGTCAAGGACAGCTGGTCGACCACCTTCTCGACCTTGACGTCGTTGCCCTGGAACGTATGCCGGTAAGCGCGGTCCGGATCGTACAGGTTCAGCAGCGCTGCTTGGGCAAAACCGTCGGTGGCGCCGTTGCTATCGGGATGGAGCGGGTTGCCCTCGATCTTGGTCGGCCGGCCGTCGCTCGACTTGACGATGAGCGCTTGGGCACTGCCGCGGCTCGGCATCGAGGTCGCGAAATACTGCCACCCCCCGTGGGTGTAGTTCTCCGGTTGCTTGGCAAAAGGGGTCAGGTGCTCTTCCGGTCGACGGCAACCCGAGGCAAAACCACCGAGGCCGGCCAAAAGGAAGCTGGCCGACATGAGCTTCATCCACTCGCGGCGGGTCTCGCCCTCGGGTGCGATGCTGGCGCCGGACGGGAACTCTTGGTCGAGCCACTGGCGGAACTCAGGACGCTCGGCGAGCTGGTCGAGAGAACGCCAATACTTGGGGCCGGTCACCGGCTCGGGACAAACGGGGGGGATGGTCTTCATCGGTGGCAGGTCGAACAGCTCTGGCCGGGCTTCACGTTCCAGTCATGCACCAGCTTCTTACCGTCCACGACGCCTTTCCAATCCAGCTGGGTGACCAGTTCGACCGGGCGGATTTTTTCTTCCGGCGCGCGGTGGCAATCCAGGCAGAAGCCCATGGAGAGCGGTTTCGCGTGCTGGACCTCTTCCATCTGGTTGATCTGGCCGTGGCAGTGGACACAGCTGATGCCGCGGTTCACATGGACCGAGTGGTTGAAATAGACGTAATCGGGCACCTTGTGGACCTGCACCCACGGGATGGGCTTGCCGGTCTGGTAGGATTCGCGCACCAACGCCAGCTTCGGGTCATCCTTCAGGATGAGGCTGTGGCAGTTCATGCAGGTGCTCGCCGCCGGGATGTTCGAGAACCACGATTTCTCGACGGCGGAATGGCAATAACGGCAATCGATGCCGAGCTGCTCGTTGTGGACCTTGTGCGAGAAGGCCACCGGCTGCTTGGGGGTGTAGCCCACGCGCGTCCATTTCGGCGTGAGGTAATAGGTGATGCCCGCGCCGGCCGCGCTGGCGGCCAGGACGGCGCCCACCGCCACTTTCAGCGGCAGCGTGTTCGCCCATTTGGGGAAGATGAAGGACATCGCTCGGTTTTCCGTCTGCCTACCCGTGCCGCGTGGCCACGCCCGCACAGGTCTGCTTGTTCGTTCTGCTGATCCAACTGGCCCGACAAACCGGTCCGTCTTGTCCTGACACCCTAGGTTCTGGACCGCCGGACCCCGCGCGACAACCTCGATCACGGCGCGAAAACACAGTTTTCGTCCGTCTGATCAGGGTGATGAGCGGCCTACCGACATCTCCGGGACGTCTCGTGGGCGCGCCGCGCGCAAATGACTCGTGAAAAAAATCACAAGCGACCGCTCCGGTGCAAGCGTTCATTGATCGATCGCAACCGACCGACACCGTCGTCGAGAGCGCGATGGATGGAAAATGGGCTGAAACGGACCTGAAGCAGGCGGTCCGATGCGTTCTACTGCCGCGCTAATGGCAGAATCGGCCTACTCCTTTGCAAGGCCCGGTTAGCGGCGGGCCGGGCGGGTCGACGAGACTGCGCCTCGCAATGACGGCAGCCGTCCCTCAACTCGACCCCACGCGCGCGCTTCGCGCTGCCGATGCCCGCTCCGGGAAGACTCCGGCGGCGGCAAGTTGCCTCCATTGCGGCCAGCCCTGCATCGGCGCCCAGGTTCCGTCCGAGGAAAAGCCGTTCTGCTGCCTCGGCTGCCAGACGGTCCACGCGTTGCTGACCGAGAACGGCCTGGGGCAGTTCTACGAGCTCAACGCCACGCCGGGCAGCACCGCGAGCGGCGCGCAGAAACGCGAGCGGTGGAGTTACCTCGATGATACGTCGGTCCAGGAAAAGCTTCTCGATTTCTCCGACGACAAGGTCGCCAAGCTCACGCTCCACCTGCCGCAGATCCACTGCGTGGCCTGCGTCTGGCTGCTGGAGAACCTTTTCCGCCTGGACCCGGGCATCGTCCGCTCGACGGTCCATTTCGCGCGGCGCGATGTCTCGCTCACCTACTTCAAGCACGAGACCACGCTGAGCAAGGTTGTCGCGATGCTCGCCGCCATCGGCTACGAGCCGACGCTGACCCTGCGGGAACTGGAGCATCCGAAGTCCGCCACACCTCACATCCGCCGCCAGCTGCAGCTCGGCCTCGCCGGCTTCGGTTTCGGCAACATCATGATGTTGTCCATCCCGGGCTATCTCGGGCTGGACAGTTTCAGCGGCCCGTTCTTCAAGACCGTCTTCGGCTGGCTCAGCCTCGGGCTCGCGCTGCCGGTGCTGGTCTATAGCGCCTCGGATTTCTGGCGCACGGCATGGCTGAGCCTGCGTCGACGGGTCGCCACGCTGGATGTGCCCATCGCGCTCGGGCTCGCGGCCCTTTACGGACAGAGCGCCTACGACATCCTCGGCCATCGCGGCGAAGGCTATCTTGATTCGCTCACCGGGCTGATCTTCTTCCTGCTCTGCGGACGGCTGTTCCAGCAGAAGACCTATGACCGCCTCGCGTTCGACCGCGATTACAAGGGCTTCTTCCCCTTGGCGGTCGTCCGCAGGACGGCCGGCGGCGAGGAGACCGTGGCCATCTCCCGCCTGGAGGTCGGCGACCGGCTCGCTCTCCGCGGCGGCGAACTGCTGCCGGCCGACGCGACGCTGGTCGCCGGGACCGCGTGCCTCGACTACAGCTTCGTCACCGGCGAATCCGAGCCCGTCGCTTGCGAGGTCGGCGCGCATCTTTATGCCGGTGGACGGCAGACCGGCGGCGCCATCGAGGTCGAGACGGTGAAGCCCGTCTCGCAGAGCTATCTGACCTCGCTCTGGGACAACGAGATCTTCCGCAAGGACGGCGGGCCGTCGCTCGACACGCTCACCAACCGCTACAGCCGTCGTTTCACCTGGGTCGTGCTCGGCGTCGCCGCGGCCTCGGCGGCATTCTGGCTCGCGGTGGACCCGGCCATCGCGGCGAAGGCCTTCGTGTCCGTGCTCATCGTCGCCTGTCCCTGCGCGCTCGCGCTGGCCGCGCCGCTCACCTCGGGGACGGCGCACCGGGTCTTCGGCCGCGCGCACATCTTCCTCAAGAACGCGCTCGTGCTCGAGCGCCTCGCCGAGGTGGACACCATCGTGCTGGACAAGACCGGCACGCTCACCGGCAACGACGCCAGCGGGGTGAGCTTCGCCGGCGATCCGCTGAGCGCGAAGGAGGCGGGCTGGGTCCTCTCGCTGGCGCGCCACTCGGTGCACCCGCACTCGCTGAGGCTCGGCCGGGCCTTGGCACCCGGGGCACCGGTCGCGCCCGTCACCGGCTTCGTGGAGATCCCCGGCTGCGGGCTCAACGGAACGGTGGAAGGCCGGTCGGTCCGCTTGGGTTCGCCGGCGTGGCTCGGACGCTCCGGAGTGGCCATCCCGACCGGGTTCATTCCTGCGGGAAACTCCGTCTGTGTCGCCATCGATGGACGCTTCCGCGGCTGTTTCCTGCTCACGAGCCCGCTGCGACCCGAGGTCGAGGCCCTGGTCCGCAGCCTCGGCGGCCGTCATCAGCTCGCGTTGCTCAGCGGCGACAACGCACGCGAGGAGGCTCGCTTCCGGTCGCTGCTCGGCGAGCGAGCCACGCTCCGGTTCGACCAGAGCCCGACGGACAAGCTCCGTTTCGTCCGCGACCTGCGGTTGGCCGGCCGCACGGTGATGATGGTCGGGGACGGCCTGAACGACGCGGGCGCGCTGAAGCAGAGCGACGTGGGCGTCGCGGTGGTCGAACAGGTCGGCGCGTTCTCGCCCGCCAGCGACATCATCCTGGACGCCGCGCAACTGCCGCAGCTCGCGCGGATGCTCGACTTCTCGCGGCGAGCGGTGCGGGTCATCCGCGCCGGCTTCATCCTCTCCGGCCTCTACAACCTCGTGGGCATCGGCATCGCCGCCGCCGGCCTGCTGTCGCCCATCGTCTGCGCGGTGCTGATGCCCCTGAGCTCCATCTCGGTCGTGCTGTTCGCGTGCGGCGCGACCCGCTGGGCCGCCCGCCGCGCCGGGCTGACCGACGCGACCCCGGTCCCTGCCGCGCCATGAACGTCATCCTGCTCCTCATGCTCGCGAGCCTCGCCGTCGCGACGGTGTTCCTGGGCGGCTTCATCTGGGCGGTCCGCGCCGGCCAGTTCGAGGACACCGGCACGCCCCCGCTCCGGATGCTCGCCGAGGACGACCCGGGCCCGATCGACAAGTCCCCTTTACCCGAGACCAACCAAGAGAACTGAAGATGAAGATCGAGACATTCAGATACGACAACCGGATCGTGCGCGCGTTCGCCATCGCGACGGTCATATGGGGCCTGGTGGGCATGAGTGCCGGTCTGCTGGCGGCCATCCAGCTGTTCTGGCCCGAGGCGAACCTCAGCCTGCAGTTCGTCAGCTTCGGCCGGCTGCGGCCGTTGCACACGAACGCGGTGATCTTCGCCTTCGTGGGCAACGGCATGTTCATGGGCATCTACTATTCGCTCCAGCGGCTCTGCAAGGCGCGCATGTTCAGCGATGCGCTGAGCTGGATCAACTTCTGGGGCTGGAACGCCATCATCGTCGCCGCCGCCGTCACGCTCCCGCTCGGCCTGACCACCAGCAAGGAGTACGCGGAGCTGGAATGGCCCATCGACATCGCCATCGCGCTCATCTGGGTGGCATTCACGGTGAACCTGCTCGGCACCATCATCCGGCGCCGCGAGAAGCATCTCTACGTCGCCATCTGGTTCTACATCGCCACGGCGCTCACGGTCGCGGTGCTCCACATCGTCAACTCGTTGGAGATGCCCGCCGGGCCGTTCAAGAGCTACTCGGTCTACGCCGGCGTGCAGGATGCGCTGGTGCAGTGGTGGTACGGCCACAACGCCGTCGCGTTCTTCCTCACCACGCCCTACCTGGGCCTGATGTACTACTTCCTGCCCAAGGCCGCCAACCGCCCGGTGTTCAGCTACCGGCTCTCGATCATCCATTTCTGGGCGCTCATCTTCCTCTACATCTGGGCCGGTCCGCACCATCTGCTCTACACCGCGCTGCCCGACTGGGCGCAGTCGCTCGGCATGGTGTTCAGCGTGATGCTGGTCGCGCCGTCCTGGGGCGGCATGCTGAACGGCCTGCTCACCCTCCGGGGCGCCTGGGACAAGGTCCGCCAGGACCCGATGCTCAAGTTCATGGTCGTGGCGGTCACCGCCTACGGCATGGCGACGCTCGAAGGCCCGATGCTGTCCATCAAGTCGGTGAACTCGCTCTCGCACTACACCGACTGGACCATCGCCCACGTCCACACCGGCGCGCTCGGCTGGAACGGCTTCATGACGTTCTCGATGCTGTACTACCTCTTCCCGCGCCTCTACCGCACGTCGCTCTATTCGGTGAAGCTCGCCAACTGGCACTTCTGGCTCGGGTTGCTGGGGATCATGTTCTACGCCGTCCCGATGTATTGGGCCGGCGTGACGCAGGGCCTGATGTGGAAGCAGTTCACCAAGGACGGCTTCCTCCAGTACCCGAACTTCCTCGAGACGGTGCTGCAGATCGTCCCGATGTACCGCCTGCGCGCCATCGGCGGCTCGCTCTACATCCTCGGCACGGCCATCGGCGCCTACAACCTCTACAAGACGGCGAAGAGCGGCGTGTTCGAGCCGGACACCGAGGCCCGGGCCGCCTCGCTCGCCGACGACCCGCAGGCCCCGGCGGAGAAGGGCCACCGCTGGCTCGAATCGAAGCCCGTGCTCCTCACCGTGCTCGCGACCGTCGCCGTCGCCATCGGTGGATTGGTCGAGATCATCCCGATGTTCCTCATCAAGCACAACGTCCCGACCCTCTCCAGCGTCAAGCCCTACACGCCGCTCGAGGTGCTCGGCCGCGACATCTACATCCGCGAGGGCTGCGTGGGCTGCCACTCGCAGATGATCCGGCCGTTCCGCAGCGAGACCGAGCGCTACGGCGAGTACTCCAAGGCCGGCGAGTTCGTGTTCGACCACCCGTTCCTCTGGGGCTCCAAGCGGACGGGACCGGACCTCCACCGCGAGGGCGGCAAGTATCCCGACGCGTGGCACTACAACCACATGGAGAACCCGCGCTCCACCTCGCCGGGATCCATCATGCCGCCCTATCCGTGGCTGCTGACCCAGAACCTGGAGACCAACGCGCTCCCGTCCCGCCTCTCCGCGTTGCGCAAGATCGGCGTGCCTTATCCCGCCGGCTTCGAGAACGGTCCGGCCCAGAAGGACCTCGCCGCGCAGGCGAAGAAGATCGTCGCCAACCTCCGCATCGGCTCGATCAGCAACGCGCCGCCGGATTCCGAGATCATCGGCCTCATCGCCTACCTGCAGCGTCTCGGCACCGACATCAAGACCGCGCCCAAGACCGCGGAGGGCCCGCCGACCGCCGCTCCCGCGACCGCCTCCAACCTCAACCCCGGCCGCTGACCGATCATGATCAAGAACGTTCTCAGCGACCTCGGCGGCGTCGGACTCTACGGCGTCATCTCGGTCTGCCTCTTCTTCGCCGTCTTCATCGGCGCGCTCATCTGGACCTTCGCCCAACGGAGGTCCCTGATGGACGCGATGGGCGCCCTGCCCCTCGCCGATGACCGCGCCCTCACCTCCATCGAAGGAGAACCCCGCCATGAATGACCCCAAGGACCGGAAGCAGGACCAGGACCCGTTGCTGCTCGACCACGAATACGACGGCATCCAGGAGCTCGACAACAACCTGCCCCGCTGGTGGGTGTGGCTGTTCTACCTCTGCACGCTCTTCGCCTTGCTCTACATGGGCTACTACCACGTGCTGGGCAAAGGCGACCTCCAGATCGCCGCCTACACCAAGGAGATGACCCTCGGCGATGCCATCAAGGACGCCGCGCAGCAGAAGTTCGAATCGACGCTTGGATCGCTGGAGCCGTCGAGGGACCTGGTCGTGCTCGCGAAAGGCGGCCAGGTGTTCACGACCTACTGCGCGCCCTGCCACCGCAACGACGGCGGCGGGTTGGTCGGACCGAACCTCTGCGACGACTACTGGATCCATGGCGACAAGTTCGGCGACAACCTGAAGATCGTCATCACCGGCGTGCCCGAGAAAGGCATGCTCACCTGGAAGGGCGTGCTGACGCCGTCCGACATCCACGCCGTGGCCAGCTACATCTTCACGTTGCGCGGCACCCATCCGCCCAACCCCAAGATCCGCGAGGACCAGGCCCCGGTCCCGACCGAGGTGTTCGAGTGAGCGGACCTGTCGACCAACCCGGGCCGGCCGGCCCGCAGACCGCGGCCCGCGAGGTGGACTGGCAGGACTTCCGCGAGCATCTCGCGACCGCCCACAAGGACGGCCGCCGCCGTTGGGTCCATGCCAAGCAACCCGCCGGGAAATGGTATCGTTGGCGGACCTGGATGAGCTGGGCGCTCATCGGCGGGATGTTCGCGGGCCCGTTCATCCGGATCAACGGCAACCCGCTCCTGATGTTCAACATCGTGGAGCGGCGGTTCGCCATCCTCGGCCATATCTTCTGGCCGGAGGACGGCATCATCTTCGCGGTCGCGATGCTGACGTTCTTCGCCGGCATCATGATCTTCACGACGGCGTTCGGCCGGCTGTGGTGCGGCTGGACCTGCCCGCAGACCATCATGATGGAGATGGTCTTCCGGAAGCTCGAATACCTCATCGAGGGCGATGCCCACCAGCAGCGCGCCCTCGACGCCGCGCCGTGGACCGCCGCGAAGACCGCGAAGAAGCTGCTCAAGCACGCCGTGTTCTTCGGGCTGTCGTTCCTCATCGGGAACACGCTGCTGAGCTACATCATCGGCAGCGACGACCTGCGGCACATCATCGCCGACGACCCGAAGAACCATCTCGTCGGCCTCGGGGCCATGGTGCTCTTCACCTTGGTGTTCTACGCCATCTTCGCGCGCTTCCGCGAGCAGGCCTGCACCTTCATCTGCCCCTACGGCCGCTTCCAGTCCGCGCTGCTCGATGAGAACACCATGGTGGTGGCCTACGACCACAAGCGCGGCGAGCAGCGCGCCCCGTGGAAGCGCGACCAACGACTGGAGCTGCGGCGCGCCGAGGCGAAGGGCGACTGCGTGGACTGCCACCAGTGCGTCGCCGTGTGCCCCACCGGCATCGACATCCGCGACGGCATCCAGATGGAGTGCGTCAACTGCACCGCCTGCATCGACGCCTGCGACGCCGTGATGGAAAAGGTCGGGCGGCCGGGCGGCCTCATCCGCTACGCCTCGTCCGACGGCATCGACCACGGCCACCCCCTCCGCTTCACCCACCGGATGAAGCTCTATGCCGTCATCCTCACCGGTCTGATCGCGCTCTTCGTCTTCTTGGTGCTCACCCGGGCCGACGTGCAGGCGATCTTCCTGCGCGCGCCCGGCACGCTGTTCCAGCAAGCTGGCGAAGGCCGCATCAGCAACCTCTACACGGTGAAGGTCATCAACAAGACCCACCGCGACCTCTCGGTGCAGTTCCACCTCGACCGCGACGAGGGCAAGGTCGTCGTGCTCGGCGCGAAGGACTTCATCGTACCGGGCGACCAGCTCGCCGAGACCTCCGTGCTCGTGGAGCTCGACCCAAAACATCTCACCAGCTCCACCACCCCGCTCGCCATCGGCGTCTATGCCGACGGCAAACGCATCGAGACCGTGGAGACCGCCTTCATCGGTCCGCGAAAATAACCCATGGACGCCGCGCACAACGTAGGACGGCGCCGCCGCGCCACGGAAACTACGGCCGGAACGAGCGGAGCAGGCTTCCGGCCCACCGGGCTGCCCGCGGTGCTTCGCCGGCGGCCGGCCACATCACGGCCGCGCAGCAGCGCGACCCTCCCCATCTTGGAAGCGATCCTCCCCTGACTCTCATGAACGCCGCCGCCGCTCAGCCCCGACCTGCCTTCAACCCTTGGCCCTACGCGCTCATCGCGTTCTTCGCCGTGCTCATCACGGTGATCGCCAGCTTCGTCATCTGGTCGCTCAGCCAGGACATGGAGCTCGTCGGCAAGGATTACTACGACCAGGAGATGCGCTTCCAACAGCGCATCGATTCCACCAAACGGGCCCAGGCGTTCGGAGGCCAGGTCGCCATCGTCCATGGCGCAGGCCGGATCAGCGTGACGCTCCCGGCCACCCATGCCGCGAAGCATCCCGCCGGCACCATCCGGCTCTATCGCCCGAGCGATGCCAAACTCGACCAGGAGATGAAGCTCGCGGTCGATGCGACCGGCACGCAGCAGCTCGCCGTCCCCGGTCTCCGGTCCGGACTTTGGAAGGCCCGCGTGGCGTGGACCGTCGGCACCGAGGATTTCTTCCGCGACGAGACCCTCATCATCCCGTAGGCCCACCCTGACCCATGCTCTGGACCGCCTTCCTCCTCGGCCTCGCCGGCAGCCTGCATTGCGCGGGCATGTGCGGACCGCTCGCGCTCGCGTTGCCCGCGACGGGCACCGGCCCGGTCGGCTACGTCACCGGCCGCCTCGCGTACAACCTCGGCCGCCTCGCGACCTACTCGCTGCTCGGCGTGGTCTTCGGGCTCTTGGGGAAATCACTCGCGCTGATCGGCGTCCAACGCTGGCTCTCCCTCGGCGCCGGCTGCGTCATCCTCGCCGGCCTGCTTCTATCGACCCGGACCGGTCTGGGCACGCCGATGGTGAAGGCGGTGGGGTGGCTCAAGTCCGGCTTCGGCGCGCTGTTGCGCCGCCGCACGCTGGGTTCGCTCGGCCTGATGGGACTGCTCAACGGACTGCTGCCCTGCGGCCTCGTCTATGCCGCGTGCACCGGAGCCGCCGCGACCGGCAGCCTCGGGTCGGGCGCGGCCTACATGGCGTTGTTCGGTCTCGGCACCGTGCCGCTGATGCTGGGCATCGGGCTCTCCGGCAAAGCGCTCCCCATCGCGCTGCGCTTCAAGCTGCAGCAGCTCGCGCCCCTCTCGCTCGCGGTCGTGGGCGCGCTGCTCGTCCTGCGCGGTCTCGCGCTGGGCATCCCCTACCTCAGCCCCGACCTCGCCGCCGGCACCTGCGCCCACTGCCACTGAGGCGCGGCTCAACGGTTCCGTCCGCAGGCTCCCTTGCCGGAGCAGTTGCGGCAGACGCAGCCGGATTCGTCGTGGTCGTGCTCCTCAAGACTCCGGACCACGGCATCACCCGGTCGGCTGGCCGGCAGCGGCGCCGCGGCTTCGAAGGATCCATCCACGGCAGCGTCCGACGCGGGGGTGACAGGTTCGGCGATGTTCACGGGTGCAGTGGACACGGTCCACCCTGCGTCCGCCCCACCGACCTTGGCCGGTGAGAGCCGGAACTTGCCCTCCCGGGCGGGATTCACCGCCCCTTCGGCGGGAAGAGCAGGCGCAGGCTGTTCAACACGACGATGACGGTGCTGCCCTCGTGCGCGGCGACGCCGAGGGACAACGGGATCTTGGAGGACACCACCGACAACCCGGCCATCACCAGCATGGTGCCGAGCGAGAGGACCAGGTTCTGGCGGATGACGCTCCGGGCGCGCAGGCTGAGGTCGCGGGCGAAGACAAAGTTCTCCAGCCGGTCGTTCATCAGCACGACATCGGCCTGCTCCAGCGCGGCGTCGGATCCGCGCGCGCCCATCGCCACGCCGACATCGGCGGCGGCGAGCACGGGGGCGTCGTTCACGCCGTCGCCGACCATCGCGACGCGCACGGTGCCGCCGGCCTTGAGCTCCTGCACCGCGGCGACCTTGTGCTCGGGCTTCAACTGGCTGCGCACCTCGCCGACCCCGGCCTCCTCCGCGATCTTGGTCGCCGCCCCGGCGCGGTCGCCGGTGAGCATCACGATCCGCAAACCCTCCTCTTGCAGCCGGGTGACCAAGGCGCGGGACCCGGGGCGGAGCGTGTCGCGCAACTGCAACCGGCCGAGCAATCCGTCGCCGGCGAGCCAGGTCTCGTTGGCGTCCACGACCGGCGGGAGCGAGGACAGGTCGACCGACGTGACGCCGCTGTCGGCCATCAGCTCCCGGTTGCCGAGCGCGATGGCCTGGCCGCGCCAACGTCCGCGCACGCCCTTGCCGGCGATGGTCTCGGTGGCCTCGACCGGTCCGAGTGCCGCGCCGCGGTCCACCGCTTCGCGGGCGATGGCGCGGGAGACGGGATGGTTGGAGATCTTCGCGATGCTGCCGGCCGCCGCGAGCACATCGGCCTCGCTGCCGCGGAGGATCTCGACCCCCGCGAGGTGCATCACGCCTTCGGTCAGCGTCCCGGTCTTGTCCATCGCCACCACGCGGACATCGGCGAGCATCTCGACGGCGCTGCCGCCGCGGAACAGGACGCCGTGGCGCGCGCCGCAGGCGATGGCCGACAGGATCGCCGAAGGCACGGACAGCACCAGCGCACAGGGCGAGAGGACCACCAGCAGCGTCATCGCACGGTAGAAGGCGCTGCGATGGTTCTCCGCCGAGATCCACGGCGGGGCACCGGTGACCAGCCACGCCACGAGGAACATCGCGATGCAGCCGGCGATGACCGCCATGGTGTAGCCGGTGCCGAAACGGTCGGTGAAGCGCTGGGTCGGGGCCTTCTGCTGCTGCGCGTCGTGGATGAGCCGGATGATGCGCTGGAGCGCGCTGTCGCCGGCGGCGCGCAGGACGCGGCCCTCGACGACCCCCCAGAGGTTCAGCGTGCCGGCGAGCGCGGTGTCGCCCGGGGCCTTGGCGATCGGCTCGGCCTCGCCGGTGAGCGTGGACTCGTCGCAGGCGCTCCGGCCGAGCGTGACCTCGAGATCCACCGGCACCTGTTCACCGGCGGTGACGCGGATGACATCGCCCGGCTTGAGCGACTCGACGGTGACCTCGTGCTCCTTCTCTCCGTCGAGCAGACGGGCGGTCTTCGGCGCGCCTTTCAGCAGCGCGCTGATCTCGCGTTGGGTGCGACCGGCGGCGAAGGTCTCCATCGCCGCGGACCAAGAGAAGAGGATGAGCAGCAGCGCGCCCTCGCTCCAGGCGCCGATGGCCGCCGCGCCGGCCGCCACGAGCAGCATGAGGAACTGCGTGTTGAAGCGGAGCCGGCGCAGGTCCTCCCAGACGGCGAGGGTCAGATCCCAGGCACCGCTGACGTAGGCGAGGGTGAAGGCGACGTGGCCCGGGGCGTTGAAGCCGGGATGCAGCGCCCAAGCCGCGACCGTCGCGAACGTGCAGACGGCGGCGCGCGCCATCATCGGCCGCCACGGCGCGTCGACGGTGCTGGTGGGCTCGTGGGCCACGTCAATGCGAGGGGAGCCGTCCACGGAACTCGGTCGGGGACTCGCCGACGACCTTGCGGAAGACGCGGTTGAAATGCGTGAGCGACTGGAAGCCGACCTCGTAGGCGACCTCGCTGACGCGCGCGTTGGGGTTGAGGAGGAGATTCTTGGCCTTCTCGATCCGGACGCGCGAGACGTAATCGGTGAAGTTCAGGCCGGTGGCCTTCTTGAAGAGCTTGCAGAAGTAGAACGAGCTCGTGTTGACGGCCTTCGACACCGTGCCGAGCGACAGCGCCTCGTCCTGGTGCGCGGCGATGAACTCCTTGGCGCGGGTGATGACCGGCGGCTCGGCGTTCCGTTGCTGCACGAGCACCTGGTTGCCGACGATGGCGAGGTGCTGGGCGAAGATGCCGAGCAGCCGCACCATCGCCTGATATTGTTCGCCGGTGAGCACGCGTGAATGGAACCAGGCGTCCTCCGCTTTGCGGAGGTCCACCTTGATGCCCCAGCTGACCAGTTGCTTCGCGGTCTTTGCGAACTGTTCCGGTGCGGGCTGGCTCAGCAGCACCTGACCGGTCTGGAGGAAGCCGACCAACTCGTGGCCGAAACGCAGCGGGATGGCCGTGTCGTTCAAGCCTGCGAAGCACATCACCGTGCGCGCTCCGGGGCCGGGGTCCTGGGCGATCGTCTCCTGGACGTCGAGGCAGGCGGCGCAGCTCCGGCTCGTCTTCGCCATCAGCGCGCAGAACGGATTCTCGTGCGGATGGTCGTGGTGCACCGGCTGCCACGCCTCGACCGGCCGCAGCGAGAGCGGCAATCCCGTCGCCTCACCGAAGGCCTTCTGGTAGTCGGCGAATATCTGCGAGCGGGAGAGCTGCTCCAGCAGCGGACTGGCACGGTGGTCGGGCATGGGGCCGACGTTAGGGTGTCGTGTGATGCGGGGCAACAGCCACAAGCCGGACCGGATGGCCCGCGGCGGCCTCCTCCACGACGGCGAGGCGCCGTCGGGCGGCTTGGAGCCGCTCGAACAGGACCGCGGCCATGCGCTGCATCACCGCGTGGCCCAAGGCCGGGTCGTCGTCCATCTGTCGCCGCAGCGAGGGCGCGTGGAAGAAGAACGCATGGACCGGCGTCAGCGCCCGGGCCGTGAACTGCCAGCGGAACGGGGGGAACAGCCAGGACCAGCCGAGCGCCTCGCCCTCCTCGACGGTCTGCAGCCCGACCTCGCGTCCGCCCGCGACGGCCTCGAGCGAGACGCGGCCGGAAAGCAACAGATAGAAGCGGTTCGCCTCCTCGCCCTCGCGGAAGACCACTTCATCCGCGGCGAAATCGGCGCAGGCGGCGACGGCGGCCAGAGATTCCAGCTGTCGCCACGGCACCCCGCGGAAGAACGGTTGGTGCCCGAGCCTCGCAGCGGTCGGCAGGACGGGTTCCTTCATGGCCCGAGCATGGCGCGACGGGGCCACGATCGGCTAGCCGGAGTTGGTCCCGCACAACGGAGGGATGCACTTCGCCAACCGACGGTGAGCACGCGCCGGAGCGCCTCTCCAGATTCACTCCAGAAATTCCAAAAGACCATGCTTCCTCCCGCTGCCGATCCGCCCCCCGTCCTGCCGCCGGACCCGACGAGGACCGTCGTCGTGCGCTTCCGGTTGCCCTATCTGCCGTCCAACGAGGTGTTCCTCGCCGGAAGCTTCAACGAGTGGCATCCGCAGATGTTCCCGATGATCAAGGAGGAGGGCGGCGGCTGGATCAAGGACGTCGCGTTGCCGCCCGGCACGCATGAATACAAGTTTCTTGTGAACGGAGTCTGGATGGCCGATTTAGCGAATTTTCGCTTCGTCCCCAACCCTTTCGGCGACTTGAACTCGGTGATCAAGATCCTTGCGCCGCCTGTCGCGAGGCCCCCTTCCTCCCGCCGCTCCCAACCGAAGAGAACCCTCGCGCCATCAAAACCGTGAAGAAACCCGCCTCCGTCCGTGCCGGCAAGACAAGGGCCCGCCTCGTCATCCGCGACAAAGAGGGCCACCGCCTCGCGAGCGCCCCCGTGCTCGACCTCGCGCCCGTGCGCTTCCGCATCCGCAAGATCCTCGTGCCCGTCGATTTCTCCGGGCCGTCGCAGAAGGCGTTGCTCTATGCCCGGCCGTTCGCCGAGCAGTTCGGCGCCTCGCTCACCCTGATCCACGTCATGGAGCCCATCTTTTATCCGGCGGACTTCGGTTATGTGCCGCTCGCCCCGCAGGAGGCCGAGGAGCAACGGTTGGTGGAGCTCCAGCGACGGCTCAAACAGCTCGGCGCCGAGCTGGGAGCCACCGTGTCGGTCCACACCGTCGTGCGCGTGGGCCGCGCGTGGAAGGAGATCGTGGATGCCGCGAAGGCCCAGAGAACCGATCTCATCATCGTCGCCACGCACGGCTACACCGGTCTGCAGCATGCATTGCTCGGCAGCGTCGCCGAGAAGGTCGTGCGCCACGCCCCCTGCCCGGCGCTCGTCGTGCGAACCGAAGAACACGACTTCCTCTGAACCTCGGACGGAGCCGGGGTCTGCCCCGGGGTAGGTGGTCGATGCCCGGGAGGCCTCAGCGGAGGACCGACCGCAACGCGCGCGCCTCGGCCAGAAGCGCTTGGGCGGCCGCCAACTCCGGACGATCTTCCCGATCCGCGCCACGGCCCGAGCCGCGGGGGATTTCGTCCGGATCGCCCGACCCGGTCTCGCGGAACCGCCGCCACCGTGCCAGGCGGAGCCAGTGTTCCACGAAGTTGGACTCGAGATGGATGTCCTGGATCCGCGCGTGGTTCAGCAGGGTCTGCCGGCGGAACAAAATCCCCCAGCACATCGACACGCCTTCCGCCGTGAAGTGCTGGCGCATCGTCCGGTAGCGGAACCAATGGAGCGGCAGCAGCTCCGGCGCGGCCGGCAACACGACCCGGCAGCAGAGCGCGTGGTAGGTCCAGAGCTTCGGATACGGCCGTTCGATGGCGAGGACGGCCGCTTCGGGGGGACCGTGTCCCACAAGCCGATAGAGCTCGACCCGGTCCTCGGCACCAAGGGCGGCTTCGTCGCAGGCACCGCACCGGTATTCGGCTTGCCCTTTCGGACCTCGCCAACAAGATCACCGGACCATGCGCTTCCCCGGATTCCTCTTCCTGCCGGTCCTCTGTCTCTGGGTCGGGTTCATGGCGTCCGACGTCCGGGCCGCGGAGACGTCCGAGGAGCCGCGCGCCCTGTTCGTCGAGGGCTATGCCGGCCACGTGAGCCACGCCCCCGGGGACGAGCTGACGCTGCACGTGTCCACCAGCGCGGCGAGCTTCTCGGTGGAGGTCGCGCGCATCGGCGCGAACAAAGCGTCCGTGTGGTCGGCGGATGCCGTGCCCGGCCGGGAGCATCCGGTGCCGGTGGACGCATCGGCCTCGGGATGCCGTTGGCCGACGGCGCTCGCTCTGAAGATCCCGGAGGATTGGCGCAGCGGCTTCTACCGGGTGACGCTCCGCGCCCGCGACGGCGGCGGGACGTTCACCCAGCGGGGCGCCCGGACGGCGGAAGGCACCTGCTACTTCGTCCTGCGCGCCGCCGAGCCGGGCAAGACGTCCAAGATCCTGCTCCAGCTCTCGACCCACACCTACAACGCCTACAACAACTGGGGCGGCTTCAGCCTGTACGGCTTCCACGGACGCGCCGGCAACCAAGGTCACCGGGTCTCCTCTGAGCGGCCGCCGAACATCATGTTCGGCACCTGGGAACAACCCTTCGTCGAGTGGGCCGAACGCAACGGCTACGTCCTCGAGTACGCGGCCAACGGCGACCTCGGTTCGCGCCCGGAGATCCTCAAGGCGTACCGGCTCGTGCTCAGCGTCGGGCACGACGAGTACTGGTCCGCGCCGATGCGGGACCACCTCGAGCAGTTCATCGCCGACGGCGGCAACGTCGCGTTCTTCAGCGGCAACACCTGCTGCTGGCAGGTCCGCGAGGAGGACGGAGGACGGGCGCTGACCTGCTGGAAGCAGAACTTCGCCTCCGATCCGGTCTTCGGCGCCCGGCAAGGCAACGCCACGTTGTCGTCGCTCTGGAGCCATCACTTGGTCGGGCGTCCCGAGAACACGCTCACCGGCGTCGGGTTCCTCTGGGGCGGCTACCACAAGAGCCACGGCCAGCTGATGGACGGCAGCGGCGCCTTCACCGTGCACCGGCCCGGGCACTGGGTCTTCGAGGGCACCGGTCTCAAGAGCGGCGACGCGTTCGGCGGCAAGGACACCATCGTCGGGTACGAATGCGACGGTTGCGAACTGGACTGGAAGGACGGCCTGCCGTTCCCGACCCATCGCGACGGCACGCCGGAGTCGTTCACCGTGCTGGGCACCGCGCCGGCGCAGTGGCATCCGGACGACTGCCAGTGGTACGAGCGCTGGGAGAACGGTCGCAAAGGCAACGCCGTCCTCGGCGTCCACACCCGCGGCGGCACGGTGTTCACCTGCGGCAGCACCGATTGGTCGCACGGCCTCCGCGGAGGAGACACGAAGGTGGACCGCATCACCCGCAACGTGCTCGACCGGTTGTCGCGATGAGGCCCCTGCGCGGCACGGTGGCGACCTCGCTGGCCCTCGTCGGCTTCGCCCTCGCCATCATCGTCGCCGCGCCGGCCGGGCCCGCCGACGTGGCGTCGGAGATGGAGCCGCGTCCGTTGCCGAGGACCGCGCCGGATCCCGGGGAGAACCCCGCGACGCCCGACAAGGTCGCGCTCGGACGCCTGCTGTTCTTTGATCCCGTGCTGTCGTCGTCGCGCGACGTGTCGTGCGCCACCTGCCACGATCCGCGCCACGGCTGGGCGGATTCACGGTCGACCCCGATCGGCGTCGGCGGCAGCGGGGCCGGCCCGGGACGGGTCTTCACCGGAGCCGATCCCGGGCCGCTGCTGCCGCGCAACACGCCCACCCTCCTCGACGTCGGGTTCAACGGGCTCGTCTCCGGTGCCGGGCCCGATCCGTCGAAGGCGCCGATGTTCTGGGATTCGCGCGTCGCCGGCCTCGAACGCCAGGTGCCCGTGCCGCTGCGGACACCGGGCGAGATGTGCGCGGGACCGTGCGATGGAGACGACGCGATGGACGGTGCGGTCCGGCGGGTCCGGGCGATCCCCGGGTATCGCGAGAAGTTCCGCGCGGCCTTCGGAGGGAGCGACGCCGAAGCCGTCGACGCGACCCGTCTCACGCGGGCCATCGCCGCGTTCGAGCGGTCGCTGGTCGCGCCACCCACGCCGGTCGACCGGTTCCTCGCGGGCGACACGGCGGCGCTGGACGCCGCACAACGGCAAGGACTCCGCGCCTTCCGGGATGCCGGCTGCATCCATTGCCACGGCGGTCCGATGTTCTCCGATTTCAAGCCGCACGCGGTCGACGTCAACGGCGCGTCGGGCTCCCGATCCGGCCCTCGCGCGTTCCGCACGCCTTCGTTGCGGAATCTCCGGCACACCGCGCCGTACATGCACGACGGCCGCCTGCGGACGCTGCGCGACGTGCTCGTCTTCTACGACGACCTCGCGGAAGCCGTCAGCGAGACCTCGGACGGCGGTGTCGCGGCCGGGCATGTCCCGCTCGATCCGCTGCTCGCACGGCTGCGTCTTTCCCCGGACGATTTCCCGGTGCTCGAAGCTTTCCTGGACTCGCTGAGCACCGACGCCTTCGACCGGACGATCCCCGCCTCGGTGCCGAGCGGGCTCCCGGTCCTCGGAGCCCGATGAGTCCCCTACCGCCAGATCCCATGACACCGAACCGCACGCCCCGGCCGCCGATCGCACTCCGTCTCCTGATCGCCGCCGTGCTCGTCGCAGCGGTCGGACCTCTCGGCGCGCAGCCGGTGCCGAAGACGGTCCCGCCCGGGATGCTCTTCCGCGACTTCGACGGCGACGGCGTGCAGGAACGTCTGCTGAGCGACCCGAGGACCAACGCGGTCCAGCGCTGGGCCGCCGCCGACCAAGCGTGGGTGAAGGCCGCCTACGCGCTGCCCGAAGGCGTCATGCTCGTCGACGCGGAGGGCACGGACGCGGGCCTGCGCTTCGTCGACCTCAACGGCGACGGATCCGACGACATCCTCTTCGCCGACGCGCGACGGATCGCCATCCACCTTTGGACGCGCGACGCACGACCCGATCTCGGTTGGGACCGCGGCTGGTCGCAGCCCGTGCGCAACGGTCCGCGCAAGGGGACCGCAGGCGAACTGCCTTCGCTCATCGGAGCCAAGGTGCGCGGAGACTTCAGGCGCTGGAGCCGCCAATTCTATCGAGGCGAGCTGCCGTCGCTCATCGGAACCACGGTGCGCGTCGAAGCCGGCGACCTGGTGATCACCCGACCCGCCACCAGCGGCGCTCCGGCCACGGTGGAACGGCATCCGCTCAAGGCGCTGACGGCTTTCGAGATGCCGCCGCCGTTGTCGCCGAAAGAGGCGCTCGCCAGCTTCCGCGTGCCCGCGGGATTCCGGGTGGAGCTCGTGGCGTCGGAGCCGACGGTCATCGATCCGGTCTCGTTCGCGTGGGATGCCGGGGGCCGCATGTGGGTGGTGGAGATGCGGGATTATCCGCGCGGCATCGACGGCAAAGGGAAACCGGGCGGCGTGGTGAAACGCCTGGAGGACACCGATGGCGACGGGATCTTCGACCGCGCGGTGCCGTTCCTCGAAGGCGTCGCCTTCCCGTCGAGCGTGATGCCGTGGCGCAAAGGCCTGCTCGTCGCCGCCGCGCCGGACATCTTCTACGCGGAGGACACCGACGGCGACGGCCGGGCCGACCTGCGACGGGTGCTCTTCACCGGCTTCGTCGAAGGCAACCAGCAGCACCGGATCAACGGCTTCGAGCTCGGTCTCGACGGCTGGGTCTACGCCGCCAACGGCGACAGCGGCGGATCGGTGCGATCGGCCGCGACGGGCAAGGTGGTCTCCATCAGCGGCCGCGACATCCGGTTCCGGCCGGACACCGGGGAGATCGAGACGGTGTCGGCGCAGACGCAGTTCGGCCGGCGTCGCGACGACTGGGGGGATTGGTTCGGCAACAACAACCCGACATGGCTCTGGCAGGTGATGTTGCCGGAACATTATCTCCGCCGGAACCCCCGGCTCGCGGTGAAGCGGGTCTCGCAGGTGCTGTCGAACTACCCCGATCCGACGCGCGTCTTCCCGGCGAGCGCGCCGATGCTGCGACCGAACCAACCGTGGTCGCTCAACCACGTCACCAGCGGTTGCAGCCCCACGCCGTACCGCGACGACCTGTTCGGCCCTGGGTTCGCGACGACCGTCTTCGCCAGCGAACCGGTGCACAACGCGGTGCACCGCGAGGTGCTGGAGCGCGCCGGCGCCGCTCACACGAGCCATCGTGCGGCGGGCGAGGAACGGAGCGAGTTCCTCGCGAGCACGGACAACTGGTTCCGCCCGGTCACGACCCGCACCGGCCCCGACGGTGCGTTGTACGTCGCGGACATGTACCGCTTCGTGATCGAGCACCCGGAATGGATCTCGCCCGAGATGCAGGCGCGGCTCGACCTCCGGGCCGGCTCCGACAAGGGCCGGATCTACCGCGTCGTCCCCGACGGACGGCCGCTCCGGGCAATCCCTGATCTTTCCCGCCAGGACACCGCCGGCCTGGTCGCCGCGCTCGACAGCGTGAACGGCTGGCAACGCGACACCGCGCAACGCCTGCTGATGGAACGCGCGGACCCTGCTGCGGCGACGCTGCTGCTCCCGCTGCTCACCGCGACCCATGCGCCGCAGGTCCGCATCCAGGCCCTCGCGACGCTGGGCGTGCTCCACGGTCTGCCGGGGACGGCGTTGCTCTCCGCGCTGGCCGATCCGCATCCCGACGTGCGCCGCGAAGCGCTCCGGCAGAGCGAGGCGTCCGCCGGATCCGGTCGGGAACTCTTCGACGCCGTGGCCGCCCTGGCTTCGGACGGCGACGCGTCGGTGCGTTTCCAAGCAGCCTTCTCGCTCGGCGCCTGGCCGGGGTCGGACAGCGAGCCCGTGCTCCGGCAGATCGCGGCGCGGGACGGCGCGGACGAATGGATCCGCACCGCGGTCCTGTCGTCGCTGTCGCCCGACAGCGCCTTGTTCCGGCAGCTCAAGTCGGATGGTCGCATCCCGTCGCCGACGACGACCGTCACCGTGCTGAAGCCGTCCTCCGCCGACCGCGCGCAAGTGATCGCCGGCTACGCGGGCGTCGAGAAGCTGACCGGCGATCCATCGCGCGGGCAGAAGCAGTTCCGCGCGCTCTGCGTGCCCTGCCACCGGTTGCGCGGCGAGGGCAACGAAGTGGGGCCCGACCTGGCCATGGTCGGCGACAAACCGTCGGACTGGCTGTCGACGGCGATCCTCGACCCGAGCCAGGCGGTCGAGGCGCGCTACCGCGGTTGGCTGGTGCGGCTGCGGTCCGGCGAGGAGCTCTCGGGCCTGGTCTCCGCGGAGACCGGGAACAACATCGTGGTCCGCGTCGCGGGCGGCGCCGAGCAGGCGGTCCTCCGGAGCGACATCGCGTCGATGGAACCGATGAAGCTCTCGCTGATGCCGGCCGGCTTCGAATCGGCACTCAAGCCACAGGACCTCGCCGACCTGATCCGCTGGCTGCGCGGACCGTGAGCCGCACCGATATCCGCACCCTGGCCTGGGGACCGCGGCCGGCGCCCGCCGCGCCCGGGATCAGAATCCTTCGAGGCCGATCACGCGCATGACCTCTTCCAAGGTCGTCTCACCGTTGACCACACGACGGAGCCCCTTCTGCCATAGGGTCAACAACCCTTCGGCCTGGGCGACCTCCTGGAGCCGGCGCGTGGTGGTGCGCTCGAGGACGGTCTCGCGCAGGGTCTCACCGACGGTGAGCATCTCCGTGACGGCGACGCGCCCGGAGAAGCCGGTGTGGTTGCAGGCCGCGCAGCCGGCGCCTTTGCGGAACTGGGCGGTCTCCAGGACGTCCGGCGGCAACAGGCGCATCAGGGCCTCGTCCGGCGGATAAGGCTCGGTGCAGACCGGGCAGTTGCGGCGGACAAGGCGGACGCCGAGCACACCCACGATCGACGATGCGAGCAGGAACGGCTCGATGCCCATGTTGATCAACCGCGCGAAGACACCGGCCGTGCTCGACGCATGGATGGTGCTCATCACGAGATGCCCGGTCAGACCGGCCTGCACCGCGATGTTCGCCGTCTCCGAATCGCGGATCTCACCGATCATGATCACCTGCGGGTCCTGCCGCATGAGCGACCGCAGGGCGACCGGATAGGTATAATCCCGCGCCGGGTTGCACTGGGACTGGGCGATGAGCGGCAGGTTGAACTCCACGGGGTCCTCGACGGTCGCCACGCTGATGCTCGGGCCGGCCCGGTCGATGAGATGGTGGAGCGCGGCGTAGATGGCCGTGGTCTTGCCGGAACCGGTCGGGCCCGTGAGCAGGATCAGCCCGGTGGGCCGCAAGAGCATGGTCTTGAACGTCGCGAGCGAGTCCTCCTCCATGCCGAGCGCGTCGAGGTCGAAGCTGCGTCCCTTCGGGTCGAAGATGCGGACGACGACCTTCTCGCCGCGGATGGTCGGGAAGGTGGAGATGCGCAACACGACGTTGCCCGCCTCCTCGAAGGTGTTCGCCCGGCCTTCCTGCGGCAGGCTCGTCTCATGTCCGATGAGATTGGCCATGATCTTGAGGCGCCCGACGACCTTGGGGTGCAGGTCGCTCGGCAGGTGGACCAGCTCATTGAGCACGCCGCTGAGGCGGACCCGCACGGCGATCGAGCTCTCCCAGGGCTCGATATGGATATCCGATGCACCGGCCCGCACCGCGTCCACGACCACGCAGTCGACCAGCTTCACGATATCGATGTCTTCATCCGAGGTGCACGACTGGAGGAACTGGACGGTCTTGGAGCTCATGCGGGGCGGGAGTTTACACAGGTGAACGCCAAAGATAAGAGCTTCATTCAAGGAGGATGCCAAACGCTTTCCACGCGGCGCCGCTTTCCACGGGCGTTGCCCGATATCGTGGCGTCCACGTTCTTCCGCCCCTCCCTATCCTGCCGGGAGGCGCCTCGGCCCGTTGGACGCGCGGCGGGAAGGAGCCCCGGGGCGCGTCACCGGGCCTGTTGCTTTGCGGAGGGACGGGCCCTTATGTTGTGCTGCGTGACGCTTGAAGACACGATCGGTGACATCCTCCGCAAGGCCCGCGCCTCGACCCAAGTGACTCCGGAGGCCGCCGCCAAAGCGGCCGGCCTGGGCCTCGCCGCCTACACCTCGCTCGAAGAGACGGCCACCCTGCCGGCGGGAACCGATGTCGCCGCGCTCGGCAAACTGCTCACCATCGACGGCGCCCGCCTCGAACGGCAGGCCAAGGGCTGGAGACCGGCACCGGTGGACACGTCGGTCTGGTGCGAGTTCCGCATGGTCACCAGCGAGGGCGACGGCATGACGGTGAACGCCTATCTGGTCTGGGACGAGGTCACCCGCGAGGCCGCCCTGTTCGACACCGGCTTCGCCGCGGCGCCGATCCTCGCGCTCATCGAGGAGAACCAGCTCGTCCTCAAACACATCTTCCTCACCCATTCGCACGCGGACCACATCGCGGCCCTGGGCGACATCCGCGCGAAGTTCCCGAAGACCCGGATCCATTCCGGCTCCAAGGCCGCCCCGGTCGACCAACGCCTCCGCGGCAACGACTGCATCACGCTCGGCAGCCTGCGGGTGACCAATCGTGACACCCCCGGACATGCCGAGGACGGCGTCACCTTCGTCGTCGGCAACTGGCCTTCGGATGCGCCGTTCGTCGCCATCGTGGGCGACGCGATCTACGCGGGCTCGATCGGCGGTGCGCGCGAGCTGCTCGCTCTTGCCCGGTCGAAGGTGCGCGAACAGATCTTCACCCTGCCCGGTGACACCTTGATCTGCCCGGGCCACGGCCCGCTCACGACCGTCGCGCAGGAGAAGTCCGACAACCCTTGGTTCCCATGAAGAATCCCCCGGTCCCAGGTCCGACGTCCCGGAGCATCGTCATCGCATCGTTCCTGATGCTGCTGACGGCACGAGGCCTCGCCGAGGAGACCCAGACGACGGCGGCCACGCCGGTCGCCGTCCAGACCGCGGCGGCCGCGAACCCCGTGTTGAAGCTGCACCGGCAGTCCCAGACCAACGTCCAGGAACGCCTCCAGGCGAGCACGCCCGACACGTTGATCGAGCGCCACGGCTCGGTGGGCGCGGTCTTCGCCCGGCCGGAAAAGGTGAAGGCGTTGCAGCTCATCAACCCGTTCGCGTCCCGCGAATACGGCGGTGTCGGCGGATCCCCGGCATCATGGTCGTGGAACCCCTCGCTCGGGCCCGGGCAAGCGCCGTTGCCCCGTGGCTTCCGGGACGACCGCCACCACGAGGCCTCGGCCGTGCTGTTCGGTTGGGGCGCCCGCTGAGGCGCGACGGGATCCACGACCGCCGGCTTCTTGCCGACATGAAGCGACCCTCGATCCGGGCTTTCCTCCGCGGACCGCGCGCCTAGTTTCTCGCCCATCCGATGATGAATCTCGCTCTCGCCGTCGCTGCCGCCGCAGCCCTCTCCATCCCGGTCCTCGCCGAAGCGCCGCGCGTCGCGCTCAAGCTCGTCGCCGAAGGCCTCACCCAGCCCGTCAGCTACGCACCGCTGCCGGACGGCCTCGCGTTGGTCGTCGAGCAGACCGGCCAGATCCGCCTCATCGATGAGCACGGCAAGCTGGCCGACTTGCCGGTGGCCGTGCTCACCAACCGCCTCTCGGCGCTCAATCTCGGCGCCTTCGACGAACGCGGCCTGCTGTGCGTCGCGCCGCATCCCGGGTTCGCCAGCAACCGCCGCCTCTTCGCCACCTACACCGCGCCGCGCCGCGCCTCCGCGCCGGCCGATTTCGACTGCACGCTGCGGCTCGTCGAGTTCGTCGTGCCCGTGGGCGGACCGATGCAGGTCGACCTCGCGTCCGAACGCGTGCTGCTGGAGGTGGACAAGCCCTTCTCCAACCACAACGGCGGCCGGCTCGCCTTCGGTCCGGACGGTCTGCTCTACATGAGCGTCGGCGACGGCGGTAACGCCAACGACCGCGGCAAACGTCCCGAGACCGGCAACGGCCAGGATCTCTCGACCCACCTGGGCAAGGTGCTCCGGCTCGACGTGAGCGCGCCCGGCAAGTACCGGATCCCGCGCGACAACCCCTTCGCCGACGGCAAGGCCGCCCGCCCGGAGATCTGGGCCTACGGTCTGCGCAACGTCTGGGCGTTGACCTTCGACAAGCGCGGCCAGCGCGAGCTCTTCGCCGCGGATGTCGGGCAGAACCTCTTCGAGGAAGTGGACATCATCACCAAGGGCGCGAACTACGGCTGGTCCTTGCGCGAAGGCTTCCAAGGCTTCGACGCCAAGGCGCCGAACACGCCGCCGACCGATGCCCCGCGCACCGGGGCCCGCGGCGAGCCCTTGGTCGACCCGGTCTTCGAATACAAGCACACCGGTGGCAAGAAGGACCCGGAGGCGGTGGGCATCAGCATCACCGGCGGCTTCGTGTACCGCGGCAAGGCGCTGCCGCAGCTGGAAGGGCGTTACGTCTTCGGCGACTGGTCGCGCAACTGGGCGCTGCCGCAGGGCACGTTGCTCGCGGCGACACGTCCGGCGGACGGCAAAGGCCGATGGACCTTCGAGCCGTTGACCGTGACCGCGCCGTCGCCCCTCGGCGCCTACATCACGGCGTTCGGACAGGACGAGCGCGGCGAACTGTACGTGCTGACCAACGGCGCCAACAGCCTCGTCGCGGGCAAGGGCAAGGTCTGGAAGATCGTCCCGGCGGAGTGACCGGGGCGCGGCGCGGGAACGTTCCCTTCGGCATCCGCGCGCTGCTCACTTCTTCCAGCCGAGCTGGATGGTCTGGGTGAGCCGGGAGAAGATCCCTTTGCCCTTGGAGCCCGATTCGCCCACGCCCGGCAACGGTCCGCACTTGGCGTTGCAATCGGGGCAGAACAACAGCAGCCCGGCCGCGCCGCCCGAGAGCTTCATCGCCCGGAGGCTCGCGATGTTGAAGACGCCCGGGCATTTCACCACCGCGCCGCAGCCGTGGACCGCGTGATGGGTCGCCGGCAACGACCGGTTCCGGGAACAGGCGAGCGTGCCGTCGGGCAGCGCCGCGAGCTCGCCGGCCGGCACCGCGGCCTGCGGTCCCGTGGACCCCGGGATGCGGATCTCGAAGGTCTCGGCCTCTAGGCGGAGCTCGACCGCGCCGAGCTGGAGCGTCTGTCCGGCGAGGATCGGAGCTTCTTCCACTGGATTGCTGTCGATGAAGGTCCCGTTCGTCGACTGGAGATCGCGGACGATCACCGCGCTGCCGTCGTCCAGGACCGTCACCTCGGCATGGAAGCTGGAGACGCTCGCATCGGGGATCCGGAACTCGTTCGTCGGGTTCCGGCCCATGGTGTTCAGGCCGCTGTGCAGCTCATGCTGGAGCGGATGGGTCAGCCCCCTGAGGATATAGCGGACCATGGGTGGATCAGTGGGTTCGGACGGGGGCAATATCCATCCCCGACCCCGCGTGTCCAGCCGGCAGACATCGCGGCAGCGCGTCAGAACAGGTTGCCGATGACGGAGCTGAGCACGCTGAGCGGGCCGGTGTCCTCGAGGCCTTCGGTCGCCTTGTCCACCTTCTGCAAGGTGAGCTTCACGTTCTTCAGGAAGGCACCATCGTTCACGAGCTGGCCGACCGTCCCGGTGCCGCCATTGATCTTCTGGAGGATCTCCTTGAGGTTCACCATGCCGGTGGTGGTCTCGGTGTAGAGCTTGTCGTCCTTGAGGAGCTTGCCGACGGTGCCCTCGCCCTTGTTCATGCCGGCGACCATCTGGCGGGCCTCGGCCACGGCGGCACGGGCGTCCTCGGCGAGCGGCTTCACATCGACGACGGCCGCGTCGAGGTGGGTGACCGTGGAGAGCGCGGTCTGGTAGAGCGTGTCGTCGCGGATGAGCTTGCCGACCGTGCCGCGGCCCTCGGCGACTTCCGTCGAGATGTTCTGCAGATTGCCGAGGATGATCGCGAGCTTGGGCTGGTTCTGCTTGATGAAGTCGGTGAACGGCCCGAGCAGCTTGCTGAACTCCTCGCCGCTGAAGCTCTTCGTCATGTTCTGGATCCCGTCCGCCACGCCGTCCAGCTTGCCCATGATCGCCGCCAGGTCCGGCTGGTCCTTCGATGCGAGCACCGTGCTCTTGTCGACCACCAGCGGCGCCGTGCCCGTGCCGAAGGTGAGCGCGACGAAGTTCTGCCCCATCAGGCCGGCGAACTGCACCGTCGCCAGGCTGTCGGTGCGGACCTCGGCCGCCGGATCGACGGCCATCACGACCTCGACCTTGGTGCCGGCGAGCTTGATGGACCTCACGCGGCCGATGGTGACGCCGGCGAGCTTCACCGGGTCGCCGTTCTTGAGGTCGCGCACGCTGGAGAACTGCGCCCTCACCTCGCGGCCCCGGGCGAAGACCGCCCCGCTGCCGATCAGCTCGAACAGCATGAACGCGGCGATGACCACGAGGGCGAAGAAGATTCCGAGACGGGTCTCAAGGGTGTTTTTCATGGCGCGATCGGGATCAGGATAGGCGGGATCCGGCAAAAAGGAACGGTCACTCGGGCTTGAAGTCCGCGGCAAGGAACTGCTGGAGCAACGGGTGCCTCGACGCGCGCATCTCGGCGGGCGTGCCGATGGCCGCGATCTCCCCGCCGTCGAGGAAGGCGATGCGGTCCGCGATGCCGAAGGCGAGGTCGCGGTCGTGCGTGACCACCACGATGGTCGCGCCGGTGCGGTGGTTGAGCCCCACGATCTCCCGCCCGATGGCCAGCGCCACCAGAGGGTCCAGCTCGCTGGTCGGCTCGTCGAAGAGCACCAGCTGCGGATCGGTCACCAGCGCCCGGGCGATGGCGACGCGCTTGCGCATGCCGCCCGAGAGCTCGGTCGGATACTTCACCGCCACCGACGGTTCGAGCCGCACCGCCGCCAGCTTCTCCGCGACGATGCGCGCGATCTCGGCGGTCGGCTTGAGCTGGTGCTCGGAAAGATAGAGGCCCACGTTCTCGCCGACCGTCAGCGAGTTCAACAGGCCGCCGCTCTGGAACACCATCGCCAGCCGGTACCGCTCGCCCAGGCCCTCGCTCGTCGCCAGTTCGCCGCCCAGCAGGATCTCGCCGGTATCCGGAGCCTCCAGCCCGATGAGATGCCGCAAGAAGACCGATTTGCCGGAACCGCTCGGCCCCATCAGCACGAACACCTCGCCCGCGCGGATGTCGAGGTCGACGCCCTTGAGCACCGCCTGGTCGCCGAACGATTTCCGCAGGCCGCGCACGGCCACCGGGATGCCGGTCGCCGTCGGGGAGGTCGGAGGAGGAACAGGGGAAGCCATACGCAGGGTCGGTCCTTCAGAAACGCCAGCCCTTGTCGAACGGCAGCAGCATGCGGGTGAGCACGTAGTCGAGCAGCAAGATGAGCACGAGCGAGTTCACCACCGCCTTGGTGACGCTGCGTCCGACACCGCGCGGGCCACCCAACGTCGTGAGACCTTGGTGGCAGGAGACCACCCCGATCACCACCGCGAACACGAACGACTTCACCAAGCCGTTCGCGACGTCCGAGAAATCGACCGTCTCGCGGATGTTCCCGAAATACCCCGACCACGACACGGCGATACGGTCGTTGAGCAACGACACGATCGCGCCGCCCAGCCAGCCCACGAGATTGGCGAATACCACCAGGCACGGCAGCGCGAGGCTGATGGCCACGACGCGCGGGAGGACAAGGTAATGGACCGGGTTGATGTTCAGCGTGCGCAGCGCATCGATCTCCTGGTACACGCGCATCGAGCCCAGCTCCGCGGCCATCGCCGAGCCGATACGACCGGCGATGAGCACGGCCATCATCACCGGCGCGAGCTCCTTGCAGAGACCGAGCGCCACCAACCCGCCGAGAGCGGAGCCGAGACCGCGCTCGACCAGCACCGGACCGGTCTGGAGCGCGAGCACGCCGCCGATGAACAGCGAGAGCGTGCAGGCCATGAAGAGGCTGGCGTTGCCGATGTCGAAGAGCTGCTCCGCGACCTTGCGCCGTTCCCGCCAAACGCGGGGGAGCGCCCGCCCGACGGCGACGAACAACAGCAGCATCTCTCCGAAATTTTGGAACATGGCTGAGAACCGCTTCCGGTCCGGACGTTCCAACGAACCGCGCCTTTGGACAAGCGCCAGTCGGTGAAATGTCGGCGACGCCAGAAACCGGACCGGAGGCCGCCCGATGACTCCGGCTCGTCCGATCCGGACGGAATCGCATCCTCCGGACCGGGGGCGCGCGGCACGAGCCGCCCCGGGGCGCGCGTCTCATCGTTCCCTCCAACCCCGCCGGGGTTGCACCCCCCCGGCAAGGCTGCTGGCTCCGGGCCCGTCAGGGCGATCCGGGTCGCTGCAGTCGGGGCCGACCGCCCCCCGCCCTCGCTCCGATGCGTGGCATTGCCGATCCACTCCGCGACGACGACGCTGGGGAGGTATGCCACAGCAGGGACGACCGATCGGAGCCCGGCTATCTCGGGTCCGGACCCCGGCGGCGGCTCGCGCTTCGGCGACCTGACCTCATGATCATCGACCGCTTCAGAGACCTCGGGCGCGCCGTCGGCCAAGCGCAGCGGTATCGCACCATCGTCGGCGTGTTCCTGCGCTACGGGTACGAGGACCTCGCGCGCCGGCTGCCGTTGCCGAGCGCGCTGCGCTGGGGCTTCCGCAAGACGCGCGAGGACCAAGAGGCCATCGCCGCCCTCTCGCAGCCGGAGAAGCTGCGGCGCGCCTTCGAGGAGCTCGGGCCGACGTTCGTGAAGCTGGGCCAACTGCTCTCGTCGCGGACGCATCTGCTGCCGCGCGAGTTCACCGACGAGCTGAAGAAGCTCCAGGATTCCGTGCCTCCGCTGCCCTTCGAGGCGATCCGCAAGGTCATCGAATCCGAGCTGGGGCGTCCGCTCGCAACGTGCTTCGCGGACATCGACACCATCCCTCTCGGCGCTGCGTCCATCGCGCAGGTCCACGCCGCGAGGCTGCTGACCGGCGAGGCGGTGGTGCTGAAGGTGCAGCGACCGGGCATCGCGGAGATCGTCCGCACGGACCTCCAGCTGATGGCACAGCTCGCGGCGCTGCTCGAGCGGCACGCGGAAGGCTGGTCGGTCCATCGGCCGACGGCGATCGTCGCGGAGTTCGCCCGGCGGATGGAGCAGGAGCTCGATTTCGGAGCGGAGGCGGCCCACCTGGAGCGGTTCGCCCACCAGTTCGCCGGCGAACCGACGGTCCACGTCCCGGTGCTGTACCGCGAGACCAGCACGTTGCGCCTGCTCACCATGGAGCACATCCAGGCCATCAAGGCGTCGCGCCTCGACGCGCTGGACGCCGCGGACCTCGACCGCCGGGTGATCGCCAAGCGCATCGCCGACCTGGTGATGCGGCAGGTGTTCCTGCACGGGTTCTTCCACGCGGATCCGCATCCGGGGAACATCCACATCCTGCCGGGCAACGTGGTGTGCTTCCTCGATTTCGGGATGATGGGTTATCTGGACCGGCGTTCGCGGGAGACGTTCGCGGACCTGGTGATCGGCATCGCCCAGCGTCGCGAAGGGGACGTGACCGCGGCGCTGCTGAAGCTCGCCGGCGCCGAACTGGATCCGCCGCGACCCGGGCTGGAGGCGGACGTCGCGGAGTTCATGCACCAGCACTTTTACCTCACGATGGGCGAGATGGTCTTCGGCAAGCTGGTGAACCACCTCTTCCACCTGACGACCCGGCATTCGCTGACCATGCCGCCGGACATGTCCACGATGTTGAAGGCGCTGGGGCTGATGGAGGACCTCGTGGGCCGGCTCGATCCGGAGCACGACCTCATCGCGCAGGCGAAGCCGTTCATGAAGCAGGTGCGGATGGACCGCGTGGCGCCGCGTCGGATGTTGCGCGAGATGCTGAGCTTCGGCGGGGACGCGGCGACGTTCCTGCGGGAGGTGCCGCTGGAGTTCCGCCGGCTGCTGGCGCAGGTGAAGGGCGGCAAGTCCAAGGTCACCTTCCGCCACGAAGGCCTCGAACCGCTCGACGCCACCCTGGACCGCGCGAGCAACCGGCTCTCGTTCGCGCTGGTGCTGGCGGCGCTGATCATCGCGTCGTCGGTGGTGATCCACGCGCGCGTGCCACCGGTCTGGCACGGGATCTCGGCGCTCGGTCTGGTGGGCTATCTCTTCGCGGGCCTGATGGGCTTCGGGCTGCTCATCTCCATCCTGCGCCACGGCCGGATGTGACCGTGACCCGCCGGCGTGATCCGGGACGGCGATGACGGCGGCCGAGGCGCGCCCCACCCGATCGCCTGCCGCGCACGCCGTCCGATGGGGTTCGATCTCTCGCTAGCCCCGTCAGCAGCAAGACTCGAGTACGTTTCTCCGCGATCCGGTCAGCCGATCCGAAGAAATCACCGTTGACCACCGTGTGTGTGGCTGTCATCAAACAGTCGTAAACTGATTCCTCATGGCTCCCAAACTGCATCTCCAGATCGACGACCGTTCCGGTGTGCCGGTCTACCGGCAGATGATGGACCAGTTCATCTACTACGTCGCCGGCGGCACCTTGCGTCCGGGCGACCAGATCCCGTCCATCCGCGAGCTGGCAGCGGCCTTGGGCGTGAACCCGACCACGGTGGTGAAGGCCTACACCGAGCTGGAGCGCGCCGGCTTCGTCGAGAAGCGCCACGGCAAAGGCGCCTTCATCGCGGCCAACGCCCAGGCGCTCACGACCGCCGAGCAGGAGGACGCGTTGCGCCGGGCCGCCAAGCAGCTCGCCGTCGAGGCCACCCAGCTGCACATGTCCACGCCCAAGGTCATCGACGTCGTGCGCGAGGAGCTCGGCGCGCTCTCCAACGACCGCGCGACCGACGAGGCCCCGGTGAAGTTCGCGGTCATGAACGGCGGGCGCTGACGCCCCGAAAGATCTTATGGGACCGGCCATCCATGCCCGTCGGCTCCGGAAGACCTTCCGGACCGGCGCGGTGGCGGTGAACGGCTTCGACCTGCAGGTCCTGCCCGGCGAGGTCTACGGGCTCATCGGCCGCAACGGCGCCGGCAAGACCACCGCGCTCAAACTGCTCATGGGCCTGCTCCGGGCCGATTCCGGCGAGGTCCGCGTGCTCGGCCGGTCGCTCTGGGACGCTCCCCGCGGGCATCGCCAACGCGTCGCCTATGTCTCGCAGGGGCAGCAGGTGCCCGATTGGATGAGCCTCTCCGACCTCGGCCGCTACACCGGCGATTTCTACGAGACCTGGGACTCCGCCCTGCTCAAGGAGCACGCCGCGCGATGGGAACTCCCGATGGACGTCCCCATCGCACGGCTCTCCGGAGGCAACCAACGTCTCGCGGCGCTCGCCTTGGCGATGGCGTCGCGCCCGGAGGTCCTGCTGCTCGACGAACCCGCGGCCGGTCTCGACCCCATCGCCCGCCGCGAGCTCAACTCCTGCCTCATCGACGTCCTGCTCCGCGGCGACGGCTGCACGATCCTTCTCTCGACCCACCTGCTCGGCGACCTGGAACGCCTCGCGACGCAGGTGGGCATCATGGACCACGGCCGGATCGTCGCCGAAGGCGCGGTCGAGGATTGGCAGCGCACGATGCGCCGCGTGCAGGTGGTCTTCGCGGAGGAGGAGGCGCCACGGGACTTCACCATCCCCGGAGCGCTCAAGTCGCAGACCCTCGGCCCCGTGGTGACCGCGCTCGCCCGGATCGCGGACGACGCGCAGCTCGCCGGCGTGCGCGCCCTCCCCGGGGTCCGGGTGAACGTCTTCCCCCTGACGCTCGAAGAACTGTTCGTGGATTGGTTCCGCGAACCCTCGGCCGAACGGCCGGAGGACCGTCAGGTTGATCCAACCCAGCCCGGGTTCCCTGCCCGAGCCGCCTCCTGAGGAGTGTGGGCAAAGGGGCGGCGCGGGCCGTCGGCATCCGTTCCACGGACGTCCGATAGGTAAGGAGCCGGGCTGGCTTGATCGCGCGCCCCCGAGGACGCCGAGCGGGGGGATCCGGAACGCGGAAGGGGTTGCCCGAGCATCCCGCCGCTCCGGACCGGCGCTCAGTTCTCGCAGCCGCAACCCGTGCCGCACGAACCGGCGAAATCGGACGCCTTCGGCACGCGGCCGAGCTCGAAGGTCTTGCCGACGTGGTCGTTGATGGTGTCGCGCAACCCCTGCATCTCTTCCTGCGCGGCGAGGAACGCCTGGGCGATCGGGTTGGCGACGAAGCCTTCGCGGAGCTTCTCGAAGCCCGCGATCTCCGCGTCGTCGAGCGCCATGCCCATCTGCTGCTTCTGCTGGAGCAGACCGGCCTGCTCGTTCAGCGCGGCGAGCTGCGTGCGGGCCGCCTCGTCGCGGCCGAAGGTCTCGATGCGGTCGCGGATGGAGATGAACTCGGGCTGCGCGACCAGCGCGGCGCAGAGTTCATGGAGCTTCGGCAGGAACGAGCTGCCGGTGCGGGTGGTGCCGAGTTCGATCGTGGTTTCCATAAGCGGGGGAGCATCACGGGCGTCCAGGTCATCCGGACGGACCGCAGATCGGCGGACAGTGCCGGACCGCGGTGCGTTGGCAAAACCTACTTCAGTGAAACTGCGCCGACGTCACACGGTCCGTGTCGGGACGTCGGGACACCGGTGGATCCCGGTCGCGATCGGCACGGCGTCGAACGGATTTTCGCGATCCGCTCGCGCCGATCCACACGTGGGCCGTCCGGTCCCGCAGCGCGGCCGGGTAGCCACCGCCGGCTACTCCGATCTCACCCGGTAGGCCTGGAACATCGCCGTGGCCGCGCGCGGGTCGCGGAGGGTCGCCTTGCCGGAGGCCGGCACGGTGGCCTTCCCCACCGGAGCCCAGACCCCATGGTCGGAGGTGGCCTCGAGCGTGAGCGTGCGGCCCGATGAAGCGGTCACGTCCGCCTCGAAATGCAGGTCCGCGGCGACCCGGAGGGCGGGCAGGATCGTGCCGATCAAACGGCAGGAAGGGGATCCGAGGAGACGAGATATTTTCATGGCTTTGCTCCAGCGATGCCACTGGAACACGCCATAAGCAGCCGGGCACCGCGTGGTTTGCTGGACATCCTCCGTCTATTGCCGTGCCGATGGCACCTCAGTAACCCGCCGCCATCCCGTCTTTCCGCGATTCGCTCGCACCGATCCAGACGCGGTTCGTCCGGTCCCACATCACGGCCTGATAGCCACCGAAGGCGCCGATGCTAGCGGCGCCCAGTTTGTGCCCGAGCTTCTGCAGGTCGCGGATGCTCTCCGGCGCGAACCCGGCCTCGAGGTTCACCGTGCCTCCGTCGGTCATCACCGCGCCGTCCGGTTCACTGGACCCGGTGTGGTAGATCCGCGGGGCGTCGCCCGCCTCCTGGAGGTCCATGCCGTGGTCGATCCAGTTGACCAGCACCTGCACTTGGCCTTGCGGTTGCATGTCGCCGCCCATCACGCCGAACGCCATCAGCGGCTTGCCTTCGAAGGTGACGAAGGCCGGGATGATGGTGTGGAACGGCCGCTTGTGCGGCGCGTAGCTGTTGGGCCGGCCCGGCACGAGGTCGAAGGCCTCGCCGCGGTCGTGCAGCCCGAAGCCGAGACCGGGCGGCACCATCCCGCTGCCCATTCCGCGGTAGTTGCTCTGGATCAACGACACCATCATGCCGCGCTCGTCGGCGACGCAGAGATACACCGTGTCGCTCGTCCTCAACGCCGGGATGCCCGGGTCGTAGCGGTCGGCCGCGCGGTCGGGACGGATCAAGGCGCGCCGTTTCGCGGCGTAGTCCTTGGAGTTCAGCTCGGCGATGGGCGTCTTCGAGAACTCCGGATCGGCGTAGAGCCGTGCGCGGTCCTCGAACGCCAGCTTCTTCGCCTCGATGAACGCGTGCATCGTCGCCGGCGTGCCGAAACCCATCGCCCGGAGGTCGTAGCCCTCGAGCACGTTCAACATCTGGAGCACCGAGAGCCCTTGGCCGTTCGGTGGAAGCTCCCACACATCGTAACCGCGGTAGCCGGTCGAGATCGGGTCGACCCATTCGGATGCGTGCTCGGAGAAATCGCGTTCGCCCAGGAAGCCGCCCTGCTCGCGGATGAAGGCGCAGATCGTCTTGGCGATGTCGCCCCGGTAGAAGGCGTCGCGTCCGCCGGACGCGATCTTCTCCAGCGTGGCGGCGAGCTGCGGGTTGCGGAAGCGCTCGCCCTTGCGCGGCGCGCGACCGCCGGGGGCCCACAGCTCCTTCACGTTCGGCCAGCGGGCGAGGACGGCCACGTTGCGCTCCCACGCCTCGGCGATGACCCCGCTCAACGGGAAACCGTCGCGCGCGTAGGCGATGGCGGGCGCCAGGTTGGTCGCCATCGGAACGCGCCCGAACCTGCCGTGCAGCGCGGACCAGCCGTCCACCGCGCCAGGGACGGTGACGGGCAACGGACCGTGGCTCGGCATGCGGGTGAGGCCGCGCTTCTGAAGTTCGTCGGCCGACAACGCATGCGGCGAACGTCCGCTGGCGTTGAGCCCGTGGAGTTTCCTCGTCGCCGGGTCCCACACGATGGCGAAGAGGTCGCCGCCGATGCCGCTACCGGTCGGCTCCATGAGGCCCAGACAGGCGTTGGCGGCGATGGCCGCGTCCACGGCGGACCCGCCGGCCTTCATCACATCGAGCGCGGCCTGCGTGGCGAGCGGATGGCTGGTGCAGGCCATGGCATCCGGCGCGATGGTCTCCGACCGCGTGGCGAAGGCGCGCCCCACGGGCCGCTGGGTGGCGTGCAGACCCGCCGGGATGAAAAGCGAGGCGAGGATCCAGCGGAGCAGGCGATCGGATGCCATGCGGCGGGTCTATCAGGCGGGATCCGTGGTTCCGAGCTCCGAGTATGGCCTGCCGGGGCCGACGTCCGACGTTCGCCACGCACCGCCAAGGTCCGGTCGGCATCCGGCAAACTACGGATGGCTAAGCCCATCGCGAAGAGGGACGGTGCGGTCGTGAAAGCAAAAACCTCCCCCGCCCCGAAACCCGGCCTCGTCGTCATCCCGGTCCGGCCCGACACCGCCGCCGCCGCGAGCACTGCGTTGCCTCCGGTCGTCGGGAAGAAGCACCCGCTCGCAGCCAAGGAACATCCCGATGCGCGCGCCGCCAGCGGCAAGGCGGGCCGCACCGAAATCCGGAAGGAAGCCCCTCGCGTCTCGGCGCCCCGCGCCTCCGCCAAGCCGGCGGAACGAGGCGGCCAACACCGCAGCAACAAAGCAGGGAAGTAAGACGACCAGGCGTTTCCGGCCAAGATCGGGCGCCCCGGCCTCAGCCGTTTGCGCGGGCGGTCCGTCGGACCAGCCAGAGCACCGTGCCGGACCAACCGAGATAGACCGAGCCCTCCGCGGCGATCCACCACGGCGGCAGACCGGCGTCGAGATCGATGGCGACGAGCACCAGCGCGTGCGCCTGCGCTACCAGCGCGAGGAAGCGGACCACTCCCAGGTACCGGACCACGTCGGACGCGAGGTAGAGGAGCAGCGCGCCGTAGAGCGCGTAGAGCGATGAGGCGGACCGCGTGAGGTACGACACGATCGGCGCGTCCGGGATGGCCCCGAGCCCGGCGAGCGAGTGGGCCCGGGCGTGCCAATCCCGCGGCATGAGCACCGCGACGAGGGCGCAGAGGTCGAGCGTGCCGACGGCCCGGAGCAGCCAGGCCAGCGCGCGCTCCGGTGTCCTCATGGCCGGGGGCTCAACCGATGAAGGCCGTGTGCAGGGCCCGCAGGGCCTGTTCGCCCTGGGAGAGCTGGATGACCACCGAGATCTTGATCTCGCTGGTGGAGATCATGGCGATGTTCACCTGCTCGTGCGCGAGCACGTCGAACATCTTCGCCGCGACGCCGCTGTGGCTGCGCATGCCGACGCCGACGATGGAGAGCTTGGCGATCTGCTCGTCGGCGACGGCCTCCTTGAAACCGACCCCGGGCTTCAACCCATCGATGACGTGGGTGGCCTTGAGCAGGTCGGGTTTGTCCACCGTGAAGCTGAGGTCGGTCGCCCGCCCGCCGCCGTCGTGGCTGACGTTCTGGACGATCATGTCGACGTTGATGGTGGCGTCGCTGAGGGCACGGAAGATCCGCGCGGCCCGGCCGGGTTGGTCGGGGACACCGAAGAGGGTGACCTTCGCCTGGTTCTTGTCGAGGGACACGCCGCGGACGACGACGTCCTCCATGCTGCTGGTTTCTTCTTTCACGAGAGTGCCGGGATTGTCGTTGAGACTGGAGCGGACTTCGAAGACGACGTCGAATTTCTTGGCGAACTCGACCGATCGGAGCTGCATGACCTTCGCGCCGCTGCCGGCGAGCTCGAGCATCTCGTCGTAGGCGATCTCCGGGAGCTTGCGGGCGCCGGGCACGAGCCGCGGATCGGCGGTGTACACGCCGTCGACGTCGGTGAAGATCTGGCAGAGGTCGGCCTTGAGCGCGGCGGCGAGGGCGATGGCGGTGAGGTCGCTGCCGCCCCGGCCGAGCGTGGTGATCTGGCCCTCGGAGGTCTCGCCCTGGAAGCCGGCGACGATCACGACGTTGCCGGCGTCGAGCAGTTGGTGGACCTGCTGCGGCGTGATGTTGCGGATCTTCGCCTTGGTGTGGACGCCGTCCGTCACGATGCCCGCCTGGGCGCCGGTGAGCGAGACGGCCGGCACGTCCAGCGCGTGCAGCGCGATGGCGGTGAGGGCGATGGTCTGCTGCTCGCCCGTGGCGAGCAGCATGTCCATCTCGCGCTCGCTGGGCAGCGCGGTGATCTCCTTGGAGAGCTTGATCAAGCCGTCGGTGACGCCGCTCATCGCGGAGACGACGACGACGACCTGGTCGCCCTGCGCCCGTTGCTTCGCGACGCGACGGGCGACGTTCTTGATCCGTTCCGGGTTGCCGACGGACGTGCCGCCGTACTTTTGGACGATGAGCGCCATGATCTCTTAAAGACGGCTGTTGTGCCGGACGGTCGCCGGGCAGACAAAGGAAAAGTTTCGGCCCCGGAGGGACGCACGTCGACGGGACACCTCGACGCAGGCCGCTACCGCCGACCCGCGCGACGGGACGCGGGAGCACTCGGGCCACGAATGCGACGAGCGGCCCGGGAAGCCCCCGGCCGCGGCGGGGTTGGACGTCCGGCGGCGGTTGCGGCAAGATCCCCGGGTCCGACACGCACCATGCACGAACTCATCCGCGACATCGCCCTCTGCATCGGCGCCGCCTGGCTGCTCGGGGTCGTCGCCCAATGGCTGCGCCAACCCGCGTTGCTGGCCTATCTGGTCGGCGGTTTCCTGCTCGGGCCGGCCTGTCTCCGATGGGTCCACGACGCCGAGGCGATCGACACCATCGCGGAACTGGGCCTGATCTTCCTGCTCTTCATGATCGGGCTGGAGATCGACCTGAAGAAGATCGTCGCCGCCGGCAGGTCCATCACCGTCACCGCGCTCGTCCAGATCGTGGGCGGATGCCTGCTGGGCGTGGCGGTGTTCGGCCTGTGCGGGTTCCCGCTCGGCGGCGGCAAGGGTTGGGACGCCCTGTATCTCGCGGTCGCGGCGGCGCTGAGCAGCACGGTGATCATCGTCAAGGTGCTCTACGACCGGCGCGAGCTGGACACGCTCGCCGGCCGGATCACCCTGGGCGTGCTGGTGTTGCAGGATCTCTTCGCGATTCTTTTCCTGGCGGTGCAGCCGAGCCTGGATCAGTTCGCGCTCTCGGTGCTCGGCCTCTCGTTCCTCCGCGTGGTGTTGCTCATCGCGGCGGCGATGGCGGCGAGCCGCTACGTCCTCCCGCCGCTCTTCCATAAGGTGGCCCGCCTGCCGGAACTCGTGCTCGTCGGCGCCATCGCCTGGTGCTTCCTCGTCGGCGAGCTGGCGGCACGGCTGTCGCTCTCGCGCGAGATGGGCGCGCTCATCGCGGGCGTGGCGCTGTCCACGTTCCCCTACGCGCTCGACGTCACCGCGAAGGTCACCAGCCTGCGCGATTTCTTCGTCACGCTCTTCTTCGTCGGGCTCGGCCTGAAGATCCCGGTCCCGACCGGAGCGATGGTGGTGCTCGCAGCCGGGCTGGCGGTGTTCACGGTCGCGAGCCGGTCGGTGACGACCTTCACGCCGTTGTACCGCATGGCGTCGGGATTGCGCCTGAGCCTGCTGCCGGCAGTCTACCTGTGCCAGATCAGCGAGTTCTCGCTCGTGGTGATCGAGCTGGGCGTGAAATCCAGGCACGTCGGCCCGGCCGTCTCCGGCGCGGCCTCGCTCGCCTTCGTCGGGCTGGCCGTGCTGTCCACGTTCGGCATGACGCGGTCGGACCCGCTGGTGCGACGGTTGATCCCGTGGCTGAAGCGCGCGGGCCTTACCGATCTCGACGACACGCCGGGACCTCACGGCCCGGAGGCCCACGTCGGGCATGGCCACAGCGGACGCATCCTGATCCTCGGCTTCTTCCGAACGGCGAGCTCGTTGCTCGAGGAACTGACCCGCCACGCCCCGGATCTTCTGCCCCAGGTGGCCGTGGTGGATTTCAACCCTCTGGTCCACGCCGAGCTCAAGCGCCGCGGCGTGAAGGTCGTCTACGGCGACATCAGCCAACGCGACACGCTCATCCACACCGGCGTCGCCTCGGCGGAGGTGCTCATCTGCACGGTGCCGGATTCCCTGCTCAAAGGCATCACCAACGAGAAGCTGGTCCGCCAGCTCCGCGAGCTGAACCCGAAGGCCCGCATCATCGCGCCGGCGGACATCCTCGCCGACGTGCCGCGGCTGCGCGCCGCCGGCGCCGATTACGTGAGTGTCGCCCGGCTCGGTGAGGCGATCGATCTCTGCGAAGCCGTCCGCGCCGCCGAAGAAGGCCTGCTCGACGAGAAACAGGCCGTCCTGGAGCTGCTCCTCGAGAAGCGCGCCGAAGTGCTGCCGTGAGGCCGCGGTGGTGGTGACCGGATCAGCGTCGCCACCTCGGACCTCACCCGTCGGCGTTTCCCGCTTTGCGCGCGGGACCGCGTTCCGCTTCGCTACCGGCCGCCGGATGAAACTCTCCCGACTCCGCGAAGCCCTTTCCGCCGCCGCCGATGCCGCCGATGCCGCCGGCGCGCTCATGCGGCTCAACATGCGCCGCACCAAGAAGGTGGACGCGACGCACGCGCACGACATCAAGCTCGAGCTCGACGTCCGCTGCCAGCGCGTGATCACCCGGTTGCTCGCGCAGCGTTTCCCGGAGGTCCCGGTGCTCGGCGAGGAAGGCATCGACGACGCCTCGGAACGCGCCGCGGCCCGCTGGGTCGTGGACCCGATCGACGGCACGGTGAACTTCGCCCATGGCATCCCGCACTGCTGCGTGAGCATCGCGCTGCAGACGCGCGACGACGCCGGGGCGTTCCGCTCGGAGGTCGGCGTGGTGCTGGACCCGTTCGTCGGCGAACGGTGGACGGCCATCCGCGGACAGGCCGCGAGGCTCGACGGACGCAAGATCCACGTCAGCCGCCGGAAGGAGCTCGCGGAGACGATCGTGTCGCTCGGTTTCGCGAAGAACGACGAGAGCTTGGACGCCACCGTCGCGCAGTTCCGCGCGCTGACCCCGCGGGTGCGCAAGCTCCGCATCATGGGCTCGGCGGCGCTCGCTCTCGTGTACGTGGCCGACGGACGGTTCGACGCCTATCTGGAGGCCGGTGTGCGGCTCTGGGACGTCGCGGCCGGCGCGTTGATCGTCGAGTGCGCGGGCGGCGAACCCGGCTGCACGCCGCTGCCCGGTGGCGATCATCGCGTGGCCGTGGCCTGCCACAACGGCCTGCTCGGCGCGCAGCTTGAAGCGTTCCGTTGAAACGGGCAGGCTCCGGGGCATGCGATCGTCTTGGCTCGGTTGGGTCCTGTCCTTGGCCGCAGCCGCCCACATGGCGGCCGCGGAGCTGCCGGACGGCCTGTACGCGCGCTTCACCACCTCGATGGGTGCGTTCACCGCGAAGCTCTACCACGAGCAGACCCCGCGGACCGTGGCCCACTTCGTCGGGCTCGCCGAAGGCACCCAACCGGTCATCGATTTCACGCTTCCCGGGGTGGTCAACCGGCGCTTCTACGACGGCCTGACCTTCCATCGCGTGGTCAAAGGCTTCGTGATCCAGACCGGTTCACCGAACGGCAACGGGACCGACGGCCCCGGCTACACCCTGGCCAACGAGATCAAGCCCGATCTCAGGCACAGCAAGGCCGGGATGCTCGGAGCCGCGCGGACCTCGGCGCAGGATACCTACGGGGCCCAGCTCTACTTCACGCTCACGAACACCCCGGCGCTCGACGGCGCCTACACCGTGTGGGGCGAGACGGTCGAAGGATTGGACGTGGTCCTGGCCATCGGCAACGTCCTCACCGGCGCCGGCGACAAGCCGGTGACGGCGGTCGTGATCCAGAAGGTGGACATCCTGCGGATCGGGGCGTCCGCGCTGGCCTTCGATCCGGCCAAAGTGGCGCCTCCCCTGCCGCAGCCCAAGACGAAGGAGTTGACCATGCTCGTGGGCACCAATTCCTTGGATTTCAGCTGGAAGACCAACGCCGACGCCTCGTACCGGGTCCTCTACAGCCCGAACCTGAAGACGTGGACCGACACCGGCCTGTTCCGGGACGACAAGATCCCCGGGTCCAACCTCTACAACAACACCAACAACCGGGTCTTCTTCTTCCGGCTGTTCGAAGTGCAGTTCTGAGGGGCCAGGGACGCAGGCGAGGAAAGAACCGCTCGTCGGCGCTCCTCACCGCTGACGGAGACGAGACCCGCGGAGAGAGCCGCCGCCCCCCCGGAAGGCCGGGTCGGACCGGATCCGCACCGCCGAGCCGTCCTCCCGGTCAGGCCGTGATGCCGGCCAGCACGGCGTTGATGTCGGCATCGGGCACGCGCTGGCCCCAGACGACGTCGCCGAGCGCCTTCACGAGCACGAACTTCAGCTCGCCGCCCGCCACCTTCTTGTCCAGGCGCATGGCGTCGAACAAGGCTTCGCGCTTCTTGGGCACGATCTTCATCGTCACCGGCAGACCGGCCTTGGCGAACAGGTCGCGGACGCGGTCGGCGTCCTTCTCCGGGAACCCGAGCAGCCGCGCGGACAACCGGGCCGCCGCCACCTGTCCGATGCTGATCGCCTCGCCGTGGAGATATTCACCGTAGCCGGAGACCACCTCGATCGCGTGGCCGAGCGTGTGGCCGAAGTTCAGCGATGCACGCAAGCCGGATTCCGTCTCGTCGGCCGCGACCACCTCGGCCTTGATCGTGCAGCAGCGGGCGATGACGTTGGTGAGCGCCGCGGCGTCGCGGGCGAGCAGCTTGTCGATCTCCTTCTCCAGGCGCTTGAACAGCTCGTTGTCGCGGATGACCCCGTACTTGATGATCTCGCCGAAGCCCGCGCGGAACTCCCGCTCCGGCAGCGAGGCGAGGGTATCGAGGTCGCAGAGCACCGCGCGCGGTTGGTGGAAGGCGCCGACCAGGTTCTTCCCGGCCTTGAGGTTCACGCCGACCTTGCCGCCGACGGAGGAATCGACCTGCGCGAGCAGCGTCGTGGGCACCTGGACGAACGGGATGCCGCGCAGATAGGTCGCGGCGACGAAGCCCGCCAGGTCGCCGACCACGCCGCCGCCGAGCGCGACGACGAACGACTTCCGCTCCAGCCGCTTCATCGCCAGCTGGTCGTAGCAATCGGCCACCACTTTGAAGGATTTCGCGGTCTCGCCCGCCGGCACGGTGACGACGCTGGGCACGAAGCCGGCCATCTTCAGGGCCTTCACCGCGTCGTTGGCGAACCTCGGCCCGACGTTGGTGTCGGTGATCACCACGCAGCGCTCGCCGAGCTTCAGCCGGCGGCAATGGTCGCCCAGTTTTGCGATGAGCCCGTTGCCCACCGTGATGGTGTACGACCGCTCCCCGAGGGGGACCTGAACCGAACGCATGTCCGTACCTTAGCGAGGACCGGTCCCGGGGAAAAGCAGGAAGCCGGGCATCCAAGGAGGCGAAGAAGAGGTCCGCGAAACCCGCGGACGGACGTGAAAAGGAGGCGGGAGCGTCGCGGCGGCAGGACCGAGGATCCTGTCCCGAGGCTTGCCCGCCCCCTCTTTTCTGCTTCGCGTTCTTTCGCGCGTTTCGCGGACACGTCTTGGACGGGCCGTCCTTTCCCGGATATGCCGTGTCGGAATTCTTCCTCCCGCGGGTGTTACTGGGTGAAGACGCGATGAACGACACCGCCGACCATGAGCTGCTGCGCCGCTACGCCGAACAGGACGCGGGCGCCGACGCGGCGTTCACCGAACTGGTGCGGCGCCACTGCGACCTCGTCTGGGCGGCGGCACGGCGGGTCAGCGGCGATGCGGACCTCGCGCGGGACGTGGCGCAGACGGTCTTCACCGACCTCGCCCGCAAGGCCGACAAGCTGCCTCCGGGCACGGTGCTCGCCGGTTGGTTGTACCGAGCCGCCTGCCACGCGGCGGCGAAGCACATCCGCGGCGAAGCGCGCCGCGCGCAACGAGAGCGACAAGCGATGCAGCAGAACGAACTCCGATCCGGCGACGCCGAGGCCCGCGCCGCCGCCGAGCTCCAGCCGGTGCTCGATGCCGCGCTCGCCGATCTCACCGAGACAGACCGCGACGCCGTCGTGTTGCGCTTCCTCGCCGGCCGGAGCCTCGCCGAGGTCGGCGCGAACTTGGGCACCAACGAGGACGCCGCACAGAAACGCGTGAGCCGCGCGCTGGAAAAGCTCCGCGAGGCGTTCCGGAAACGTGGCGTGACGGTCAACGGCGGCATCGTCGCCGCGGCGCTCGGCGTGGCGGGCACGCAGGCGGCCCCGGTCGGGTTGGCCGGCGTCATCGCCACGGCATCGCTGGCCGGCGCGGGCGCGGCGGCGTGGGGGACATTTTCCGTGGTCACGCTTATGAAATCCAAACTCGCACTCGGGATCGTGGGCACCGCGATCGTGGCGACCACGCTTTCCTGGCAACAACGCAGCATCACCCGGCTCGCCGATGAGAACGCCGGGCTGCGGCGGCAGGTGGTTGCGCTCACGACGGTGCCGCCGACTTCCCCTCCAGCGGCACAAGAATCAGAAGGACAGGTCCGTGACGAGCACACGGAACTGCTTCGCCTTCGCAGCGAGATCACGCAACTGCGGCAGGCCGCGACTGCATCGAGAGGCTCAAATCTGCAGAATCGTCTGCAGGGCGCCGAAGTGCGCGCAGCCTTTTCAGAAATCACAGCCGAGAGGGCGAAAGCCTTGGCCATGGCAGACGCGAGGCAGCATTCGTTTCTAGTCCTCAAAGCGATGAGGAACCTCGGCCTCGCGGCGCAAACATTCTCCGCCCGAAACAATTCTCGCTACCCTGCGAGCTTCGATGAGATGCGCAGCGAGATGGATCTCCAGGCGGACGGAACCTTAGAGGGAGGCATCTCACCCGACCTGTTCGAGTTCTTTCCCCACGAGCGTGTCATCAGTGAGGCAGAGCCAGACCTGATCCTGTTCCGCGAGAAGCAGGCACGGCAGATGCCGAACGGGAAATGGGAGCGCATCTACGCCTACGCCGACGGCTTGGTGCTGACCAAGCACAGCGCCGACGGAGACTTCAGCCAAATCGACCGGCAAGGCACCGGCACGGCGGCGAACGCGCCGAAGAAGCGGTAGGCGGACGACGTCCGAGAATGCCGACGCCTTCGTTCGCGTGGCGGCCTGGAAAAACCAACTCGCGCATGAGGCGACCGCCGCTCCTAGGGCAGAGGTGGCGGCGCAGTCGCACCAGCGTCTTGGAGTGCGGCAGTCCTCTGCCGCTCTCGGCCCGGCAGCCGACGCTCAAGGTTCAAAGGAAAGCACGACGTCCGTCGGTTCTGCGCCACTTGCGCCTCTCTGCGGCAAGACCGTCCTCAGCGAAAAAGCGGCAGAGGACTGCCGCACTCCAAGACCTCGCGGATCTCGCACGGTGCGTGGAACGCGCCTACGTCTCGCGGTGGCGGAGTGTGGCAGCGACACCCTTTCGGCCACCGGAAGTCGCTGGACGCCTTCGTCCATGACCACGGTATCCGGCCCGGCGGGCGGGCGGGCCGACCGCGCTCCGGTGCTCACACCTTCGTCCGGAAGTAGGCGATGGTGCTCTCCAGCCCTTCGGCGAGCGGCACCTGCGGTTCCCACTTCAGCAGCTTCTTGGCAAGGGTGATGTCGGGACGGCGCTGCTTGGGATCGTCCTGCGGCAGGGGCCGGTGGACGATCTTCGACTTCGAGCCGGTCGCCTTGATGATCTCCTCGGCGAACTCGAGCATGGTCATCTCGTGCGGGTTGCCGATGTTGGTCGGAAGATGGGCGTCCGGCCCGTCGTTCATCATCAGGCGGTAGATGCCTTCGATGAGGTCCGAGTAGTAGCAGAAGCTCCGCGTCTGCTTGCCGTCGCCGAAGAGGGTGACCGGCTTGCCGGCCAGCGCCTGGCTGATGAAGGCGGGCACGACCCGGCCGTCGTTGAGCCGCATGCGCGGGCCGTAGGTGTTGAAGATGCGGACGATGCGGGTGGGGATGCCGTGCTGGCGATGGTAGGCCATCACCAGCGCCTCGGCGAAGCGCTTCGACTCGTCATAGCAGCCGCGCGGGCCGATGGTGTTGACGTTGCCCCAGTAGCTCTCGGGCTGAGGATGGATGAGCGGGTCGCCGTAGATCTCGGAGGTCGAGGTGATGAGGAAGCGCGCGCCTTTGGCCTTGGCGAGTCCGAGCGCCTTGTGCGTCCCGAGCGAGCCGACCTTCAGCGTCTGGATCGGCAGTTCGAGATAATCGATCGGGCTGGCGGGCGAAGCGAAATGCCAGACGTAGTCGACCTTGCCGGCGAGGTAGAGGAACTCGGTGACGTCCTGCTTGATGAACTTGAAATCCGGGTTGCCGGCGAGATGGGCGATGTTGTCGGTCGATCCGGTGACCAGGTTGTCGATCGCGACGACGGAATGGCCGCGGGCGAGCAGCAGGTCGGAAAGATGTGAACCGAGGAATCCCGCGCCGCCGGTGACGACGGAGACCGGGCGGGCGGAAGAGACGGCGGTGGATTTCAGGCGTTTCGTCTTCATGCGGATCCGGTGGGGGGAGGATCCGCAGGACGATGGCAGTCCGGTGGGATCCACCCGATGACTGTAACGTGGCACGGGGGCCGGCCTCCGTCGAGGGCCGGGATCACTTCGCGCCGGCGCCGACGAAGACGGCCGGGACCGTGCGCAGGAGGATCTTGATATCGAGCCAGAGCGACCAGTTGTCGATGTACTCGAGGTCGAGCCGGACCCATTCCTTGAAATCGCTGACGTTGTTGCGGCCGCTGACCTGCCAGAGGCAGGTGAGACCGGGCTTCACGCTGAGGCGGCGGCGATGGGCGGGATCGTCGAAGCGCTTCACCTCGTGGACCGGCAACGGACGCGGACCGACGAGGCTCATCTCGCCGGTGGCGACGTTCCAGAGCTGCGGCAGCTCGTCGATGCTGTAGCGGCGGAGGAAGCGGCCGACCGGCGTGATGCGCGGGTCGTTGGTGACCTTGAAGACAGGCCCGGACATCTCGTTGAGCTGGGCGAGCTCCTGCTGCATCTGCTCGGCGTTGGTCACCATGGTGCGGAACTTCAGCATGGTGAACGGATGACCGTTCAACCCGGCGCGCTGTTGCCGGAAAAGCACCGGTCCGGGCGAGGTCAGCCGCACCGCGATCGCCGCCAACGCCATCACGGGCGCGGTGGCGAGCAGCAGCGCGACCGAGCCGGTGAAATCGATGCCGCTCTTGATCAACGCCTGCCACGAAGCCTCGGGCCCTGTGCGGAAGACGAGCACCGGCTGGCCGTTGAGTTCATCGACCGTGGCCTGCGAAAGCCGCGTCTGGAAGAAATCCGCGAGCAGCCACACCTCGACGCCCTCCAGTTCGCACACCTGGATGGCCACTTCGATCTGGCTGAACAGTGCCTGGCGCGGCGAGATGATGACGGCGTTGGCCGAGGTCTCGTGGAGGAGCTCCGCGAGCCGGCTGGGCGCGGTGTCGGCGAGGTCGACCCGGGCCACCACCTCGACATCGCCGAGCGTGCCGGAGGCGATCGACCGCTCCAAGCGCACGGTGTCCTCACCGCTGCGGCCGGAGCTGCCGACCAGGATGACGCGCTTGTGGGCCGCTTGGTTGCCGCGTCGGGCGAGGTTCCACCGGCGCACCGCCTCCTCCTTGATGAACACGATGCCGACCGCGATGGGCAGGAAGAGCAGGACCACGCCGCGCGAGACCTCGGCCTTCCGGAAGAACAAGACCGTGTTGACCACGATGGTGATCCAGACGGCGGCCTTCACCAGCTGCCACAAGGTCAGGCGGCGGGAGAAGAAGAGCGGGCGTTGGTAGTACCCTTGGAAACCGAGCAACGGCGGGATCAGCGGGACGATCACCACCAGCAGCCAAGCGTAGACGCTGAAGTCTTGGATCAGGTTCTCGTGGTCGAAGACCGGCAGGGAACGGATCCAATGCGCCAGCCAGAACGACGCGCCGAACAGCGCCGCGTCGAGCGGCTTGTGCAGCATGTTCTGAAGTTGCCGGTGTCGGCGGAGCATGGTTCGCGGGGGGTTGTGACAGGCGGAAGGCCCGGTGTTAAGCCTGAATCACGGGCTGGACGGCCGTCCGGGTTCCCCGGCCGCGAGTTGGAACTCGGGGACGCTGGCCGCGACCAGCCGGCTGAGCCGCTGGAACGTGGCATCCTCGTCGCCCGGGGCGCAGAGCGCGAAGTAGGACACGTAGGCCCAGCGCTGGAGCACGTTCCGGGTGAGCAGGTCGCGGATCATCCAGCGGGTCCGGGTCCAATGGCTCGACGTCAGCTGGCCGTCGGCCACGAACCAGAACACATAGACGCCCGACCTTTGCAGGAGCCGGCCATCGGGCGCCGTGATGCTCTGGCTCGCGTCGAACCGCTGCACCTCCAGCGCGTACGGATGCGGACGGAGAACCTGGATCCGTTCGGTCCGGCGCGACCGGATGTCCCAGCCCACTCCTTTCAGGCAGAACTCGGGCTGGTGGATGCTCGTGCGGTCGCGGCCCATGAGCACGACCCGGGCAAGCGCGGAAAAGGTGCCGTCCGTCGCTTGATAGGCGCCGTAACCGAAGCTCGTGTCCGGCGGGAGATTATCGAGATCCGTGTCCGGCACCGGTTCCGATCGGCCGATGTGGCCGGGGACGATCGTGGGCAAGAACGCTTGGTTGGTCCGGGCCAGCCGACCGGAGCTGCTGATCAAAGGCATCCGCACGATCTTCACGCCGGGCACACCGATCGTCTGGTGGTCCCGCAGGCGGACGAGCAGCAGCCCGCTGACCGCCATCGACACAGCGAGGACCGCGGCAAGCGACGTCGGGAACCGAGCCGCTTTGCCCGGCACCGGCGCGGCATCACCGGGACCAGCGACCGCAGCGGCCTTCCCGGCGGGTTCCTTCAGCAGCCTTCCGAGCACGAGCACGCCGAGCACCGCGCCGACGTAGGTGATGAACCCGAACTTGGTCTCGACCAGCTTGCCGGCCGCTTGCCCGTAGCGGTCGCCCACCCAGAACACCACGACCAGGCGGAGCACGTTGCCCAAGAGCGCGAGCGGGACCGCCGAAAGGATGACCACCGCGCGCCGCCATCCGGGCCGGAAGACGAGGAAGGCGAAGACGACCGTGATCAGGAGCACGAGCGTCGCGCTGCGGATGCCGCTGCACGCCGCCACGACGTCGAACACGAATCCCTGCGGGTCCCGTGCGTCCGGCGGATGCGACACCATCGTGCCGGCCCGAGACAACGAGATCCCCAGGACCAGCTTGCTGAACCCCACCGAGATCGCGGTCGACAGCAGCCGCAGCTGGAACGTCAACGGGTCGGTGTACGCCGCGACCGGGATGGCGAAGACCGTCAGGAACCACGGGAACGCCGTCGCGCGCAGCCAGGCCCGGCCCCAGACGACCCCGGTCGACGCCCACGCGCCGAGGATGAACCCGAGCACCGAGAGCCGGACCTGTTGCACCGTGTAGCCCACCACGTGGAACGCGAGCCCGAGCAGGACGCCGAGGACGGCCGGCGCCCAGATCCCCGCCGCGGACCGGAGCAGCTCGGCGCGTTTGTTGAAGGCAAGGACGGCCACCAGGCCGAGCACCAGCGGGCACAGCTCGTCACCGGTCTCGCCGTTCGCCGTCAGCCGGTACCATCCGGCCAGCCAGCCGAACATCGAGGGGCTGTCCACGTACCCGAAGCTGGAGTTGCCGACGAAGTGGAACAGCGCGCACCACGCCGCCAAAAGCACCGCCAGCACCGACTTGTGCGGCAGATCCCTCCAGCGTTGGCGGAGGACGGTCACGGGTTCGAGGCGACGCCGGGCGCGGCCGAAGCCGTCTCCAACCGTGGCGCGCAGGCCGCGATGAGACGGCTCAACTTGTCGAACGCCGCATCCTCGTCGCCGGGCTCGCAGACGGTGAAGAAGGAGACATAGGCCCAGCGCTGGAGCTCGTTCTCCAGGACCAAGCTGCGGATCATGCGCCACTGGCGCTCCCAATGGCTCGCGGTGCGCTGTCCGTCCGCGACGAAGTAGAACACGTAGACACCGCCGATCTGCTGCCGCACGCCGTTGCGGTTCCATGTCGCGGTGGAATCGAAACGCTGGACCGGCATCGGCGCGCGCATCGCCCCGCTCATCGGGATCTCCGCCTGCGTCCGCCGGAGGATCCGCCAGCCTTGGCCTTCGAGGCAGTATTCCGGCCGGTGGATGCTCGTGCGGTCCGAGCCCATGAGCACCACGCTCACCTGGGCCTCGAGGCTGTTGTCCGCCGCCGTGTAGAGACCGCGGCCGAAGGTCGTGTCCGAAGGGAGGGTCTTCAGTTCCAGGTCGGTCACCGGTGTGGTCTGGAACGAATAGCCCGGGAGATCGGAGGGCAACGCGGCGGAATGGGTCCGGCCCGAGAGCCCTTTCTCGCCCAGCAGCGGCACGTCGGTGACCCGGACGCCCGGCATGCCGAGCCGCTGGCGGGTCTTGAGCTGCAAGAGCAGCAGACCGGTGCCGGCGACCATGGCCAGCGCGGCGAGGGCGAGATGGAGGGCGCGGCGGTTCATGCGGTTTCTGCGGGCGTGGACGGCGGGAGGGCGCCGGCCGCGACCGGCGCGGGAACGGCGGACTTCTCCTGGAGCCAACGGCCGAACAGGACCACGCCGCCGAGCGCCACGATGAAGGTGATGAAACCGAATTTGTTCTCGATGGCCGCGCCGGCCTTCTCGCCGAACGATTCGCCGACGACGAAGACCACGACCAACCGGAACAGGTTGCCCAGCACGGCGAAGACCGGCGCCGACACGACCAACAGCGCCCGGCGCCATCCGGACCGCAGCGTCAACCAGCCGTGGACCAACGTGAGCAGCAACACCGCCGTCAGGCTGCGGATGCCGCTGCAGGCCGCCTCGACCTCGAACTGGAACCCGCGCGTGCCGTCGGGCAGCACGCTGTACACCGCGGTGCCTTCCCGGAGCAGCCGCATGTGGAGCACCTCGGTGCAGAAGCCCGTCGCCAATTGCGCCACAAGCAACCGGAGATAGAACGTGACCCCGTTGAGGTAGGCGGTGACCGGGATGCAGAACAGCAGCAGCGCGAAGGGGAACACCGAGGCCCGCATCCATGCGCGCCCCCAGAAGAGCCCGGTCAAGCCGTAGAGCCCGGTCAAGAAACCGACCAACGACAGGCGCGCCTGCTGCACCTGGTAGCCGAGCAGGTGCAGCACAAGCCCCGCGGCGACCAGGCCCAAGGCCGGCGACCAGGTGTCCTTCGGCAGCGGCACCAGCTGGTCGCGCCGGATCCACAACAGCATCAGGCTCACGAACGGCACCATCATCCCGAGGCCGTCGTCGGGGTTGTTCTGGTAGAGCGGATAGAGCCACCCGAAGAGCGACGGTGAATCGACGTACCCGAAGTTCGCGTTGCCCAGAAGATGGAACAGCGCGAGCCAAGCCAGCAGCGCCACGCCGAAGAGCGGCTTGTGCGGCAGGCTATCCACCAGTTTGCGGAGTTCGTCCATATCGTGCCGAGCGGCGAAAGTCGGGGGAAGAGAATCGCCGAGGCCAACGACCGCAAGTGGAAGTTTGCCGCGGCCGGGACCGCCGACGCCAGATCCGGTGAAGATCCCGGCACCTCGCGCGCGGATGAAAGGAGAGATGCACACCGGATCCCGCGGCGACGAAGATCTCCTCCCGACCCGCCAGAGCCTGCTCTCCCGGCTCCGGTCGTGGGATGCTCAGGACAGCGGGTGCGAGTTCTTCGAGACCTGCTGACGGCTCATCTGCGACACGGCGTCGAAGGCGGGCCTCGACGAAGCGTCGGCCCTGCACGTCGTGGAGGAGACCGATCATCACCGTGACCAAGCGGATGCCCGGTTTCCGCCACGACCGGACGCAGGGCACGTCTAAGGGCTGGCTGCTCCAGATCACCAAGCGACGGATCGCCGATGCGCTGCGGAAGCGGTACCGCGACGGCGAAGGCCACCGGGCCGACCCCGACGACCCGGCGGTCGAGGCAAAGACCGCCGGCCTGTCCGATGCCCAGGACCGCGAGCTGGCCGGCCTCTGGGAAAAGGAATGACAAAGCCACCTCCGGGCCAGCGCGATCGAGCGGCTGAAGCACCGCGTGAAGCCCAAGCAGTTCCAGATGTTCGTTCTCCACGTCCTGCAAGATTGGCCGGTCGCCAAGGTCGCCAAGGTCGCCGAGGCCCTCGGGGTAGGCCGGATGCAGGTCGACCTCGCGCGGCATCGCCTCGGGAGCGGGCTCCGAAAAGATCTGGGACGGCTCTCGGCGCAGCTGCCCTGAGCATCGCAAGGCGGTCCCCTTGCCGGTCGGAGGAGCAGGACCCCGCGATTTCAGCGTTCAAATCGGTGGGACGGATGTGTTGTGCTCCCAGCGAAGACTTTTGCGGACCCTCCTCGAATTGAACCAAGCCTTCGGCCTGCGAAGGCTGATCCCGGCTGTAGCCGTGGTGCTGGTCCTCGCCGCGACGGGCTTCTTCTTGCGCCGACCGACCGCGTCGCCGCAACAGACCACGGTCGTGGTGCCGGACCGGACGCCGACAGCGGCCGATCTGCTCGCCCAAGCACGACTTCTCCGCGAAGGCGCCATGCCCGGATGGCGGACGACCGCCCTCGGTCTCTTGGCGAAGGCCGCGGCCGGCGGGCCCGTCGCCGAGCTCCGCCAAGAAGCGGTCCTCGCGCTCGGCACCGCCGACCTGCGACCGCTGCCGTTCAATCCCCCCGGCCCGCCGGCACCGCTGCTGATCGACCTGCCTCGCGAACGCTACGTCGCGGCCACGCCGGAGGGCGTCGTCGTCTTCCGTTCGTTGAAGGACCACGCGGAGCTCTTCCGGCACGAGATGGAGGTAGGACCGCTCGCCCAGTTCCTCGGCTTCAGCGCCCGCGGACGCTGGCTGTCGATGGTCGACCAGACCGGTGCGCTGCGATTCCGTCGCTGCGACCCGGACCCCGGCGCCTGGTCCTGGCCCGGTCGCGCGCACAGCATGAGCCACGCGGCCTTCAACGGCGCAGGAACCCTGGCCGGTTACACCTACGGCGGCCACGCCGACGCGGAACGCTTCATCGCGCTGTCGCCCACGGTGGACATGGGACAGAAGCGCTTCATCGAGCTTCCTGGCAGGACCGGGCCGTTCGCGTGGTCGCCGAGCGAGACGCGCCTCGCCGTGCTCATCGAGGAACCGCCGGGGCTCGCCATCGTCGACCTCGGCCTCGGCAAGGTCTCGGTCCACCTGCCTTTGGAAGGGACGCCCACAGCGATGGCATGGTTCGGCGATGCGCGACGGGTGGTCTGCGCGACGCGGACCGGTGTCTGGGTCGCGGACACCGTCACCGAACAGGTGCAGCGGTTCGCGGACGGTCTGTCCGGCGCGACCAGCCTCTCGCTCGACGAATCCGACCGGGTGCTCGCCGTGGCCCGGTTGGACGGCCGGGTCCAGCTCTGGGACGTGCCGTCACGCCGACCGCTGGCCGCGGTCAAGACGCCGGCCGGGCGGGTCGACCTGTCGCCGACCGGTCGCCAGCTCGCGGTCTACGCGCCGGGCCAGACCCGCGCGACGCTCTGGGAATTCGCCAGCCCGCGCGACGTCGTCCGCTTCTTGCCGACCACCCTCAAAGCGCTTCCCGCAGCCGACAACGCCCCTGGACTGCGGCGCGACGCGGCCGGGATCTGGTTGTCGGCGTCGACCAACGTGACGTTCCGCTTGCCGTCCGCCGGCGGGACCAAGGGCTTCGCCCGCTCGCCGAACGGCGCGTGGGTGCACATCCATCTCGAGGACGGCGGAGTGCAGGAGTGGAACCTGCCGCGCCTGCAGGAGCGGCTGACCGCGATGGGACTCGGCTGGTGAGCCGGATCCCGCGGGTCACTTCGGGAGCCACTTCTCCCAATTCTTCGCGTAGGCATCCACGTTGTCCCGATCGACAGGCACCAACGGGCTGACCTCCTTGACCGAGGGCGGGCTCTTCTTGAAGTGGACCTTGTCGAGCAGCAGCTCGATGGAGCGGTGGCCCCAGGCGTGGCATTGCTGGGCGAGCAGCTTCTGCACGTGCCCGCTGCGGAGATAGGCAAGCTGGGCCGGCAAGGCGTCGACGCTGACGCATTTCACGGAGCCGGGCGCCCACTTGAGCGCGTGCTCGGTGAACAACGGCCATCCGCCGATCATCGCCCATCCAGTGACCTCGGGGGCCGCCTGCATCACCTGCTCGACGCGGGCCGCGGCGTCCTGCGGCGTCTCCTTGTGGTAGTAGGTGTCGCGGATGCGGATCCCGGGGAACGCCTTCGCGCCTTCGCGGACGCCCTGCGACCGCTTCTGCAGATTCGGGGCGTTCTGGTTGCCGGCGAGGATGGCGACGACGCCCTTGCCGCCCATGACCTTGGCCAGCTCGGCGATGACCTGCCGGCCGCATTCGAGGTCGTCCACGCCGTAGTTGATGAAGCGTTTCGAGGCCGGCGCATCGCTGTCGAAGGTGCACACCGGCACGCCGCCCTTCACGGCCTTGTCGATGGCATCGGTCACCTTGTTCGCGTCGCTGCAGCTGATGGCGATGCCATCGGCGCCCGCGAGCACCAGCTGTTCGATGGCCTCCGCCTGCTTCTGGGCGTCCTCTTCGTTCGGCGTGCGCCAATCGACCTTGATGCGCAGCCCGTGCTTCGCGCCGAGCTCGCGTGCGGCGTCCTCGGCCCCGACGCGCGCGACCTGGAAGACGGCGTTGCCCTGCGACTTGGCGACGAGGCCGAAGGTGTAGCTCTTGGATCCCGCGGCCTGCACGATGACAGGCAACGTGGACGCGGCGAGGAGGAACGAGCGGCGGTTCATGCGGGGCGGGGGATCAAAGGGGGGGACGGTGCGGGACAAGACCGGCGCAGGCCGGCGGATCAAACGATGAAGGAGCAGATGTATTCGCAGATGCCGGAGGTGACCTCGATATCGAAGCCGGATCTCGCGGCGACATCGAAATGCTGGCCTGCACCGTGGACGGTGACCTCGGAGGCCCCGTCGAGCTTCACTGAACAGTCGCCGGCGACGATCTCCATGCGCTCGGCCTGGTCGGTGCCGAAATGGAACTTGCCCGGATAGATCAGCCCGAGCGTCTTCTTCGATCCGTCGGGGAACAAGAGGGTGTGGGAGACGACGCGGCCGTCGAAATAGACGTTGGCCTTGGCGACAGCGGTGACGTTCTTGAAATCAGCGGGGACAGGCATCGAGAAAAACTGGGGGCTCCCGCACCGGATTTCAAGCGGCCGTTCGACCCCGTTTCATCGGATCACCGGCAGGCAGGTCGCCGGACCCCGACGATGACCCGCCCCCCTCCCTCGCAGGGGGCCGCATCGGGGGAAGGTCGGGGGAAGGAGCTTGCCCACCCCGTGCCCGGGTTGGCACAACCGACCACGCAACGATGAATCCTTACGCGAGCCTTGTCGCCACCTACGCCCGCCAGTTCCGCGACGGCAAAGCCCTTCCGCTCGGCGGTTTCCCGCCCGCCGCCAACCCGCCCGTCGGCGCCGGCGCGCCGACCGCGCTCATCTTCTCCCCGCACCCCGACGACGAGGGCCTCATCGGCAACCTGCCGCTCCGGTTGCGCCGCGAGGCCGCATGGGACGTGGTCAACGTCGCCGTCACCCAAGGGAGCAACCGCGCCCGCCAAGCCGGCCGTCTCGCGGAGCTCCAGGAAGCCTGCCGCTATCTCGGCTTCGGGCTCGTCCAGACCGCGCCCGAAGGATTGGAGAAGGTCACGCCCAAGTGCCGCGCCGAAGACCCGGCCCATTGGCAGGGCATGGTCCGGACCATCGCCGGGATCCTCGCGTCGCACCGGCCGCGCGCGATCTTCTTCCCCCACGAGCACGACTGGAACGGCACTCACATCGGCACCCACCATCTCGTGATGGACGCGCTCGCGACCCTACCGGCCGGCTTCGCCACCTTCCTCGTCGAGACCGAGTACTGGGGCCAGATGACGAAGCCCAACCTGATGGTCGAGGCGAGCGAGCAGGACGTCGCCGACCAGGTGGCCGGCGTGTCGTTCCACATCGGTGAAGTCCGGCGGAACCCCTTCCACCTGCTCCTGCCGGCTTGGATGCAGGACAACGTCCGCCGCGGCAGCGAGCTCGTCGGTGGCCAAGGCGGCGCCGCGCCGGATTTCGGCTTCGCGACGCTCTATCGCCTCCGCGCCTGGCGCGACGGCAAGGTCGAGGAGGTCCAGACCGGCGGGCGCGCGCTGTCCGTGTCCGCGGATCCGGCCGGCCTGTTCGCCTGAACCGTCGTCCGGCTTCCCAGTTGTCGGCGACGGAGGAGGATCCGGTCGACCTGCACCCCTGCTCCGCGTTCAGCCGACCTCCACCGCCGTCGCCGCGCTCTGCGCTTGCAGCAACCGGGCGTACAGACCGCCCGCGGCCACGAGTTCCGGATCCGTGCCGCGCTCCACCACCTGTCCGTGCCGGAGCACCAGGATCTGGTCCGCGTGTTGGATGGTGCTCAGACGGTGGGCCACCACGAAGCTGGTCCGGCCGGCCATCAACCGGTCCAGCGCCTCTTGGATCAGCCGTTCCGTCGCGGTGTCCACGCTCGCGGTGGCCTCGTCGAGCACGAGGATGGGCGCGTCCTTCAGCAGCGCGCGGGCGATGCTGATCCGTTGTTTCTCGCCGACGCTCAGACGCACGCCGCGTTCGCCGACGCGGGTATCGTAGCCCTGCGGCAAAGCGGCGATGAAGTCGTGGCAGTTCGCCGCGCGCGCCGCCTGCACCAGATCGGCATCCGACGCGTCGAGCCGCCCGTACTGGATGTTCTCGCGGATGGTTCCGTTGAACAGGAACGGCTCTTGGCTGACCACCGCGACCTGGGTCCGCAGCTCGGCCAACGGAAGATCCCGGACATCGCGCCCGTCGACCAGGATCCGGCCGGCCGACCGCTCGTAGAACCGCGGGAGCAGGTTCACCAAGGTCGATTTGCCGGCACCGGTCGGCCCGACCAACGCGATCATCTCGCCCGGCGCGGCGCGGAACGAGATGTCCATCAGCGCGAGCCGCTCGTCGCCGTAATCCGCGCAGACGCCGTCGAAGACGACCTCGCCGCGGCAACGCTTCCATCCGCCCGCGGGCGGGACGACCCCCGGCTCCTCCGGCGCGTCGAGGATGTCGAAGACGCGTTCACCCGCGGCCCGGGCGCTCTGGAGCATCTGGTTGAGCGTGTGCAGGCGGCCGATCGGGTCGTAGAAGAGACCGAGATAGAGGACGAACTCCACGAGCTGACCCACCTGAAGAGCGCCTTGGAGGACGAGCCGTCCGCCGACCCACAACACCGCCACGACACCGGCCGCGGCCGCCCAGGTCATCACCGGGTTGTAGACCGCCCACACCTTCATCACCGTCAACGAACCGCGCCGCAAAGCGTCCGCGCGCGCCGCGAACCGCTCGTCCTCGTGAGGCTCGCGACCGAAGGACTTGATCTGCCGGACGCCCTGGAGGTTGTCCATCAGCAGGGCGTTCATCGCCGAGCTCGCCTCGCGTTGGGCGCGGTAGCGGGTGTGCGCGGTGAGCGTGTACCATAGCGCGCCGCCCGCGAGGACCGGCAGCGGCAACAACGCAACCCCGGCCAGCAGCGGGTTGTTCAAGAACAGCAACGTCGCCACGCCGACGATCGCCAGCAACGCCACGACGCCCTGCTCGGTGCCGTCGATGAGCAACCGTTCCATCGCGTTCACGTCCTCCAGCACGCGCGTCATCAGGTCGCCCGATGCCCGCTGGTCGAACCACCGCTGCGGCAACCGCTGGAGCCGTCCGTACACCTCGCGGCGGATGTCGTAGATGACGTCCTGCTCGAACGTGTTGTTGAGCCGGATGCGGACGGCGTTGAAGACATCGCGCACCACGAAGGCCCCGAGCAGCCCGAGCATCACCGGCGTCAACAGCTCCGCCCGCTTCGCGCCGATCACCTCGTCGATCACCAGCCGCGTGAGCTTCGGATACGCCATCGCCGCCGCTTGCGAGACCACCGCGCACGCGATGGTGCCGACGGCCATCCACGGATACGGACGAAGGTACGTCGCGACCCGCCGGACGACCTCCCACGTCGAGCGCTTCCGCACCTTCATCGAGGGATCGGCAGGCAGGGCATGGATGTGGCGCGACATGGCGGCTGTGGGTAGCGGATGGATGGGTCCCGCACAAACCGGAACACCGCGCCAAGTTGCGCTTCGTCGGGAGCGCGGATTTCCCGGTCCGCCGGATGCCACCCGTGTCCGGACCCGTCGGCCTCCCCCGCAACCTGCCGACCTCGACCCGGCGATACGGCAGCTCGCAGAGCGACGTCACCGCTTCGGACCGCACGGCGCCCGCCAAACCGCGCTTCCACGCGCCTCGGGCGGCGGACTACGATGCCCCCGTGAACCGCATCCGCCTCCTCCCGGAACACGTCGCGAACCAGATCGCGGCGGGCGAGGTCGTGGAGCGTCCGGCCAGCGTGGTGAAGGAGCTGGTCGAGAACTCGCTCGACGCCGGACCGACGCGCATCTCCGTCGAGATCGGCGCCGGCGGACGCAGCCTCATCCGCGTCACCGACGACGGGACCGGAATGAGCCGCGACGACGCGCTGCTCTGCCTCGAACGCCACGCCACCTCGAAGATCCGGCGCGCCGAGGACCTCGCCTCCATCGCGACGATGGGTTTCCGCGGCGAGGCCATCCCGAGCATCGCCAGCGTGAGCCGCTTCACCCTCACCACGAGGGAACGCGACGACACCTCGGGCGAGGCCACGCAAGTGGTCATCAACGGCGGCAAGATCATCGAGGTGAAGGCCGCCGCGTCGCCGTCCGGCACCTCGGTGGAGGTCCGCCAGCTCTTCTTCAACCTGCCCGCCCGCCGCAAGTTCCTCCGCGGCGAGGACACCGAGCGCGCCCACATCGCCCACTATCTCACGCTCGTCGCGCTCGCGTTCCCCCAGGTCGGGTTCGCATTTGTGAACGACGGCCGGACGTCCTGGCAGCTGCCGCCCGTGGCCTGGACGGATCCCGCCGGCCGCTTCGCCGCGCTCCGCGAACGGCTCCGCCAGCTCCACGGCGCGGACGTCCCTTTGTTGCCGGTGGATCTCGCGGCCGAGGTCGAAGAAGCGCGGGAGGAGATCCATGGTCCGCTGTCCGAGGTCCATGGTCCGGGCGCCGGTGGATCCAGCTTCCGGCTCGGGAACCCGGACCCAGGGATCCCGCCCGGCGACGCGCCGCCCACCTCGCGTTTCCGCCTGTGGGGGTTCATCGGTGCGCCGGGCGTCTCGCGCGGCACCCGCGACGAACAGCATCTCTTCGTCAACCAACGGCCGGTGGACAACCGCGGCCTCAATTTCGCGCTCCTAGAAGGCTACCACACCGCCCTGATGCGCGGCCGTTATCCGGTCTGCTGCCTCTTCCTCGAGATCGATCCCGCCGCCGTGGACGTCAACGTCCATCCGCAGAAGCGCGAGGTGAAGTTCCGTGAGGAGCAGGCCGTCCGCCGCCTCGTCGCGAAGGCCGTGCGCGACACGCTGCTGGCCTTCCACGGCACCGCGGGCGGTGGCCGGGGATTCGGTGGGCAGGTGGGAACAGGGGCGGAGGAGAATGCACCCGCGCGACACGCCACGTCCGATGCATCCAGCCTTTCGGAGGGAGGCCCGGCCTCGGCGTCGCCGGATCTCGCGGCGCTCACTTCTGGTTCCCGCTCTCCTGGAGGAGAGGGCCTGGGAGGGAGCGGACATGCACCGGGCTTCCACTTCGCTCCGCCATCGGAAGCGCCACCGGCGCAGACCGCGCTTCCTCTCTCCCTCAAACCCAGATCGCTGAGCCCCCTTCATCCCACGGCGGCAGACGATGTTCCGCCCACCGCCGCCGCCCTGTCCGCGTTCCCGACTGTTCCGGGTTCCTCCGCCTTCTCCCCGCCATCCAGCACCCAGCCTGCTCCAAGCACGGCCACCGCCCCCCTGGCCCATTGGTCTGCTGGCCCGCTGGCTCACCCGCCTTCAGGCGGTGCCCCCGTCCCGCTGCTCCACGTTCCTCTGCGCCTCGTCGGGGTGGTGGGACGGCTCTACGTGGTGCTGGAATCCGACCGCGGACTGGTCCTGCTCGACCAACATGCGGCGCACGAGCGGATCCTCTTCGAGCAGATGCTCGCGCGCATCGAGACCGCGCAGCAGGCGCCGTCGCAACGCCTGTTGCTGCCCGAGACCGTCGAACTCACGCCGCGCGACGCCGATTTCGTGCGGCGGAACCTCGCGACGCTGACGCGCCTCGGCGTCGGCCTGAGCGAGTTCGGAGAACGCACCTTCCTGCTCGACGCGCTGCCGCCCTTCGTGAAGGCGGGCAACCCCAAGCAGTTCGTCTTCGAGCTGATCGACGCGCTGAAGTCGGCCGGCGAAGGCGTCAACAACGCTCGGCTCGGCGAGGACGTCGTCGCGAAGACGGTCTGCCGCCACGCGGTGAAGGCCAACGACCCGTTGCGCGGACCGGAGCTCGAGAACCTGGTGAACGACCTCCGCCGTTGCACCATGCCCTACACCTGTCCGCACGGTCGTCCCACGCTCATCGAGATGAACTGGCGCGAGCTGGAGAAGAAGTTCGGCCGCACCGGTTGACCGCATCCGGCGTCGCCCCGTCGCCTCCAGACCTTGGACTTCTTCGGGAGCTGCTACGCCAGCAGCGCTTTCACCACCTCGGTCTTCTCGACGCCGGTGAGCCGCATGTCGAGGCCTTGGTATTTGTAGGCGAACCGCTCGTGGTTGATGCCGAGCAGGTGCAGCAAGGTGGCGTGGAAGTCGCGGACGTGGACCGGGTCCTTCACGATGTTGTAGGAGAAGTCGTCGGTCTCGCCGTGGACCACGCCGCCCTTGGTGCCGCCGCCGGCCATCCACATCGAGAAGCAACGCGGATGGTGGTCGCGGCCGTAGTTCTCGTGGGAGAGCCCGCCCTGGCTGTAGATGGTGCGGCCGAACTCGCCGCCCCAGACGATGAGGGTGTCGTCGAACATGCCGCGCGACTTGAGGTCCTTGATCAGGCCGGCGATGGGCTGGTCGACGTCCTTGCACTGCGCGGGCAGGCGGCCGGCGACGTTGCCGTGGTGGTCCCAGTTGTTGAGGTACACCTGCACGAAGCGCACGCCGCGCTCGACGAGGCGCCGCGCCATCAAGGCCGTGTAGGCGAAGCTGCCGGGCTTCTTCGCCTCTTCGCCGTAGAGCTCGTAGGTGGATGCCGGTTCGCCCTTGATGTCGGTGAGCTCGGGCACGCTGGACTGCATGCGGAAGGCCATCTCGAACTGCTGGATCCGGGTGTGCGTCTCCGGATCACCGATGGCTTTGTAGGTCATCTCGTTCAGCCGTTGGAGGCCGTCGAGCTGGGCGCGCCGGAGATCGGACGGCACGCCGGGCGGGTTGCTGATGTAGAGGATCGGGTCGCCGCCGCTCCGGAACGAGACGCCGGCGTGCTCGCCGGAGAGGAACCCGCTCGACCAAAGGCGACCGCTGATGGCCTGGATCTGCTCCTTGTTGGTCGGCTCGGCGACAAGAACCACGAAGGTCGGCAGGTTCTCGTTCATCGTGCCGAGGCCGTAGCTGACCCACGAGCCGATGCACGGACGGCCGGCGTTCATGTTGCCGGTCTGCATCGCGCAGATGGCCGGTTCATGGTTGATCGCCTCGGTATGCATCGAGCGGATGAGGCAGAGGTCGTCCACGACCTTGGCGGTGTGGGGCATGAGCTCGGCGTTCATGAGCACGCCGCTCTTGCCGGCGCGGGTGAACCTGAACTTCGACGGCGCGATGGGGAACCGCGACTGCCCGGACGTCATCGTCGTGAGACGCTGGCCTTGGCGGATGGATTCCGGGAGGTCCTTGTCGTACCAGGCGTCCATCTGCGGCTTCGGGTCCCAGAGGTCCATCTGGGAGGGTCCGCCGACCATGTGCAGATAGATCACGCGCTTCGCCTTGGGCGCGAAGTGGGGCAGGCCGAGCGGATTCGGCAGGACGGGCCTGGCGGCGGATCCTTCGGCGACGGCCGCGGCGAGCGAGCCGGACCGGCTGCCGAGCAGCGACGTCAGCGCGGCATAGCCCAGCACGTTCTTGCCGCGGGTGAAGAACTGGCGGCGCGTCTCCAGGATGCGGCGGTCGGTGAGCGGGCTCATAAGGTGGAAGTGATCAGTGAAACAGTGAAACAGTGGACAGTGGACAGTGGATCAGTGGTCGGTGAGGAAGGTTGGACTATCGGCCTCAGTTTCCTCGCTTATCCGATAGGCTGGGGCTTCCTCGTGAAGCTGATCGGGGTCGGGTTGGCAAAATGAACCGGCCTTGGCGATCATCGAGCCGAGCAGCCGGCCGACCTCAAGGCATAGTCCGCCAAGACGACGGGTCTCCTCGGACGAGAGATAACCGCAGTCGAAGGCGGTGGTCAGCCAGTGCTGTGTCTCTTGTTGCTCGCCGTCCGCGTCCGTCAGCTTGCTCATGAAGTGGCGGGGATAACGCCGCTTCGCCCACGCCTCCGCGATCTGCGCGCCGATGGAACGGGACGACCGCCGCAGTTGGTCGGTCAGCGAAAACGCTTCAGCAGCGGGGAACAGCTTCGATGCGTCAAAGACCTCGCGTGCCAAGGCGCGGGCTTTCCGGTAAGCCACGAGTTCTTGGAACCGCCGCGCATATCCGAACGGCTGCCCCGACTGATCCACCGGCTCACCGATCACCGGTTCACTGACGGTCGGTCTCACTTGTTCAGCACTTCGTCGAGGTTCATGAGCTGGTTGGCCAGCATCGTCATCGCGGCGAGCCGCGGGGCGGGCACCGAGACACCGGCCTTGGATTCGCCGACACCGACCAGCTTCGCGGCTTCGTCGGGATTGGCGCCGTAGAAGCCCGAGAGCTTCGCCCACGTCTCGTCCACGACCTTGCGCTCGTCCGACCGGAGGGGCCGCGCGAGCAACCGCTGGGCGATGGTGCCGATGGCGCGGCCGGTGTCGCCGCCGTCCTGCGCGAGGGCCGCTTCGGCGAGCCGGCGGGCGGCCTCGATGAACTGCGGGTCGTTCATCGTCGCCAGCGCCTGCAACGGCGTGTTCGTCCGTTCGCGGCGCGTGCAGGAGACCTCCCGGCTGGGCGCGTTGAAGACCTCCATCGAGGCGGGCGGCGCGGCGCGTTTCCAGAAGGTGTACATGGAGCGGCGGTACAGGCCGTCGCCGGTGTCCTGCGCGTAGCGCTTGGTGTTGCTCTCCGGCATCGCCACCGCTTCCCAGACGCCCTGCGGCTGGTAGGGCTTCACGCTCGGCCCGCCGACCTTCGGCACGAGCAGGCCGCTGGCCGAGAGCGCGTAGTCGCGGACCATCTCGCCGTCCATGCGGAACCTCGGCCCGCGGCTGAGCAGGCGGTTGGCCAGGTCCTTGTCCAGCTTCTCCCGGGTCGCGACGGCGCTCTGCCGGTAGGCCGAGGACGTGACCATGAGGTGGAAGAGGTGCTTCACGTCCCAGCCGCTCTCGCGGAACTCCACCGCGAGCCAATCGAGCAGCGCCGCGTTCAACGGCGTCTCGCCCATGATGCCGAGGTCCTCGGTGGTCTTCACGAGGCCCGTGCCGAAGAGCTCCTGCCAGAAGCGGTTCACCGTGACCCGCGCGGTGAGCGGGTTCTCCGGCGCGACCAGCCATCGGGCGAGACCAAGACGGTTCCTCGGCGCGCCGGGCGGCAACGGGTTCAACGCCGCGGGGACATCGGCCTCGACCTTGTCCTTGGGCTTGTCGTACTGGCCGCGCGCCAAGACCGCCGCCATCGGCTTCGAATCCGGCTTCTCCATCTGGATGTGCGTGACCGGGTACTTGAGGCGGATGCCTTCCTTCTCTTTCTCGAGCGACGCGACGCCCGTTTGCGCGTCCCGGAAGGTTTGATGGCGGGTGGCCAGGAAGTACTCGAAGACCTCGCGCTTCGGCTCGGGCTTCCAATCGGCGACCGGCGTGCCGACCAAGGTCCGGAGCAGCGCATCGTGCGCGAGCGCGGTCACCTCGGCCGGCGCGAGCGCGCGGGAGTAGATGCGGACGTCTTGGAGCGCGACGCCGTCGAAGTGGCTGCCTTCGCTCCGCTGTGCCAGCGTGAACGGCGCCTTCGCGGCGATGCTGCCGGTGATGCCCTTCGAGTTCTCGGCCTCGGTCTGGACGCCGACGCCGTCGACGAAGATCTTCACGCCCTCGGGTTTTCCGGACCCGTCATAGGTGGCGAGGACGTGCTGCCACTTGCCCTTCTTGGCGACGCGTTCGCGGGTGCGGACCTTGACCGCGTTGTCCGGCCACTGGCTGACGAGATGCGTCGCGAACTGGCCCTGCTGGATCCACAGGTCCCATCCGCGATAACCGTCCTTCGACGGATCCATCCGCGCGAAGATGGCGGCGGTCTCGTTGTAATCCGGCGGGACGAAGACCCACGCGCCGTAGGAGAAGGCCTCGCCGGCACCGACCACGCCGACCTCCGGGAACTCCGCGGTCGCGCCCTTGCCGAACACCGGCGCCGCTCCGAAGAGACCGCCGCCGTTCAAGCCGACCGGACCCTTCGGGCTCGCCGTCGTGACAGTGCTCCCGGCCATCGCCGCGAAAGCGTTGGTCTTCCCGTCGGCGAGCGGAGCGCGGAAGGCGAGTCCCGGGATGTCCAGCTGGCGCTCGAGGTCCGGGGCCTTCATGCCGGCGATCCAGTCCGCGAACGCCGGCTCCGCGTCGGCCCGGCTCTTGGCCACGGCCTTCTTGGCGGCCTCGATCTCGCCGGGCAGCACCTTCCACCGCGCGGCTTCCTTCTCGTCGGTCACGACCGTGATGTAGGCGTTCACGCCGTCCTTCACGTTGCCGTCGAAGCCGCTCTGCTTCGTGTTCCGGAAGAACGCGGCGAGCGAGTAGAAATCTCTCTGAGTGATCGGATCGAACTTGTGGTCGTGGCAGGCGGCGCAATTGGCCGTGAGGCCGAGGAAGACCCATCCGGTGGTGGTCACCCGGTCGTTGGCATAGATCGAGAGGTTCTCCTCCTCGATGGTGCCGCCCTCGTTGGTGGTCATGTTGCACCGGTGGAATCCGGTGGCCACCAACTGGTCGGTCGTCGGGTCGGGCAACAGGTCGCCGGCGATCTGATCGATGACGAACTGGTCGAAGCGCTCGTTCCGGTTGAAGGCGCCGATCACCCAGTCGCGGTACGGCCACATCTCCCGGTAGTTGTCGAAGTGCAGGCCGTGCGTGTCGGCGTAGCGCGCCGCATCGAGCCAGTAACGGCCGCGATGTTCGCCCCAACGCGGGGAATCCATCAGCCGGCGCACATACTCCTCGTAATAGCCCTTCGACTTGTCCGACACGAACGCCTCGACCTCGGCCGGGGTCGGGGGCAGGCCCGTCAGATCCAGCGACAGCCGGCGCGCGAGCGTGCGGCGGTCCGCCTCGGGGTTCATGGCGAGCCCCTTCTCGGCGAGCTTCGCCGCGACGAACCCGTCGATCGGGTTCCGGACCGGGGAACCCTTGCCTTTCACCTTCGGCCCTTTGCCCTTCGGGACCTCCGCCCGTTCCGGCGCGACGAAGGACCAGTGCGGCTGCCAAGCCCCGCCCTCGGTGATCCATTGCTTCACCAGCTCCCGCTCGCCCGGCTTGAGATCTTTGTGCGAATCAGGCGGCGGCATGACGTCGTCCTTGTCGGTCGTCACCAACCGGCGCCAGAGCTCGCTCTTCGCGATGTCGCCCGGCACGACGGCCGGACCGCGCTTCGGGGTCGCCTCGTAGAGGCCCTCCTTGGTGTCGAGCCGGAGCCCGGCCTTGCGCGCCACCGGGTCGGGCCCGTGGCAGGCCATGCAGTTCTCGGAGAGGATCGGCCGGATGTCGCGGTTGAAGACGATCTTCGACGGTCCGGAGGTCGCCGCGGCCGTGGCCACGGTCGAGGCGAGCCCGGCCAAGGCGAGCGCGATCACGGCGGAGGACAGCAGGCGCGTCGCGGTGCCGGGGTACGTAGCCAGTTCTTTCATACGAGATGTCGTCACGAGTCCAGCCCGGTCCGCGCGCTCCCACAAGCACGCGATGCGGGTCTCGTGCTTCGACGGAGCGGACGGCCTTCGGCGTCAAAGATTCTTCGCGGATCGGAAGCCGTCGCTCCGCGGTTTGCCCGAGGCTTACCGGATGTTGGCCGGACGCGGCCCTCGCCGCCTCAGCGGATCCCCCAGCAGAACGGATCCTGCCCGTCCAACAACAGCGTGGCCTCGCTGTTGACGAAGGCCGTGCCGGTGATGGTCGGCTCGATGGTTCCGGTGCCGCGGTCGAGCCAGCGGAACGATCCGGTGAACCGGCTGCCCAAGATGCTCTCCTGCGACCAGGTCGCGCCTTCGGCCAGTTTCCCGTCCGCCGCGAGGCAGGCCAGCTTCGCGCTCGTGCCGGTGCCGCAAGGCGACCGGTCGTAGGCCTTCCCCGGGCAGAGGACGAAGTTGCGCGAATCGCCGCCCGCTTGTGCCGGCCCGAAGAGCTCCACGTGGTCCACCTCCGGGAAGCCCTGTGCGTTCACCGCTTGCCGGATCCGCCATGCGGCATCGGTGAGCAACTCGGCGTCCTTCAGGTCGAGCGTCCACGGATGCTCGCCGACGAGATAGAACCAGTTCCCCGCCCACGCCACGTCGCCCGCCACATCGCCGATGCCCGGGACCTGGACACGAGCGGCCTTCACCTTGCGAAAGCTCGGCACGTTGGCGACCGAGACCGATCCGTCGGCGTGCAACGTCGCGGTGACCACGCCCACCGGCGTCTCGATCCGGTGCGCGCCGGGCCCGATGCGGCCGAGATGCGCCAGCGTGACGACCAGCCCGATGGTCCCGTGCCCGCACATGCCGAGCACGCCGACATTGTTGAAGAAGAGCACGCCCGCGACGCAGGATCTGTCCGCCGGCTCGACGAGCATCGCGCCCACGAGCACATCCGAACCGCGCGGCTCGTTCACCACCGCCGAGCGGAACTGGTCGTGCTGCTCGCGGAAGACCTTCAACTGATCCGCCGCCGTGCCGCCACCGAGGTCGGGACCTCCGGCGACGACGACTCGGGTCGGCTCTCCGCCGGTGTGAGAATCGATGACCTGGACCCGTCGCGGTGGCAGCGTGCTCATGAGTGTCATCGAACTGTCCGACGACGCGGCCACCGCGTCTTGGCCGGATCCGTCGACACGTCCGTCAAAGGCCGCACAAGCCGCGGCGAGCAGGCCGCACGAGCGCCACTCCAGGCGCCGGTCACCGAGGAGCCGCCGTGTTCTGCTTTGCGTACCCCTTCTTCGCCTTGGCGTTCGCGCTGTTCTCCCAGATGAACTCCACGATGGGCGTCGAGTCTTCGAGGCCGTGCGGATGATGCTTCACGCCGGGTTTGGCGATGAGGGTGATGCTCCCGCCGAGCTTGCGGTAACGCTCCGCGATCACGCCGGTGTTCTCATCCCACGGCACGACCTCGTCCGCATCGCCGTAGACGTGCAGCAGCGGCACCTTGGCCTTGGCGAGCGGCGCGAGGCGGTCCACCGGGTTGCCGGGATACGCAAGCGCCTCGGCCTCGGTCTTGAAGCCGTAGCGTTCCATCACCAGCTGCCAATCGCGTTTGCTCCCGGGCCCCTTGCCCTTGCCGCCCGGCCAGCTCTTGAAGTCGCACACCGGCGCGTCGCCGTAGAGGCACGAGACCTTGTCCGGATGCGCGCTGGCCCAGTTGTACACGTAGAGTCCGCCGCGGCTCAGACCGACGAGCGCGGGCTTCTTGGCGAAGCCGTGGTGGCGCGTCAGCTCGCGGTGGAGCGCCTCCCAATGCGCCACCGCGGCGGGCGCGCCGAGCATATCCGGCAAGCTCATGTAGACGATGTGAAAGCCGCGGCCGAGCAGCGCGATGTCCGGGGCCGGCTTGTGGCCGAAAAACTCGCCATGCCAGACCCACGGCTTGCCCGGTGCCGCGACCTTCGGCACGACGACCAGCACCGGTTTGCCGTCCACGGTGAAATCGTAGCGATCGAAGCCGGACCAGGTCGTCTTCGTGCCGGGGAACGGCGCGGCGTCGGATGCCGGCGTCGGCTGGGCCAGGACGGACGAGGCCACAAGGAACAGCCCGGCGAGGAGCACGCGGATACGAGGAAAGGGGCGAAGCATGCCGATGGTCTCGCCGGAACCGGACCGCGAGTCAAAGCGCCATGCGGAGATTTCGGCACGGCGCGTCCCCAGGTCTGGACGGAGCGCGGGCGGCCCGCCCGCGCGGCCCGCATCGATGCGGGTGCCGGAGCCTTCCTATGGTCCCGGACGCCGTCATGCGGTGCGGGCGGTCCCCCCCCCCCGGAAACCGAGGCCGGGAGACGCGGACTTTCCAGTCCTCCGAGCGGGTTGCAGGGCAACCCGCCCACCACTCCGGGCTGCCAGCGACCGATCGTCACCGCGAGATGGCGGGAACGCGGCTTGCGGGCGGGCCGCCCGCGCTCCGACAGCTACCGCGAGGCGCGCAGCTTCGCCGCGACCTCCGCAGCGTCACGGGCGGCCTCGTCCATCGTCTTGCCCTTGCCCATGCCGGGGCGGACGTGCCCGACGTGCGTGAGCCACGTGTCCTTTTGGGTGCGCTGACGCTGCTGCACGAGCTTCAGGACCTGCGCGGCGCGCGAATCCGACTGGAGCAGCCCGGCGGGCGAATCCGCGGCGACGATCCCCTCGTCCGCACCGAGGTGGCGCAAGAATTCACGGGCGATGAGCCAATGGCCCTGGGTGTTGGCGTGGACGCCGTCGCCGGCGAGCAGGAACTTCGGCTCGGTGCGGCGGCGCTCCTCCAGGAAGCGGTCCATCGGCCCGTGCGCGTCCACGACTTCCCAGCCGCTCTTCCGCTGCGCGAGCAGCCACTCGGCGTAGCGGCCGAGCACGCCGTTGTAGCCTTCGAACGGCTGCGGATACGCGTCGCGGCCCGCGGGCAGGGTGTTCTTGCCCAACGGCACCGGGTCGAACGAAGGCGGCGTGACATGGACCACGCGCACGCCCTGATGGGCAGCGGTCTCCCGGAGCTTGCGGATGCCGTCCTGGAACGCCTTCGCCCGGTCGTCGCCATACGGATAGTAGATGCCGTCGTTCATGCCGTAGCAGACCACCAAGAGGTCGGGCTTCGCCTTCTCCAGCACGCGGCCGAGACGCTCGTGCACGCCGGGCCGCGGGAACGATCCGCCCGCATGGCCGGGCTCGGACAAGCCCGAGACGGTCTCGCTCGGCAGGCCGAGGTCGATGATCTCCACATCGGCTTCGGGGAACTTCAGCCGCAGCCAGGTCTCGACGAACTCCACCCATTCGCCCGCGTAGGTGATGCTGTCGCCGAGGAACACCACGCGTTTCGCCGCCACGAACGCGCGCGCCGCCGGAGCCGGCACCGCCGCGGTCGTCGCGGGGACGAGCCGTACCTTGCGGATATCCATCACCGCCGCGGCCTGCTTGCGCTGCGGCTTGATGGCCAAGGTCTGCTTGCCGGCGGCCGCCAACGTCACCCGGCCGATGCGGCGCGGGACGAAGTTCTGGAAATGCCCGGTCTCCTCGACGACGAACGGCAGCTTCTCACCGCCGACCTCGACGACGACGTCGCTGCCGCCGTTGCCGTTGCCGCAACCCTGCCAGACCTCGACGTCGAAGGTGCCCGGTTTCGTGACCGTGAAGTCCCAATGCGCCCAATCGGACGGCGTCACCCAGTAGCCGAGGCAGTTTTTGTTGGTCGCCGGCTCGTAGCGCATCATCACGCTGTGGGTCGTCGCCTCACCCGAGCGCAGCAGGATCTCACCCGACGCCTGCTGAACGACCGGATCGCCTTCCGGCGCGGGCACGAGATTGATGCCGTGCAACGTGAACTCCCCGGCCGAACCGGCCTTCGGTCCGGCCTTCACTTGGCACGGGTCGGATTTCGGCAGGTAGAACCGGGAGACCGGGACGACCGTGGTGTGGCGCTTTTCGGACCCTTCCGGCAACACCACGCCGAAGGTCTGCCCCGCGATCTCGATGACGAGTTCCGCGCCTTTCGCCGCGCCGGAGACCGCCGCCTCGAGGTCGTACCGACCCCAACGCGACGGCTTGAATCCCCAGGTCTCCGCGTTGGTCGCCGATCCGGCGATGAAACCGATCCGCCCTTCGGAGGACGGTCGGATGGTGCCTTCCGCCAATGCGGCCGGCGCCACAGCGGATGCGATCGCCAAGCATAGCAAGGCGGACGACCGGGCGAGGCTAGGGAGATTCATCGCCGAAGGATGTCGCCGGAGGCCGCGGACGGGAAGCCTCGATCACTTGCCGAGCTTCGCATCCAGCTCGGACAACCGGAACCGGACGCTCACCACATAGGGCGGCTCGCCTTCCGTCCAATGCCCGTAGGTCGTCGTCACGAAGGTGCCGTCGCGCAGCAGCTCCACTCCGGGATACGCGCAATCCCACGCGTGATGGTTGTCCATCAGGCGCACGCGATAGGCGCCTTCGCGGCCGGCGACGATGTCCTCGTACCGCCCGACCCAGCCGACCCAGTCGCCCTGCGTCTTCGAGACCCGCGTGGTGTCGCGGAACGAGATGAACAGGCGGCCGTCCGGCGAATACTTCGCGACGTGGCGGTCGCCGGTGAGCGCGCCGGGCAGTTCGCGCGGAGCGGTCCAGGTCGCGCCCTCGTCGTCGGAGAAGATGACGTGGGAATTCTTCCGCCGGGAATTCTCCCGCAACAACAGGGCGATCTGCCGGCCATCGGGCGAACGGACGACACCGGGCTCGCAGAGATGGACGTCCGCCGACGCGAACAGCTCGCGCGGCCGGCCCCAGGTCAGCCCACCGTCGGTCGATCCGACCTGATAGAGCCGGAACACGACCGGCTTCTCCGGCTTCGCATCGGCAGCGATGTACCGGCCGTCGTCGTGGAACCACGCGAGATAGGACCCCGGCTTGCCGCGCACCGCTTCGACGCTGCCCATCACAACGATCCCGCCCCAATCCCCGGCGGGCTTCAGCGGCGACCAGGTCGCGCCGTCGTCCTCCGAGATCGCCAGCCTCGCCGGATACATCCCGGACCACACGATGAGCCGCTTCTTGCCGGTGGCGTCCACCACCCGATGGATCGTCGGCGTCTCAAGCGAGGTGGCCCAGTTCTCCGGCACGGGCAACCGCGGGCTCCAGGTCAGGCCGGCGTCCGTGCTGCGCTTGAGCTGGATCGCGCCCTTGCCGTGACCGCGCGGATAGACGCAGAGAAGGGTCTTGCCGTCCTCGAGCAGCACCGTCGTGGGATGCCCGAGGTATCGTCCCGGCTCACGGTCGACGACCCCCTGACGTCCGGTCTCCGCCGCGAGATCGACCACAGGCACGGTGTAGCCCGGAGCCTCCGCCGCGTGGATCGACGGCATCGCGACCGACACGAGCAGAAGGGGAACGAGGAGGAACGGCTTCATGCGCCGAAGCTGCCGGATCCGGGCCCCGCCGAGAAGCGCGGAGCGTCCGCCGCCCCCCGTGCCGCCGCTCCCCATCGCACGGGCCGGCCTGGGCGCGGATGTGATCGGAAGAGGCGGACACGGCAGATGAGGTAGCGCAGAGTTGAACTCTGCCGTATCGCGGATCTGGAATCCGCAGGCGTCGCGGCAGGTCAGCGGTCGGGCCTTGCCGACGCCCTGCCGAGTTCAACTCGGCGATACAGCAGGTTGCAAACCTGCGCTACGAGTGCCCGCCCCTCCCGATCGCACGGGCCGGCCTGGCCGCTTGCCGCGGGCCGCGGGCGATGCCTTCATCACGCAGTGAACCCCCGCCTTCCCCGCGCCGTCGCGATCTTCCTCGCCGGCTTGGCGCTCACGTCGCTCCCGCTCGCGGTGGCCGGCGATGGCAACGGCGATTGGCCGCAGTTCCGTGGTCCGGGCGGCCTCGGTCTCGGAGCGACCGATGCCCGGCCGCCCGTGGTCTTCGGTCCCTCCACGAATGTCGCGTGGCGCATCGAAGTTCCCGCCGGCAACTCCTCTCCCATCGTCCGGGGCACACGCATCTTCCTCACCGCCTTCGCCGAAGGAAAACTGCTCACGCTCGCGATCGACCGCGGTACCGGCCGCGAGATCTGGCGTCGCGAGGTCGTCCCGCAGAAGGTCGAGGAGGTCCACCAATCCCTCGGCAACCCCGCCTCCGCCACCCCGGTCACCGACGGAGAACGGGTCTACGTCCACTTCGGGTCGGTCGGCGTCCTGGCCTACGACATCGATGGAAAAGAACTCTGGCGACGGCCGATGGCGCTGACGCAGACCGAATACGGCGCGAGCTCCTCGCCCGTGCTGGCCGGTGGCAACGTGATCCAGCTCATCGACCAGGACGGCGGCTCGCACCTCGTCGCGCTCGACCGCCGCACCGGCGCCGTCGCCTGGCGGGTCGAGCGGCCGGAGATGCGCCGCGGTTTCGGCACGCCGATCGTCTGGGACCACGACGGCGCCTCCGACCTGGTCGTGCCCGGGACGGTCTGGCTCAAGGGGCTCGATCCGCGCACCGGATCCGAGCGTTGGCGCGTGAGCGGGTTGGCCCGCATCACCTGCACCTCGCCCGTGGTGGGCGACGGCATGCTCTTCACCGCCAGCTGGACGACCGGCGGGGACCACACCGCCGAACACATCACCATGCCGCCCTTCGACGAATTCCTCGCCGCGCACGACGCGGACAAGGACGGCAAGTTCAGCTACGACGAGCTCCCGCCCGGTCCGATGAAGCAACGCTTCAAGCACATGGACGGCAACCGCAGCGGCTTCATCGAACGGACCGAATGGGAATCGATGGCGGACATCTTCGCCCGCGTGGAGAACCAGGCCTTCGCGGTGAAGCCGGATGCCAAGGGCGAGCTTTCCGACGCCGGCGTCCTCTGGCGCTTCAAGAAGGGCCTGCCGTACGTCGGCTCGCCGCTCTATTATCGCGGCCGGTTCTACATGGTGAAGAACGGCGGCATGCTGACCTGCCTCGATCCGCTGACGGGCAAACCCGTCTACCAGGAAGAACGTCTCGGCGCCGTCGGTGATCACTACGCGAGCCTCGTCGCCGCCGACGGACGCATCTACGTCACCTCGCAGCGCGGCGTGGTCACCGTGGTCAAGGCCGGCGACACCTTCGAGGTGCTCGCCCGGAACGACCTCGGCGAGGTCGCCCAAGCGAGCCCCGCGCCGCTCGGCGACACGTTGCTCGTCCGCACCGCCGGCCATCTCCCCGCCTTCCGCCAGACTCCCGCCCGCTGACCATCCCCTTCCGATGAAGAACCTGCTGCTCGCCTTGTCGCTGTTGGTCGTCGCGCTCGTCGCTCCTTGGAGCGCCGCGGCCCGACCGCCGAACGTGATCATCATCTTCGTCGACGACATGGGCTACGCGGACATCGGACCCTTCGGCGCGAAGGTCGCCACGCCGAACCTCGACCGCATGGCCCGCGAAGGCCGGCGCTTCACCAACTTCCACGTCTCCTCCGCCGTCTGCTCCGCCTCGCGCGCGGCGTTGCTCACCGGTTGCTACCACAGCCGCGTCGGCATCCACGGCGCGCTCGGTCCCGGATCCAAGACCGGTCTCGACCCCTCGGAGACCACGCTCGCGGAACTGGTGAAGCAGAAGGGCTACGCCACCGGCATGGCCGGCAAATGGCATCTCGGTGACGCGAAGCGCTGGCTGCCCACCGCCCAGGGCTTCGACGAATGGCTCGGCCTGCCCTACTCCAACGACATGTGGCCGCTCCATCCGGAATCGCCGAAAGGGTATCCCGACCTGCCGATGTTCGACGGCGACCGCATCGTGGGACCGGCGATGACCCACGCCGACCAGGAGCAGTTGACCACCCGCTACACCGAGCGGGCCGTCTCCTTCATCGAGCGGAACAAGGACCGCCCGTTCTTCTTCTATCTCGCGCACAACATGCCGCACGTCCCGCTCCACGTGAGCTCCAAGTTCGCCGGCCGGTCCGGTGCCGGCCTCTACGGCGACGTGGTGCAGGAGATCGATTGGTCGGTCGGCCAGGTGCTCGACGCGCTCCGGCGCACCGGCATCGACCAGGACACCTGGGTGGTCTTCACCAGCGACAACGGCCCGTGGCTCAGCTACGGCGACCACGCCGGCAGCGCGGGTCCGCTGCGCGAGGGCAAAGGCACCAGCTGGGAAGGCGGCACCCGCGTGCCCTGCCTCATGCGCTGGCCCGGCAAGATCCACGCCGGCTCGGATTGCGCCTCGATGATGATGACCCTCGATCTCTTCCCCACCATCGCCGCCCGCATCGGCGCCCAACTTCCCGCCGTCAAGATCGACGGCACCGACGTCTGGCGCGACATCTCCGGCAAGTCGTCCAAGGCCCGCTCCAAACCGCGGAACTACGCTTGGTACTACGCCAACAACGAGCTGCAGGGAGTGACCGACGGCCGATGGAAACTGATGCTCTCGCACGGTTACCGGACGCTCGGCAACCAGCCGAAGGCGACGGGCGGAATCCCGGTGCGGTATCATCAGGTGAAGCTGGAACGCCCCCAGCTCTTCGACCACGCCTCGGACATCGGCGAACAGACCGACGTGGCGGCCGCACATCCGGACATCGTCGCCCGTTTGATGAAGTTCGCCGAGTCGATGCGCGCCGATCTCGGCGATTCGCTCACCGGCACCCCGCCCACCCGGGCGCGTGGACCGGGACGGCTGTGAACGTCGGTCGTCGCACGCCGCTCGCGCTCGTGACTCCGCCGTTTTCAAACCGACCGCTTGCTCCTCGGCCTTCGGCGGGCTTTGTTTCGTCCGCCGGGCCGGGCTTGTCCTCCGTCGCCCGGCGTGGATCCAAGTCTCCGATGCGAAACGCTCCCTTCCTCTTGTTGATCCTGGCCGTGGTCGCTGCCGTCGTCGGCTGCGCGCACAAGCCCGATCCCGCTCCCATCGGCCCGGCGCCTTGGATCGCTTGGCGGAGCAACCGGCTCGTCTCCGTCGCGGGCACGAACGGTTGGACCACGCTCGCAGGCCTACATTGGCTGCGCGAAGGCCCGAACACCATCGGCACCGCCGACGCCAGCCCCATCGCGCTCCCGCCGGGCAGCGCTCCGCCCGTCGCGGGCATCGTCACGCGGACCGGCATGCTCGCCCGGTTCAAGGCGGCCCGCGGCGTCGTCGCCACCATCGACGGCGCCGAGGTCTCGGAGGCCGCGCTCCGGTCCGATGCGGGCAACGCGGAGCCCTCGGTCCTCCGCATCGACGACCTGAGCATCACCGTGATCCAGCGCGGCGAACGTCTCGGGCTCCGCGTGCGCGATCCGAAGGCGCCGACCCGGCTGAACTTCCGCGGATTGGACTACTACGACCACGACCCGCGCTGGCGCATCGAAGGCCGCTTCGAGGCCTCCGCCCCAGGGCGCACCCTCGCCATCGACGACGTCACCGGCGCGGTGAACCAAGAGCGTTCGCCCGGTTCGGTGGTGTTCACGCTCGGCGGACAGGAACATCGCCTCGAAGCGCTCTCCGACGAGGAGACTCACGACCTCTTCATCCTCTTCCGCGACGCGACCGCGGGCGAGACGACCTACGGCGCCGGTCGCTTCCTCCACGTCGCCCTGCCGGGCGCGGACAGCCGCGTCGTCATCGATTTCAACCACGCCTACAATCCGCCCTGCGCCTTCACTGGTTTCGCGACCTGCCCGGTCCCGCCGAGGCAGAACTGGCTCCCGTTCCCGATCGAAGCCGGCGAGTTGAAGTACCGCGGCGACCACCCGTGACCACGGCCCGCGGGTCCGGCCATCGTCCCAGGAGACGATACACCAGGAGTCGTTTTGCGGCGCTCGCGAGTAGGGATCAGTAGGCAGGCACGAGGGTGGCCTCAGGTCGCTGTCATCCGTCCGGTGCCCTATCCCGCGTCTCCGCCATCCACCGATTCCGTTGCCGTGATGACGGACTCAAAACCGCCATCATCACCCTGACTAGTTAGAGGGTTGCTTGACCACCTTCAAGTCGCTGAGATAGCAAACCGTGTTGTCGAACACGTACACGTTCAGGTACTCGGGTTTGTTCGGATCTCTGAGATAGTGTCCCTCCGCGAGAGGATCACCACCCGCCGATACGGTCCATTCATACGCAGTCGGCATGACCTTGAGTCGGATCGTGTAGGTTGCCAGGGTGTTGGTGGTCAACGCGACCCTCCAATTGGAAGAAGGAAACTCAACAGCCTTGCCATCCTTAAAGATCGTCGGTGCCACCAACGAATCGCCATCCACATGGAAAAACAGCAGGTGATCGATCTCGCCGAAGTTCTCACGGTGACTAAACCACTTGTCGCGTATCTTATAAAACGGGGTTGTGGTGAGATATAGACCAATGTGCCCCCTCCAAACCTCCTTTTTCAATGAGAATTCCAGCACCTCATCCTGCTGAAGAGGTTGGGAAAGCGTCGCATGCGTGTTGAACAACATCCACACGTTACGGATACCATTGCCGGCCCAGCGGCCGTACCCGTGGTTGACCCTATTGATGGGTCGATAAGGAGAGAAAACAACCGGCTGGCCGTCCCACATTTCTTTCCGCGTGGCGGTGGCATACAACCAAGCAACGGATGTAATCCCCACCATGCCAGCAACGGCCAGCGGGACCACCCACCACGGCCGCCTGCTTCCGACCAATTTTTCCGCTTGATGCAGGACACCCTTGTTTCGGTTTTTGAGTGCATCCAGGACTCTGCCGATCGACTCCAAACTGCGAAGACGCTGGGTCGCCAACGGAGAGCAAAGGCGACAAATCTTGTCGTTCAAAAGGCGATCCGCCCGGCTCCAGCGAGACTTCATCAGCCAGGATGGAATCGTTGGATATTCCATCCGATCGCATCCGGTCCATAGTTCATACATCAACTTGCCGAGGGCGTAGCAGTCGCGTCCGCGACCGTCATCGCCGCCGGGCGGTACGTATCCCTCGGTGGATGCGGTTGGAGGACTCTCAACCGAGCTGGAACTGACGGTGTCGAAATCCCCAAGCACCCACCGACCGTTGACTCGGAGGACATTCGTACGTTTGACGTCGCCGTGAGTCAGCCCCAAGCCAGCAAGTTCCACGAGTGCACCGCAGACCGCAGACCCCACTTCAACGGCTAACTCCAACGACAGGTCCTTTGACAAGGAATTGCATCGCTGAGGATGCAGCGGGGAATACTCATCGAAGGCGGCAGCCGCATTTTCAGCGTCGTCTGCGGGTTGAAGTTCTTCCCACACCGTCGAAACATCGTTTCCAAAGCCCAAAATCGGGCACAAGTGCAGGTTGGGCGGGCCTTTCGAGATACGCGTCCGAACATCCAGAAAGGCCGCGATGGTTCCAGGCTCCAAGTTTCGTCGGATCTTGAAGACCCTCATCCGGGCTTGCGAGTCTTCAACCAGATACACCTCCCGGTTCTGCCGACTCGACAAACTGCGGACCCTGACGATGTGTCCCGCGTGCTCGACCAAAGAGCCCGGAAAATCGGAGAGCAGGCTCATTTCAGAACGGCCCTTCTTGGAGCAGCTTCCAGTTTCGTTGTAAAATCTTCCGAATACGATGGGTGGTCACCCGAACCAGGATAGCGGACACTCCAAACTGCCGTGCAACCTCGTTGGATTTGAGTCCGTGCATCACGTGTGCCTCGAAGACCTGCCAGCCCTTTGGCTCCACTTCCGCCTGGGTTTTGCGGAACGCCATCGAAACCAGCTCGTACTCGAAGATGGAAGGATTTGCATTGGAGCCAGGGTAGGTCCCGCTTAAATCACGAAGCAATGCAGCGTAGGCGGTTTTTAGTCGATCCGAGCGGACCGAATCTCGGAAGTGTTCAGCAATCCGTTGGTTGACCGTGAGATTCAACCACGCTCGAAATCGTCCCACCGCCACCGAGTATTCAAACGAGGGAAGATAGCGAAAACACTGGATGAAACACTCCTGGACCACCTCCTCCGCCTGATCGAGCGTCAACCCCACTCCGCGACAATGCGTGAGAATCGGTGGACGATAAAGGCGTTCGAATCGAACCCACGCGTCCGTGTTCTCGATGCCCTTCAACGATTTCAGAAGATCCGGGTCTGTGGTGTCGCAGTCCATCAATCGGGTGATTTGAAAGCTGAAGCAGTGAACCACCCTCGTCCAATTATGAACGACGGTGTTACCGGGTGTCTGCCAAACAGAATCGCGAACAACCGCCACCACCCGGTGGCAAATCGCCAATCAGTTCACTTGGACCACCCGGAACAACCTCGTTAAACACTTGTGAGAATATAAGTGCAGGTATGCTCGCCTGCTGGCCTCTTAGTCACAAAGGTGAGTTTGCTAAACCCTTTTTCGAGATTATCGTCCGTCATTACAGCAGACCAAGGCCTCCATTGCCTTGCCTTCTCAGCGTTCGAAAAAGGACCTGCAAGAGCCCATTCCCGATACAAAATGCTTCGAGCCCCCCCAATTCCAAAAAAGAAGTTCCTGAAAGGAATTTTTGTTAAACGCGAGTAGTGATTCTCCTTCGGAATCTCTTTGGTCCAGTGACCTTCCGGGCGATTGGAAATCAGGATCTCTATAAGGGCGTTTACTGCGTTCTTTTCTTGAGAGGAAAGAAAAGATTTAAAGTAAACATAGTGCCTTCGACGGTTAGAATAAGAGATTGGATTACTGTTCTTTTGCTTCCCAGGTATGTGTAATCCATTCGGTAATATTACCCCCCACTTTTTGATAGCAGCTAATTTTTGGAAGTTATAGAATCCTAATAGTGTTAGGATAAACACTGCATCGCCGACCTCATTTCGACCGATGCTCGCGAGCACGAATACAATACCGAAAAGCGGCTTAAATAGCTGCAGAATGGGATTAAACCACTTCATTATAGGCCCACATGGTGTCGGCCCGTCAGCAGTCGCGGATGTTGCTGCTATCATTTTATCACAGCCAGCCATTACCAAAAACCTAAGAAAGCGAGACTGTTTTTCCAGTTTTGCTTCTATCTCAGTCCCTCCAAGCGTGAGAATTCTCGCTGGGTTCTTAGTTCCTATAGCTGCCAATTTTTCTTTGCCCTGCGTTACTTGAAACAAGTAACCCATTTCTTGTGACAATACTTTACACTCGTGTGTCGCATGCCGCTCGGGTGCCGTCGTCTTCTGATGCAAATGAGCCAATGTAGTTGTGGTCTCCTCATCATTAGTTAATTCTTCAAAGTTAGGATCAGAAAATCTGTTTATTGAAACAACGCTCTTTAGGCAGACTTCTTCATCAAAACGTGATGTCAAATCATTGATGATTTGCTGAAAAGAATCTGCCACATTAACAAAATTAACAAAAGATTCCAAGGCACCCCAGTGCAGGCGTTTGAGTGCGGTTGCGGAACCTACAATCAAAGGTTCTGAAATAACGGACTGAACTGATTGTGTATATTGAACAAATTCAAGAAGTTTCTCTCGCCCCTCGCATTTGTAGCACTGTTCTTTACCGGTTCCCCGACACGTAGAACATGTTACAAGACCCGTGCTGCGGCATGACACACATGGCACGAAGTATTCTTCGGATCTAGTTTGTTGCTTTCTCCCTGAGCCATTGCAAGAGTAGCATTTACCATGACCATCTTTATAACCACAACCGTTGCATGATCCGCATAAAATAATTTCTGGAATTCCACGTGTCTTTCGTTCTTGGCCTGTTCCTGAGCAATTACCACAAGTAACCTCGCAACGTCCATTGCAACTTCGGCATGTGATTTCTCCACTAGCATCGCACACATAACATGGATGTACTCGCCTGCTGTCAACGGGTGAAAGTTTATTGCTCGTCGGGCCTTTCTTGGCGTCCACTGCCGGAAAGGCTTCGATTTCCCACGGATCAAGTCGTACGCATGAGTCCGGGACTTCTTCATTCCTGTACGGGATGCAACACGTTTCACAAACTCGTGTCTCAATCAGTTTTTGAACCCTAACGCATTGTAAAACCCCGTATCCTCCTCGATCTAGCCAATCCTTGTCGATATGCAAAGTGCTTGTGGTGGTGACCTTATCCCACCAAGGAGTCTTTTGTTTTAAGTACGCAGAGTATATTTCAAAAATGACGTCCTGGTGAGTCACGATTAATCTAATAGTGTTGGCTGGTGAATCTTTTTTTTCTTTTGCCACTTCACGGAAGCTGGTGGCAGACACAGTCGGAACAGGGTCTGATGCAGAGTCTGCGGCGTTGGCTTCAGCGTTTTCCGCACGAATTTTGCCAACACTTTGAGAAGCCTCAGGCTGGCTTTGTTGACTACCGAATTTGTTACCTTGAATTTCAGGCTTCGTCCGCATTTGGGTTACAAATGCCCCAGATTTCATGCCGTTGATTAACCCTTTATGAAGGCAGAGGCTCTTTGCTGCGGGTTTTGACAAAACTGTCAAACATCGCAGGGATAGACTCCCAAGATGCTTTTCTCCCAGTATCCGAGCAGATTCATCGTCTATAGTAGATAAGCCATCCAGAATTAGTTCATTACATACCGTTGAAAGAATTTCAGCATGGCGCCCGTCAATCTCTTTCAAAAATGAAAAATCCGAGACTCGACTCGCCAAAAGCTCGAGCGCACGTAACTCGACGCGCCCAAACAACTCGAGATTTATGTTTTCACCATTGAGGTAGCGCTCTGCAATATGTAATGTCAGTTTTTCATTCATAACACAGTTGTATACTCGTTTTTTGGTCGTCTAATTTTATCGAATCCGCTGTGCTTCCCCAAGAAAACCTAATCGAATCCTATTTCTTCTTTTACCATTCCAATACTGGCACACCATAGTTCCAGGTTTTCAACCGCTTAATTTCACTTTATTTGTGCAGATTCGGTAACACTTCGCCCTCGAAAACCGTAAACAAACCTGGAAGCAGCAGGCACCGGCCCACGGTATCCGGGGGTGTCGTCGCTCCGCTCCTCGACTCCCGGCTAATGGCTGACATCGCTCCGCGATGTTCTTGGCGGATGGAGAGGCTGCAAGAAGTGGAGTTGCGCCGCATGGACGGTCCAACCATGCACAACAGGGTGCGGCCGGATGTGGCGGCCGCTCGTGGCGCAGGTTCGAAACCTGCCGTTTCGCCGAGTTGCACTCGGCAGGGCGTCGGCAAGTCCCGACCGCCTACCCGTCGCAGCGCCTGCGGGTTGCAAACCCGCGATACAGCGGAGTTCAACTCCGCGCTACCTCAGCCACCGGTCCCGCTACCCGAGCGTGATCAGGAGCGTCCCGATCCCCATCAGACCGCAACAGGCCAGACGCGGGCCGAGCCTCGGTTCCCCGAACCACAGCGCGCCGAGCAGCACCTGCAGGACCATGCCGAGCTGGAAAAACGCGAACGAGTAGGCGAGCAAAGTGGTGCGGAAGATCTCCACCGAGGCCCACAGCATCACGAAGAAGAGGGTCGCGTGCAGCGGCAGGAATCCGCGGGCGACCGCCGCGGGCGGCTCATGCGTCCGGGCCGATGACGCGCTCCGCGCCCGCCAGGCAGCGAGCGCGAGCACCGGCAATCCGCAACCGATCCACATCGCCAAGGTGAGCGAGACCAGTCCAGCGAGCGCCGCCCGCTTGAGGAAGACCGAGGCGAGCACGGAGAGCGACAGACCCGTCAACCGCCACCCGAGCGTCCGCCAGACCGCGGGGGTCCATCGGGCATCGCCGTCGGGGTTGTCGCGCAACAAGAACATCGCGCCGGCCACGGTGACCGCCACGCCGGCGCCGCCGAGCGGGGATACCTGTTCACCGAGGAAGAGCGCCGCGAACCCGAGCGCCAGGACCGGCCGGAATCCGTTCAACGGACCGAAGACCGACAGATCGGTCGTCCGCAACACGGAGACGGTCGCAAGATTCCCCATGGCATCGATGACGCCGGCCAGGGCGGCATCCCGCCAGAAGCCGGGACCGCAGGTGAGGGAGGGCGATGCGACCACCGCAACGAGAGCGAGCGGCAGCATCCAGGCATGCGTGCCGGCCCATACCACCGGGCCCGGGACGTGGAGCTGGGTGAGCCGCTTCTGCAACCCGCTGGCCGAGACGCTCAGGACCACCCGGCCGAGCAACAGCAGGAGCATCGACACCGCGTTGCGATACGCGCCGGGACCAGGCGCGTCGAGATTTTCGCTCGGGAGGAGCGGGTTGGACGGAGGAAGTTGAGATGCGAGCAACGACCTGCGGCCTACGGACCCCTGCTCGATCGTTGCCCCGAGGGCCGGCCGCGGACTTGCGTCCGCGGCCACGGGACGCCGTTCAGGCCTCCAGTTTCGTCCAAGCGGAATTGGCCTTGGAGGACTTCACCACGGCCTCGATGAAGGCCATGCCGCGGACGCCGTCGGTGATCTTCGGGAAGTCGAGCGCGGGATCGTCCTTGGCCAGTTTACGGCCTTCATTCCGGGCGCGGATGGCGGCGGCGAAGTTCTTGTAGATATTGGCGAAGGCCTCGAGGTAGCCCTCGGGATGGGCGGGCGGTGTGCGGCCGGCGGCTTTGGCGGCGGCGCTCAGGTAGCCGTTGGCGGTGCGATAGACCTGCATCGGCTGGTCGGGCCATTTCACCAGCATCGTGTTCGGTTCGCGCTGGTGCCATTCGAGGCCGCCAAGCTCGCCGTAGACGCGCAGGCTGAGGTTGTTCTCCTCGCCGACGGAGATCTGCGAGGCATGGAGGACACCCTTGGCGCCGCCCTTGAAACGGAGCAGCACGTTGCCGTCGTCGTCGAGCTTGCGGCCCTTCACGAAGGCGGTGATGTCCGCGGCCAGCTCGCTGATCTGCAGGCCGGTGACGTACTCGGCGAGGTTCTCGGCATGGGTGCCGATGTCGCCGATGCAACCGGCGGCACCGCTGCGTTTCGGGTCGGTGCGCCAGGCCGCCTGCTTCTGGCCGCTGGCCTCGATGCGGGTGGCCAACCAGCCCTGGGGGTACTCGACCACGACCTTGCGGATCTTGCCGAGCTTGCCGCTGTGGACCAGCTCGCGCGCCTCCTTGATGAGCGGGTAGCCGGTGTAGTTGTGGGTGAGGCCGTAGAGCAGGCCGGACTTCTTGACGATGGCGGCGAGCTCCTTGGCCTCGGCCAGGTCGAAGGTCGCGGGCTTGTCGCTGAGCACGTGGAAGCCGCCTTCCAGCGCGGCCTTGGCGGCGGGGAAATGGACGTGGTTCGGCGTGACGATGGCGACGAAATCGATCCGCTGGTCCGCGGGCAGCGCGGCCTCCTGGGCGACAAGCTCCTGATAGCTGCCGTACACGCGTCCGGGCGCGAGGAAGAGGTCGGCACCGGAGGCCTTGGATTTCTCCGGGTCGGCGGAGAAGGCGCCGGCGACGAGCTCGATCTGGCCATCGATGTTCGCGGCGATGCGGTGGACCGCGCCGATGAAGGCGCCGCGACCGCCGCCGACCATGCCGTAACGGATTTTTCTGCTCATAGGATCAGGTTGCGTGGAAACGTTGTGTTGTGCGCGGAGACGCCTGCCTTATTATCCGGCCACGTTTTTCGGGTCAACGCGGCGCTGGCCGTGTCCGCGGATTTTTCGCCGCGCCCGCCCGCAGGACGGCTTTTTCCACGCCATCGCCATGCTTGTCCATGTCCTGAAGTCGAAGCTCCACCGGGCCGCCGTCACCGCGGCCAGCGTGGATTACGAAGGCAGCCTCACCATCTCCGAGGACCTGATCGAACGCGCCGGGTTCGTGCCCTACGAACGCATCCTGTGCAGCAACATGGCCAACGGCGCGCGTTGGGAGACCTACGTGATCAAGGGGCCCCGCGGCACCGGCGCCATCGAGCTCAACGGCGCCGTCGCCCACCTCGGCAAACCGGGCGACCGGCTCACCATCATGGCTTTCACCGAGATCGAGCATCATCAGGCCGCCGGATGGCAGCCCAAGGTGCTCGTGCTCGGGACGGCGAACGAGGTCCTCAACGAACGGGGGATCTGACACCATGCCCACCTTCACCACCGCCCAGATCGCCGAGAAGCTCGGCGCGCAGGTCGTCGGCGACGCGGCGCTCGCGCTGCACGGGTTCGCCCCGGCCGATTCCGCCAAGCCCGGCGAGCTGACCTTCGCCGAGAACGAGACGTACTTCGCCCGGGCCGACCAGAGCGCCGCTTCCGCGGTGCTGGTCGCCGGCGATTTCAAATCGGCCAGCGGCAAGACGCTGCTCCGCGTGGCCAACGCCCGGATCGGCTTCGCGCAGGTGCTGCCGCTGTTCTTCCCCGAGCCGGCCTTCGCGCCGGGCATCCATCCGACCGCCGTGGTCGCCGCGTCCGCCCACATCGATCCGACCGCCCACATCGGCCCGCACTGCGTCGTGGGCGAACGCGTGCGCATCGGCGCGGATTGCGTGCTCCAGGCCCGCGATTTCGTGGGCGACGACTGCGTGCTCGGCGAGGGATGCCGCTTGTTCCCGTCGGTCACGCTCTACACGCGGTCCACGCTCGGGAAGCGCGTCCGGATCCACGCCGGCACGGTCGTGGGCGCCGACGGCTTCGGCTATGTGTTCGACGCCGGGGCGCACCGCAAGGTCCCCCAGGTCGGCCAGGTGGTCCTGCACGACGACGTGGAACTGGGCGCGAACGTCACCATCGACCGTGCGGCGCTGGGCGCGACCGTCATCGGCAAGGGCACCAAGATCGACAACCTCGTGCAGATCGCCCACAACGTGAGCATCGGCGAGCACTGCATCGTGGTCGCGCAGGTCGGCATCGCCGGCAGCACCAAGATCGGAAACTACGTGACCATCGCCGGCCAGGTCGGCATCGCCGGCCACCTGCGCATCGGCGACAAGGTCACCATCGCTGCGCAATCCGGCGTGATGAACCACGTGCCCGAGGGCCAGAAGTGGCTCGGCTCCCCGGCGCAGCCGGACCGCGTGATGAAGCGCCAATTCATCGCCGTGGAACGCCTTCCGGACCTGTTCCGTCGCGTCCAAGACCTGGAGCGGCTGAGCCGGGCGGCGACCGGTGACCGTTGACCGGCCGGCCCCGGCCTCCGGGGAACTTGGCACAGGACCCGCAATGCCTTCCGGTCCGTGGTCGGTCGACCGCGGACCCGGCGCGCAGACATCATGAGAACCTCATCCCTCCGCTGGCCGGTCGTCTTCGCGGCCCTCCTGGAGTTGCTTTTGCCGGCCGCGAGGGCCGAGCTGCCGGCGATCAAGACGGTGTTCCTCATCCTCTTCGAGAACCACGACTGGATCGACATCCGCGACAGCAACCATTGTCCGTACATCAACCAGGAGGTGCTCCCGCGCGCCGCGTTCGCGGAGAACTACTCCACGCCTCCCGGTCTCCATCCGAGCGAGCCGAACTACATCTGGCTCGTGGCCGGGACGAACTTCGGGATCAAGACCGACAAACCGCCTTCGGTGAACGAGGTCGACTCCAACGACCACCTGGCCTTCCAGCTCGACCGCGCCGGGATCCCGTGGCGTGCCTACCAGGAGGGCATCTCCGGAAAGGACATCCCGAAGGTCGACAAGGGGAACTACGCGGTGCGGCACAATCCGTTCATGTTCTTCAAGGGTATCAACACCGACCTGCGCTATTGCACCAACCACATCCGGCCCTTCACCGAGCTCGCCGGCGACCTCGCTTCCGGCCGCGTCGGGCGTTTCAACTTCATCACCCCCAACCTGACCAACGACATGCACAACCTGGCGGCGGGGTCCAAGAGCACCCGCCTCCAGGGCGACCGGTGGCTGCGCTCGATGTTGCCGGGGATCCTCGCGTCCGACGCCTACAAGGACCGCGGGGCCGTCTTCATCGTGTGGGACGAAGGCGACGAAGGCGCGAAGGACGAACCCACGCACGACGGGCCGATCGGCATGATCGCGCTCTCGCCGCTCGGCAAAGGCGGCGGCTACCACAACTCCGTCCGCTACACCCACAGCTCCACGTTGCGCACGTTCCAGGAGATCTTCGGCGTACGGCCGTTCCTGGGCGACGCGGCGGAAGCGACCGATCTGGCGGATCTCTTCCAGCCCGCTCCCGCTCCGCGGATCTCCGTGCGGAGCGGACCCGGCGCCGGGGGATCGACCCTCAGCGTCCTCGCCAGCGAACCCGGCCGTACCTACCGGCTCCAGTTCTCCGAGGATCTGGCGCTGTGGACCGATTCCGGCCACGAAGTCGCGGCCGGTCACGATCTGGACATCCCCGCTTCGCCGGCCGCGACCCGCTACTTCCGTCTGCTCGCGCGTTGATGCGGATCAGCGGACGCGCTTGGCCCGGTAGAACCGCGGGCCGTCGGTCGCCGATGCCTCCTCGCGGATGAAGGCCGCGCCCGGACCGTTCACGAACGAGCCGCCGGATCTCCACGTCCGCAGGTCGGTGCTCGTCTCCAGTTCAAACGCCGACGTGTCGCTGAACGAGTCGTCCTCGACCACGATCTGCATCACGCCGTCGCCGTTGTCGCCGATGTGCGAGAGCCGTGGACCGACGGGGAGTCTCACCGCCCCCGACGTCCCGACCTGGGCGCTCACGCCGTCGAACGAAACGGAGCCTTTCGGCGCCGCCGCGACCGCTGCCGTCCCGATGCGATAGGTCAACGTGCGGGGCTGTCCATCGACGAACGGTCCCCAGCGGACCACGCCGGCCTCGGCATCATAGGTCCCGCCGTCGCTGATGGCCGACGGCTCGGCGCCGACCCGTTCCTCGGCGGCGTAGGCATCGACACCAGGCGGCAACAGCACGCGCAGCGAGACCACCGAGGCGTCGACCGAGCGGAGCGCCACACCGAGGAAACCTTGGCCGAGCCGATCGGCGCCGGCCGGCTTCGCGCCGGGCACCAGCGGCGGAGCGCTGATCCAGCAGAGCGGCGCCGGACCGGCGTCCGGATCGAAGCGATAGTGCTCGCCGCCGCGCCACAAGGCTCCGGCCCGGGTGACGTGGTCCATGGGGATCGCTCCGGAGACTCCGGGCCACGCTTTCCCGGCCTTCCACGCGGCGCCGTAGGCCGTGAGCTCGGACGCTGTGATGACACTGTCGGCCGGCGCGATGTCCGCGGGATGACGGATGTCGCCGTGGATCACGGTGTCGCCGCCGATCTCGGAGACGGCGCCGTCGGCGACGACGCTGCCGGAGAAGGTCGCCCTCTCGGCCAAGACGGCGTCGGTCACGACGATGTAGGTGAGCGTGCGCGGCTTGTCGTCGAAGAACGGACCGAACTTCACCGCGCCGTTGACGGCATCGTACACGCCGTTGTTGCCGACCGCGGAGACGGTCCAGCGCGGCGGGGCCGGCACCGGCTGGACACCGCCGCGGGACATGAACGGCGGATGGTCCTCGACGACGTGGTTCCGCACGCCGGCGGCCGGCTTCACGGTGATGCTCACGGTGAACTTGGAATTGTACGGCAGGACCGCGGGAAGCACGCGTTCCGCGACGATGCGCGGCGCGACGACGGCGACCACGATCGGCTTGGACGCGACCTCGAGGCCGGCAGAATCCTTGCCCCTGGCGACGAGCTCGTGCCGGCCGGCCGCGGCGCCGGTCCAAACGAAGCCGTGCGGGATCGTCGCGCCCGGCGCGAACTTGCAGGTCGGGCAGCTGAAATCGGAGCCACCGATGAGCTGCCCGTCGGCGTAGAAATCGACGTGGTGGACCAGACCGCCCGGATCCACCGCCTCGACCGCGAGCCCGACCGGAGTCCCGGCGGCGAAGGTCTCGCCGTCCGCCGGCTGCACCCAGGTGAGGATGGCCGGCGTCGGCGACACGGTGGAAAGCACCTTCACCGTCGCGGAGACGACCATCTTGTCCTTCAGGTCGCGCGCGGTGAGCACGTGGCTTCCAGCAGGGATGCGCACGGAGAACACGTGGGTCACGGCTTCATCGGCGCCCGGGGCGCGGATGAAGCGGATGCTCGATGTGGAAAGCTGCTTCCCGTCGAGCAGCAGCTCCACGTCGGTGATTCCGCCGTACCGTCCTACCCCGACGGCCACGACCTCGGTGTCGGCAGCAGGTCGGACCGTCGCACCGCTCGCCGGCTTGGTGATGACGAGCGTCGGTTGGGGGATCTCGGACACCACATCCACCGTCACCGGCTCGGACCTGGTCAACGTTTCCGCTCCGGAGTGGGCGACCGCCGTGATCGTGTGCTTCCCGGGTTTGCCGGGAGTCCAGGAGAACGCGTTGTGGAACGGCGTGCCAGGAGGGAAGACGCCTTTCGCCACGCAGAGGAAGCAGCTCTCGCCGACCTTCAAGCCGTCCACGAAGAACTCGACCGTGCTGACCAGCGAGCCGGGATCCTGTCCGATGGTGTCGATGGTGACGGGCTTGCCGAGCAGGACGGAGTCGCCTTGGAGCGGCGCGACGATGACCAAGCTCGCAGGCTTCGGGGCTCCGCTGTGGATGGTCACCGGGGCGGAGGTCACCAACCGGGACGCGGCGTCCTTGCCGCGGGCGGAGAGGATATGGGCGCCGACGGGCGGGTGGGTCCACGTGAAGCGGAGCTGGCGCGGGCGACCCGGGATGCTGACATCCTTGGTGAGGATCTCCGCGACACCGAGCAGCTTCTCGTCGCCGTAGAATTCGACGCGGCGGATCTCGCTGTCGGGATCGACAGTGGCGACCTCCATCGCCACCGGGCCCGGGTTCGGGAAGATCTCCCCTTCCTTCGGCGTGATGAAAGTGATCGAGGACTTGAGCGGCCGGGCGACCGCGATCCGCACGGCAGGCGAGACGACGACGGTCCCGGCGAGGTTCGTGCCACGGACTTCGATGGTGTGCTTGCCCTCGGTGAAGCTCCTCCAGGTCGCCGTGAGCTGGATGGGCGTGCCCGGCGGAGGCGGCGCGGGGAGAGGATCATGCCGCGGGCAAGGCGGATCGATGCAGGGCAGATACAGGTCGTGCGTCGCGGTGCCGATGAGTTCGCCATCAACGTAGAAGCCCGCCGAAAGGATGATGCCCGAGGGGTCCACGGCTTCGGCCGTGAT